>NZ_CP136758.1:0-300000 GCF_032930845.1 Parvularcula sp. LCG005 | reverse complement strand
ACAGAGAAACCGATCGACCTGCTGACCGACAGCGATGCCGATGTGCGCCTGCCGTCGGCTCACAAGGATCTGTTGATCACCCACAAGGCCGCGTCCTAGGCCCGATTTCGGCCTTCACCCTGTCCTTTCCGAAACATGACGTTCCGGAAAAAGCCCGCTAATGGGAATGTCTATGGCACGTCCCCGTTACACTCTTCCCATTGGCCGAACGCGACGCATCCTGTTCTGGGAGCGGCTTTACGCGGCGCTGGTTCCGCCTCTGGCCGTCATTGCGGCCTTTATTGGCCTCAGTCTGATCGGCGCGTGGCAGGTGGTGCCGGGTACGGTGCATCTGGCCGTGCTGATCATCAGCGCGATCGCCGCGTTTATTCTGCTTTATCGTGGGCTTGGTCCCATGCGCTTCCCGACACGCGAAGACGCGCTGATCCGGCTTGAGGACGACGGCCATCTGACGGCCGGGGCGCTGCGGGACCTGGATGACGAGCCGTTCTCAGGGTCCACGGATGACCCATTCTGGCAGGCGCATCTGGACCGCCTCGCGCAACAGACCGCCCATGTCCGCCCGGCACAGCCTCGCGCGCTGATCGACCGGATCGATCCCTATTCCTTGCGGGTTGGCGCGGTGATGCTGTTGATCCTTGGCGTCGTGCTGGCGGGCAGCAACTGGTCCACCCGCCTTGCCGACAGCCTGCATCCCCGATTTGGCAAACAGGTACCCCTGATCGCTGATGTCTGGATTGAACCGCCGGACTACACCCGTCTGCCGCCACAATTTCTGGTTCGGGGCGATGATTTGCCACCCGGTACGGCTGACCAGGCCAATGTGCCGCGGGGCAGTGTCCTGAAAGTTCGGCTGAGCCAGGCCGATGGCAGCCGCCCACGGGCCAGCGCCGGCCTGTCGACTGAAAACAAAAATGAGACCGCAACGCTGGAAGAGGCAGAGGGCGCCCTCACCCTAACAGCCCCCTTGGATGAACATGTCGCCCTGACCCTGCGCTCGGGCCGCAACACCACCATCTGGCCCATCGGCATCATCCCCGACCGTGCGCCGAGCGTAGAATGGCGCGACGCCCCGGGCGTAGAGGGCGCCACGCGCACTGCGCTCGCCATCACCGTCGACGATGATTACGGCGTTGCCGATGCGGCCGTCGTCCTGCGCTTGTCGGGTGAGAACAGGCGGGCCCCGGACGCGCCCCAACCGGACCGCACCGCACGGCGACAGGCCTTGCGCGTGGACGTTCCGGCACTGCGCGGCGCGGCCGGCGACAGGGAAGTGACCATTGATCTGACCGAGCACCCCTGGGCTGGCCTGTCGGTTGATATGAGCGTGGAAGTGACCGACGGGGCCGGCCAGACAGCGCGGACAGCGCCACTGACTTTCACCCTCCCTGAGCGCACATTCTACAACCCGCTGGCCAAGGCGGTGATCGAGGAGCGGCGCAGTCTGGCGCTAGCCCCGCAAAGCTGGCGCCGAACAGCTCGCCTGTTCGATGCGCTGACCTTTGCGCCGGACCGCTTTGCCGCCGATACGCGAGAATATCTCCTTCTACGGACGGCCTATCATGAGGTGTTCAAGGGCCAGGGCGATAATACGGACAGTGTTGTAGAAACCTTCTGGCCATTGGCGATCGCGCTCGAGGATGAGGGACTGACACTTGCGCGCCAACGTCTTGAGCAGGCGCAAGCCGCATTGCGCGACGCGCTCGCCCGCGGCGCTTCACAGGATGAGATCGATCGGCTGATCGAAGAGTTGCGCCAGGCGATGAATGATTATGTGGCCGCCCTTGCCGCGTCCGGTGACGCCAATGCGCCGGAAAGCGGCGGCGGCGAGAGCATGAGCGAACGCGCCCTTGACGATATCCTCGACGAAATTGCCCGCCTGCGCCGTCAGGGGGACACGGAGGAAGCGCGTCAGCGGCTCGCTGAGCTTGAGCGGCTCCTGCAGAATTTGCAGATTTCCCAAGGCGGTGGCCAGGGCCAGGAAGGTCAGTCGGGGGCGTCGGGACAGGGCGGCGGACAGGCTGGCGGCCAAGGCAGCGGCGAAGGCGGTGACGGGCCGGGTGGCCCGCTCGACGATGCCGGGGAGTTGATCGACCGGCAGCGTCGCCTTTCCGACGACACGTTTGGCGCTGGTCGCGGAAGCCGGTCTGGTCAGGGCCTGAGCGGTGAACAGCGCGACCTTGCACAGCAGGCGGACGATCTTGCCCAGCAGTCCGGAGGTCAGGGCGACGGCGCAGGTGAAGTCCCCTCCGCGTCCTCTGCATTTGATCAGGCGGCTGATGCCATGCGCGCCGCCGCGGGCGCGATTGATCGCGGCGACTACACCGGTGCAGAAGCGCTGCAGGAACAGGCGATTGCCGCGCTGCGCGAAGGTGCCAGTGCGCTCGCGGCCCAGCGCATGTCTGAAAGGGGCGATGGCGAAGACCCCAATGCAAGTGGTTCCCCCGGACAAAATGGCAGCATGAGCGGCCGGGGCGCCGACCGGGATCCCCTTGGCCGGGTCTATGGCCAACAGGGTGACACGGGCGTGACAATTCCAGATATGGCGGACCCGGATCGTATTCGGGAGTTGACGCAGCAGCTGCGCGAACGCTTGTCAGACCCTGGACTGTCAGCCGAAGAGCGCCGCTATCTTGAAGGCCTGCTGCGCCGGTTCTGAGTGGGCTTATTCAATGACGCCGATGACGGGCAAGGCACGTCGCCGGCCCGCATCGTCCATGCCATACCCAACCAGGAATGCATCGGCATCCCTTGTGAACAGGGTGAAATCTGACGTGACGTTGTGGGTCCGTTCGCGGACCTTGTTGACGGCCACGCAGATGGCCACCTTTGCGGCTTTGCGTTCCATTAGCAGACGTTGCGCAAAGTGCAGGCTGTTGCCACTGTCCAATACGTCATCGACCAGCAGCACTGTCTGCCCCTCAACGGGAGATGAGAGGTCCTTCACGACCTTGATGGTGCCTGAGCTTTCACGCTCATCGCCATAGCTGGCCAATTGCAGGAAATCGATCTCAGGATCCGCACCATGACGAAACAGCGCACGGGCCAGATCGGCGGCGAAAATGAAGCCACCATTCAGGATTGGAGCAATTATGAAATCTTTGCCGAGAGCGTCGACGATCTGCGGCGCCAGCGCTTCTATCGCCGTCGCAATATCAGTTTCGGAATAGAGGGTTCTCATGATCTGACCTGTTCTGATCGACTCATTGACGCCCACCAGGGCGCCAAGGCTTGCCTGTTCAGTTGCCGGATTGACGAATCGCCGCGTCAGGCAGCGCTTCGCCCCAACCGCTACCGGTCTGTTGCAGCACGAATTGGGACCGTTCACCAGTGGCATTGGTTGTGGAGGCGATACTCAGTGAGGCTTGCCGCGTTCCCGCAGGCACTTGCGCGCGAATGACGAATGGGCGTTCGCCGCCCCTGGGTATCGGAACACTGCTGACACGCACAGGGCTCGAAAACGTTCTGCCATTGTCCAGAGACGCGAGTTTGAGTTCGGGCAGAATATCCTCCTTGCCCTCATTAATCAGTGTACCGCGAAGCTCCAGCACAGGACCGTGGGTGGACTGCGCATATCGCGCTTTCACATCGCTCAGACGGACGGGCGATACCGGCGTCGGCTCGAACAGGGCATACGCATTGGAGAGCCGCGGCCAGACCGACTGCACCGGCTCCCGAAACTGTGTCAGCACCCCTAACGTAACGACGATCGTGGCGGCCCAGGCCGACCAGCCGATCGCCCGCAGCGGCGTCATGCGGTTCAGATTGCGCGCCCGGATCTGCGCACGAAAGCGCTCGGCGGCCGCCTGTCCGGGCGGGATGTCGCGCTGTGAAGGGCGACGCCGCCGACCAATCCGCCACCGGCGTTTCAGCGCATACTGGACGAGTTCGATCGCACTGCGCTGCTCTGCCGATGCCGGGGTGCGCGGCATATCGATCGTAATCGCCTTTGAGGAAGGAACAGGAGCCGATACCGAGCGCTTGTCCTCGATCGCCAGCGCCGTACGGCTCCCCTCCTGCTCTCGGGGAGCAGCAGGTTGCGCCGTTTCGCTGGCCTCGGTCGCAGCCGACTGATCATCCGCCTTTGATGTCGCGTCGCCGATGGACGCTTCGCTGGTCGCCAGTGCAGCCTGCACGCCCTGACGAGGCGCCAGCGCACTGAGAATCTGTTCGGCCAGTTCCACCTCAGCCCGCTGGGCCAGGTGACGCGCCATCTGCTCCTCACGCTCAATATCCAGCGTATCGGCAACAACGCCGCGCTCAAACCAGACGGCGCCGCAGGACGCACAATGAACATCGCGGCCTTCCGGCGGGATGGCGGACGCCGCGACACGATACGTTTTTGGGCAGGATGGACATGAAATCATCATTGCCTTGCCCCCGCCGCATCAGTGTAGGAGAGAGGGCCATGTCCGATCATCCGAACTCGACCCAAAACAATTCCGCACCCGTCATCGTTCAGCTGAACGACGTGCGTCTGTCCTATGACGGGGACTGGGACGTCCTGCGCGCCGCCAATTTGACGCTCAGGGAAGGTGATTTTCGGTTCCTGACCGGCGCCTCGGGCGCGGGCAAGACCACCCTCCTCAAGCTGATCTACATGGCGCATCGGCCGACCGCTGGCCGCGTCACGGTGTTTGGGGAGGATGTGGGCGCCCTGCCGGCCAGCATGCTGCCGACCCTGCGACGCAGGATCGGAGTGGTATTTCAGGAATTTCGCCTGCTGGACCATCTGACGGCCTTTGAAAACGTGGCGTTGCCCATGCGGGTGCTCGGGGTTCGCGAACCGGCGTATCGAAACGACGTTATCGATCTGTTAAAGTGGGTGGGGCTGTCCCACCGCATCAATGCCCGTCCGCCGCAACTGTCCGGTGGCGAGAAACAGCGTGTGGCGCTGGCACGCGCCCTCGTGTCCAAGCCCGACCTTATTCTGGCCGATGAACCGACGGGTAATGTCGATCCCGAAATGGGTGCCAAGATCATGCAATTGCTGATCGAGCTGAACCGGCTTGGCACAGCTGTCATCGTGGCCACCCACGATCTGGCCCTTGTCCGGCGGCTGCCCATGAAGATCCTGCGTCTCAAAGAGGGTCAGGTCACGCTGCACCAGCCGCTGGGCGAGATTGCCTCTGCCACGGAGACCGCTTCATGAGCGATACTGATACCGTACAGGGCAGCGGCGCCATGCGTCGGCGCCAGACGCCCCTGCTGCCCGAAGCGGGTGCCGCGGGCACCCCGCTGACCATCGTCATTGCCGTTCTGGCTTTCATGGCCAGTGTGGCGCTGTCAGGCTATTTCATGGTCAGCCGCGCCGCCGCAGACTGGACCGGTGACCTTGCGGGCACGGTGACCGTGCAGGTGAAGGGGGCGACGAGCGATGCCATTGACGAGGGGGCAACGGCCGCCGAGCAGATCCTGAAAGACAGTGCGGGCGTCAGTCGCGTGCACCGCCTGTCTCGGGAAGAGAGTGAGGCCCTGCTGGAGCCATGGCTGGGCAAGGGTAACCTGACCGCCGACATCCCGGTGCCCGCCCTGATCACCGCCGAGGTGACCGCCGAACGCCGCCAGAGCCTTGAGCCCCTGCGGGACAGCCTCGCTATCGCTGCGCCCGGGGCGACGCTTGATGATCATGGCATATGGAATGACAGACTTGTGGCGGCCGCTCGCCGGGCCCAGGCAATTGCCTTCATCATCTTCATGATGGTCATGAGCGCCGCCGCCGCCGTCATTATCTTTGCGGCCCGCGCAGGACTGGCCGCCAACCGCAATATTGTGGAGGTGATGCATCTCGTCGGCGCCACCGACAAGTTCATCGCCAATGAAGTGCAGCAGCGCTACCTGTCACTTGGTCTAAGGGGCGGCGCCGTGGGCGCCCTGATCGCCGCGGTCGTCCTTTTTCTCATCGCCAGCTTCAACGACGGCAGCGAAGGGTTCTTTCTGCCCAATCTTGGGGCTGACCCGGGCATGCTGTTGTGGCTGGTATTCGTCCCTCTGGCCCTGTGTGCCGTGGCCGCCGTCGCAGCGCGGATCACCGTGCTGAAGGTCCTGAAAGACGAACTTTAGGCCCTCCACAACTTTTTGGATCTTTTTTCTAGGTTTTTCTCCGCCCGCAGGTCCGGTTGGCATCAAGCCTGCAAGGTCGTGGTTGTTAGTTCAGATCACGGGGAAAACTCATGAAAAACACTCTTATTGCTCTCGCCACTACCGCCGCCATGATGACCAGCGCGCACGCAGCGTCGCTGACCGTCGTTGGTGCAGACTGCGACGCTTCCAAAGCATCCGTCACAGCCATCGCGCTGAATTGCGGTTCAACCACCGATCGCCTGGCATCAGACAACGTCAATCTGGGCAGTGCAGACGGCAGCTTCTACTCGCTCGGCCTTGCCTCAGACGGCAGCGACGTTGGCGGCGCTCTGCTGATGCAGATCACTCCTGGCTTCACAGGTTCGATGCTGGTCGTCGAAGTCACCAACCCTTCCAAGCACTGGGAAGCAGCGGCTGTTTATGTCGGCAACTCTATCGACGAAGTGATTGCCAACCTGACGGGCGGCTTCAGCATCGGCACCCTGACCAACGGCAAGGGTGGCTCTGAAGCAGCGATCAATTCCGTGATCGTTCCTGGCACATTCACCTATGTCGCGTTTCAGGACATCAGCCGCCAGATCTACGGCGACTCGAGCGTTGGCAACCGCACGACCGACGGTTTCGACATCGACGCGCTGAGCGTTGAAGCTGTGCCGGTTCCTGCCGCAGCGCTTCTGATGGGCTCTGGCCTCGTTGCTCTGGGCGCCAGCCGCCGCAAGAAGAAACTGGGCTGAACTGCCTCTTCTTAACGAGACAATCGAAAGGGCGCTCTATCCGGGCGCCCTTTTTGCTGCGCGCTACACGTTAACGCGCAAGGCAGATTGCTTATTCAGCGAGGCGGCTTCCTGCATGAGGGAATCGATCGTCGCCGTGTCGAGGAATTCGATGATCTTGGTGACGAGGCCATTCTCAATGGTCACGAAGTCGGCGATTTCCATCACCACCCGCCGCGACAGCGGCAGATAGTCCATCGTCACTGTATAGCGGACAGCATAAGTATTCCCGTCACAGACGATATCGTGAATGTCCTGCCGGACCCAGTGCCAGTGACTGGTAATATACTCAAACGCATGGCGAATGGCGTCAGGATCGCCCTTGATCTGATCAACGATCCGGTCAGTGCCCTGCCCCATGATCTCAAAGTGCAGGTTTGGTGAGCAGACCTGGCGAATGGCGTACTCGTTGTTCTCCAGACGCAGATCGTAAAGCGTCAGAACAAGTTCTCGGCTGGCAGCGTGGTCAGACATGAAAACCTCGTTGAGTTGGGTTTCATGATTAACAGGGAATTGTGAACAAGATCCCTATACGTGCACGAAATCAAAGCGTTATCGCGTCACGCGATGGCGTTACACGGTGACCGGAGGAGGCCTTGGCGGGTTCCTGGATGACGCGTGACGGCGTGACGATGGTTGGCGAGGCGACTATCGTCCAAGGATGGGGCCCCCCATGTCTACATCATGACCAATCAGGCGCGAGGCACGCTTTACACCGGCGTGACTACGGATCTGGTTTCGCGGATGGTGGCGCACCGGGAGGGTCGGGGCTGACTGCGAAATGCCGCCTGGCTCCCGTGTCTGCGGCGTAGGTCCGAGCGCTGGGTGCAATCTATGCTGACTGCTTTCGCGGTTCAACCTCGACCGGGGCGACGATGGGAAGAGAGCAAATCTCGAAACTCGTCATGCGGGGCCTGCCCCGGCATCCATAGTCTTTGCTTCTGATACGCAAGGATTAGCGACGCCTGTCATATCGCCGTTCAATTGCCATCCGTCTGCGTTCTGGCTCCGTATAAACACTCCGCAAAATCTCTGTTGTGAAATCACACATGTCTTTCGCTTCAATTTCCGGCGTATTTCCATCATGCACGGCATCATTGCCATTGAGACGGACTATCTGACAAATTTCAGCCAATGAGCTTGGCAAATTGTCGTGCTCAAACAACCATTCCAGCCTATTCGCCAATCTCTCACGATCACTCTTGGTCGTATGCTCTTCAAATCCATGTATCGATTCCAAGACGTCCTTACTCATTCTATCCAAGGCTAACCGACACATTGCAGCTGATGCCGTCCATAAGGAGTATGCCGCGCACTCCAAGGCCTCGACGAAGATTTTCTCTATCGCATTGGGTAGATGTTCAGGTACGTTTTTCGGTGGTGGGCGGACGTAAAGCGGAATAGCTGCGAAAAACAGGTCAGTGTAATCACCCTTTGCCTGCCCATCGTCCACCAGCTTGCGAAGCAAAGGTAATTTTAGCTTGTCTACAACGCCTAAGCCAAGAAATTCAGATCGACAAACTCGGCAATAGCAGAATAATTTGACCTGCAGGATTTCACCAGCTTCATCCGGTGAAATCCTGAATTGTAGCAAATCGGCTGAGGTCTGCTCTCTACCACATGCACCGCAGTCGAGGATTATCATTGAGCTTTCTCACTGACAGGCGAGGCACTCGTCATAGTCCGTGCGCGCTGCACCGGCGGCAGCCATCGACGCCTCGGCGCTGTCCACCCTGGTCCCGCCGGCAAACGCCGTACGCTGAACAGATTTGGAGCGGCAGTAGTAGAGCGACTTCACGCCCTTCTCCCACGCGGTCCAGTGCAGCATGTGCAGGTCCCACTTGTTCACATCCGAAGGAATGAACACGTTGATCGACTGGGACTGGCAGATGAACGGCGCGCGGTCAGCGGCAAAGTCGATGACCCAGCGCTGATCAAGCTCGAACGCTGTCTTGAAGATGTCTTTTTCATCTTGGGACAGACAGTCCAGATGCTGCACCGAGCCTTCATGCTCGAGGATTGAGGCCCAGGTGTCGTCATCATTGACGCCCTTGGATTCGAGCAGCTTCTCCAGCGCCTGGTTCTTCACCGTGTGTGAGCCCGACAGGGTTTTGTGCGTGTACACATTGGCCGGGATTGGCTCGATACATGGGCTGGCGCCGCCGCAGATGATGGAGATCGACGCCGTCGGCGCAATCGCCAGCTTGTGCGAGAAGCGCTGCTTGATGCCGCATTCTTCCGCATCGAGACACGCCCCGCGCTCTTCCGCCAGCGCAACGCTGGCCGCGTCAGCGCCCATGCGGATATGCTTGAACAGGCGAATGTTCCATGACTTGGCCATGGCGCTTTCAAAGGGCACGCCCATCTGTTGCAGGAAGGAATGGAAGCCCATCAGGCCCAGCCCCACCGACCGCTCACGCTGGGCGGAATAGACAGCTTTTGCCATTTCTGACGGTGCACGCTGGATGAAGTCTTCGAGCACGTTGTCGAGGAAGCGCATGACGTCTTCGATGAAGCGCGGCTCATCCTTCCACTCGAAATATTTCTCGGCATTGACCGAAGACAGGCAGCACACGGCCGTGCGCTCATTGCCCAGATGGTCATCGCCCGTGTGCAGCATGATCTCCGCACAGAGGTTCGACGTAGACACCTTCAGCCCCAGATCGCGCTGGTGCTTGGCCATGGAGCGGTTCACCGTGTCGGAGAAGATGAGGTAAGGCTCACCCGTCTGCAGACGGATTTCCAGAATCTTCTGCCACAGCTTGCGGGCATTGATCCGGCGCAGGACTTCACCACTCTTTGGTGAGCGCAGACCGAACTCTTCATCCTTGGCCACCGCATTCATGAACTCATCGGTGATGTTGATGCCATGGTGCAGGTTCAGGGACTTGCGGTTGAAGTCGCCGGACGGTTTGCGGATTTCCAGAAACTCTTCGATTTCCGGGTGGTGCACATCGAGATAGCAGGCCGCCGAGCCGCGACGCAGAGAGCCCTGGCTGATCGCCAGCGTCAGGGAATCCATGACGCGGATGAACGGGATGATGCCGGAGGTCGCGCCTGCGCCCTTCACCTTTTCCCCGATCGAGCGGACGCCGCCCCAATAGGTGCCGATGCCACCGCCATTGGAGGCAAGCCAGACATTCTCGTTCCAGGTGCCGACAATGCCATCAAGGCTGTCATTCACGGCATTGAGGAAGCAGGAGATGGGCAGGCCGCGTTTCGCCCCGCCATTGGACAGCACGGGCGTCGCCGGCATGAACCACAGCTTTGAAATATAGTCATAGATGCGCTGGGCGTGGTCGGCATCGTCACCATAGGCCGTGGCCACCCGGGCGAACATGTCCTGATAGGACTCGCCTTCGAGCAGATAGCGGTCATCCATGGTCTTCTTGCCAAAATCGGTCAGCAGGGCATCACGGGAATGATCGACCACCACCTCGCGCACCACCTTCAGATGCGGCCGGTCGGCGCGATCCTTCGGTTCGGCAGCAGGGGATGCTGGATTCGTCGTCTTGTTGCTGATCCGGGCCTCAGCTTTTTCAGTGAGCGAAACTTCGCGCATGAAACTATCCTCTCGTCAATTTCCCTAGCCGTCCACCAAGAACACCATATCTAGGGGCCAAACCACCATTCGGGTCAAGATATGGTTTTCCACTACCTGTAAGGCGTCGCCCTTTTCGGGTTAACAACCCTTTAATTTGTGGCGGTGGACGGCTATGCGCCTCCCGGAGTAGACCCCCCGGGACCGATCAAAGAAAGCCGTTTTTATGCAGAATCCCGTCCTTCGCCTCGCCCTTCTGGCCTCTGTCAGCGTGCTCGCCGCGTGCGGTGGAAAAAATGACGCAGATGACGAAGCAAAAGCCGAAAAAGTGGAAGAGGCGGTCGAAGAGGCCGATGTGAACATGGCCGTGCAAATTCCAGACGCCCCCAAAAGCCCGATTTATGAGCTGAACGCCAAGAAATCCGCTGAATTCATCGCCGAGCAGAAAGCGCGCGATGGTGTGCGTGAGCTTGAAGAAGGCGTGCTGTTCGAAGTGCTGGAAGAAGGCAATGGCGGCAAGACAGCCGGACCGACCGACGTCCTGCGCTTCCACTATAAAGGCTCCGTCATTGGCGGTCGGGTGTTTGACGATTCAAGCGCCCTGCCCGAGCCGCTCGTCGTTGAGTCCTTCACCGAAATTCCGATTCCCGGCGTGCCTGTCGCGCTGGCGCAAATGCATGAGGGCGAAACCGCCCGCGTGATCATCGCGCCGGAACAGGCGTTTGGTGAAGAAGGCCTGCCCGGCCTGTTTGAGCCAAACGAGACGCTGATCTTTGACATCCAGCTGTTCGAAATCATTGGAGAGGATGAGCCGGAGCGCCGTGCCGAGGTCATCGCTGAGCAGGAACGCCTCGCGGAAGAGGCGCGCCTTGAAGCCGAAGCGCAACAGAACACCCAGCGTGAGCAGTTCGAAGCCATGGTCGCCGACAACCGTGAAAAGTCACAGGCCTTCCTCGCTGAAATGGCCAAGAAGGATGGCGTGACCGAGACCGAAAGCGGCCTTCTGTATGAAGTGCTGGAAGATGGCGGTCAGGGCGCGACACCGGCGCCAACCGATGTCGTCCGCGTTCACTACAAGGGCACGCTTCCCGATGGCACTCCATTCGACAGCTCCTATGACCGCGGTGAGCCAACCGAGTTCCCGCTGAACCGCGTGATCCCCGGCTGGACCGAAGGCGTCGCGCTGATGAATGTGGGCGACAAGTATCGTTTCTACATTCCGTCTGACATTGCCTATGGCGACCGCGGCACGCCCGGCGGCCCGATCGGCCCGGCCCAGGCGCTGGTCTTTGAGGTCGAGCTGCTCGACATCAAGTAAGCCGGTCATCACCGACCAAGCGAGCGCGTCCCTTCCGGGGCGCGCTTTTTTATGGGCCAGTCGGTTTTATGGGCGAGTCGGTCGCGACAGCTTCAATTGCCTCCGCCCCCGCCCCGCGCCAAGATGGCACAGACGAGCAAAGGGCAGGTCATGGAGATCAGGACGAAAATCGGTCGAGGTGACGCCCTGTGGGCGCTGGTGGTGGTGATGCTGGTCGTGATCGTGGTGGTGGCACGACCCAAACCCTATACCCCTTCCACTGTAACGGCTGCCGATGAACAGAAGGCGACGGACTACCTCGACGCCAATCTTGCGCCCCTACCCGACGACTGGACCTTCGAGACACTGGATTTTGCCGATGAGGGGGTGATCCGTTTTGGTAGCGCAGGGCCCGTCGATGCCCCGGTCACCATCCTCTATATCCCCGGTTTCACGAGCACCGTGGAGCTCTATGCTGATTTCTACGCCCACTGGCGCGCTCAGGGTTACCGCGTTGTGGCCATGGACCTGCCCGGACAGGGCGGATCCGTCAGGCGGCGGGACAATCCTGAAAAACCCTATACCGGCCGGTTCCAGCAATATGGCAATGCGGTTGATCTGGTAACGGATCATATTGCAGCACAGTCAGACAGCCAGATCATTCTGGTGGGTGAAAGCATGGGCGGTCACGCCGTCCTGCGCGCCGCCGCAGACCACGAGATGGACATTGCGGGCATCGTGCCGCTTGTTCCCGCGCTTGAGGCCAATCCGGGCATGCCGAGGGCGGCTGCGAAGGCCTATGCATGGTTTGCCAACCATACGCGACTTGGCAACCGATATGCGCCGGGCCAGCGCAACTGGCATGTGAACTGGGATAGCGAGGAGAAAAGCCAATGGTGCGGTGACCGCGAAGACCGCATCCACCTGCGCGATGCTTTCTATACGCTTCACACAGAGTATCGGGTCGGCGGCGTCACCGCGAAATGGTTCAGCGGCCTGGAACGGTCGGGCCGTGACCTGACGGACGGTGCCGCACTGGATGACCTGTCGGTCCCAGTGCGGATGATCCTCGCGGGTCAGGACAATGTGGTGTTCAACGACAGGTCCCTTCGGCTTTGCTCAGACGGTCTTGCCGATTGTGAGGTCGTCACAATCGAGGCGGCAAGCCATTGTCTCGGCTTTGAGGACGATGCGGTGCGCCTGCCCGTCCTGGCTTCCATCGATGAATTGGCCGTCTCGGTCATCACGCCATAAAAAAGCCCCGCATGCAGCGGGGCCTTTTATCAGTGGGCGTCAGGCTGTCAGGCCGCTTCGAAATTCTGCTCGGCAAAATCCCAGTTCGCCAGATTTTCGAGCCAGTGCTCGATATATTTCGGACGCGCATTCTGGTAGTCGAGGTAATAGGCATGCTCCCACACATCCATGGTCAGGAGCGGTGTCACGCCGGCTTCGGTCAGCGGGGTTTCGGCATTGGCCGTCTTGCGCACTTCAAGCTTGCCGCCCTTGGCGACGAGCCATGCCCAGCCGGAACCGAACTGTGTCTTGCCGGCGGTGGCGAACTCGTCCTTGAACTTGTCGTAGGAACCGAAGGCTTCGTCGATCGCCGCAGCCAGCTTCGAGCCCGCTTTTGGCGCACCGCCACCGCTCGATGGTGTCATCGAGTTCCAGTAGAAAGTGTGGTTCCAGACCTGCGCAGCATTATTGAAAATGCCGGCCTTGCCTTCTTTATCCGCGTGCAGAATGATTTCCTCAAGCGGCTTTGAATCAAGGTCGGTATCCTTGATCAGACCGTTGAGGTTGTCGACATACGCCTGATGGTGTTTGCCGTAGTGATAGTCGAGAGTTTCCTTTGAAACGTGAGGCTCCAGCGCGTCGCGCGCATAGGGGAGTGCCGGTAATTCTACAGCCATTATTATATCCTTTCAGGAAAGGTGAATCTCACCCCTGAAACTAAGGTGCCCGACCCTTTCGTCAATGTCCGAGCCTGCTCGGACGCGCCGATTTTTGCGAAAGTCGACAGGGCTTGGCATCATATAAAGAATTCTTTATATCCGATTTTCAACACCGGAGAACCTCATGGCCATCGATACCGCCCGCGCCAAGCGTCTGGACGCGCTCGAAAAAGCGCTAAACGACCGCATTCTTGTCCTCGACGGGGCTGCGGGCACCATGATCCAGCGTCACAAGCTGAAAGAGGCGGATTATCGCGGTGAGCGGTTCAAGGACTGGCCATCAGATGTGGGCGGCAATAACGACCTGCTGTGTCTGACCCGTCCCGACATCATCACTGACATTCACCAGCAATATCTCGATGCGGGCGCCGACATTATCGAAACCAATACGTTCAGCGCGACCACAATTGCTCAAGCCGATTACGGCATGGAAGAGCTGGCGCGGGAGCTGAACGTGGTTGGTGCAAGGCTGGCGCGCGAGGCCGCCGACGCCGTCAGCACGCCCGAAAAGCCGCGCTTTGTCGCAGGGGCAATCGGCCCGACAAACCGCTCGGCGTCCTTGAGCCCAGACGTGAACGATCCCGGCGCGCGCAATGTTGATTTCGATGAACTGGCCGCGGCCTATCGCGAGGCAGCCAGCGGCCTGATCGAGGGCGGCGCCGATATCCTGCTGATCGAAACCATCACCGATACGCTGAATGTCCGCGCGGCGATCTTCGCTATAGAAGATCTTTTTGAGGAACTGGGCTTCAGCCTGCCCATCATGCTGTCGGTCATGATCCCGGACCAGTCCGGCCGTACACTGACCGGCCAGACGCCGGAAGCGTTCTGGCATTCCGTCCGCCATGCCAAGCCGATCTCCGTCGGGGTCAACTGCTCGCTGGGCCCGGACCTGATGCGCCCCTATGTGGTGGACCTGTCGACCTCGGCCGACTGCCATATCTCCGCCTATCCCAATGCCGGGCTGCCGAATGCTTTCGGTGAGTATGACGAGACGCCGGAAAGCATGTCCGTCCACATCAAAGAGTGGGCCGAGTCCGGGCTGCTGAACATTGTGGGCGGCTGCTGCGGCACCACACCGCCGCATATCGAAGCTTTCGCCAAGGCTGTCGACGGCATTACCCCGCGCAAGCTGCCCGATCTGCCGATCAAGATGCGCCTGTCCGGGCTTGAGGCCATGGCGATCTCGAGCTGATCAGTCGGCAGGATCCAGCGCGAATTGCGGGCTGTAGGACCGTCCAAGCTGATTGGACGGTTCTGTCAGCTTGTCGCCCCCTTCCAAGGCCTTGAGGCGCGCCAGCGCGACAGTAGCCCTTGGGTCATTCGTGGCCTGGACAATCGCCCCTAGGGCCCCGCGCAGCAGGCCATAGCCGCCTTCCGCGCCCCCCAGATAGACATCGTCCGGATGCAGACGGGCCGTCTCCGTGAAAATGTCACGCCAGCTCTGGTACCGCGCGCCGGTCGGACCAATCACCCGTTGCCGCTGGCCGGCAATGACATCAATATTGGACCCCGGTGCCAGCACCCGGCCTGCGACATAGCCGGCGGACCAGTTCAGAAGGGCCCGCGCCCCCGGTGTCCCGCGCCGTACCTCCTGCGCCAGTACGATGGCCATGTAATCGTTCTGCCACGGCGAGATCGCCTCGTCCTCCCGTGCTGAAGCAATGCCAAAATAGCCTTCTGTCTCCCCGGCACTATCCATCGTCCCGCGGCGAACATAATTCCCGACCAGATCGTCGATATTATGGGCGAGAACCGTCCTGAAATAATCCTTCAGCGGATGATCCTCGGGCAGAATGAAAGCGGCATCGCCCACCGACCGCAGGCTCCACGCCGTGGTCCGCAACTGCAGCGCGCCAGTGAGAAGATCCCCCGACGGGCCGCGCAGATCCGGCCATATATTGGTGATGGCGAAAGCTGCTTCATGGGCCAGTTCGCGGGCATAAACCGCCTCACCCGTGGCCAGATAGGCCGGATAGGCAAGGCTTGGCTTGTGCGCAACATCCGGTGTCCAGCCGCCAGACTGCCCGGCGAACAGGCTGGCAGGTACGCGGTCCTTGCCGTATTTGGCTTCCGCCCCGCGCTCTTCTGCCCAGAAGCGGGGCCGGTTCGTGGTGATGACAGGCAACCCCGTCGCATCGTCACGGAAGTGCCACGGCACTGTGATGCCAATATCAGCCGTATAAAGAAGTAAACGTTTCGCGGCCGGGTCCTGTGTGATGGTCCATGCGGCGGCCCAACCGGTCTGGGGCCCGATATCGGTCCGCCCCCCCGTCGTTGGCATATAGGGGGTCAGGGGACCGGCGACGCCTGGGCGGACGGGCTCATTCGTTGACGGCAGGCTGTCCGGTGCAATCCCCAATGCCAGGTCATAGCCCGGCATGGCGCCCGCAGCGATCAGACTTTCTAGATCATGAACGACATCAAAGGCACGCCGTGCACGGATCGGCAGAACCGTCGTCCAGCCAGCGTTGCGGTAATGCAGATTGATCGTGTCGGCGAACAGCACCTCATCGCCATCCGTAACGGTGACGCGATAGGACAGGTCCCGGGGCGCATCGTGAAATGTCTTGTAATTCTCAAAGGTCAGGCGGACGCGCCCCGTCCGGTCTGCGTAAAGCCGCATATCTGCGGTGACCGATAGCAGAGGCCCAAGCTCGCTGCGCCCCGTCCGTTCCGTGACCACAGGGCCGTTCACCCAGACTGTTGAATGGTCAAGAAACCCGCGCAGCGACCGTTTGATGGTCGTGGGCGTGCGGCCGCCAAGATTTCCTTCAACAGTCAGCATGAGATTGGGCAGGCTATCAAGGCCCGCAGCTGGACCAGAGGGCGCAGGCCCTAATCGCAGGGCGGCATCCACAATTGCCGTCGTTCCGTCAGGCACCCGTAGCGACAGCACCGCATGCCGTACCGATCCGTCCGGATGCAGCGCTTTTGGCACGATCTGAACCGGCACTTCGGTACCGCCAATTCGGGCGACGAGACCCGTATCGGGTTTGACCATGCCGGGCTCGAACACCTGGCCAAAAATGACATAAGGGGACTCGCCGGCAATCACGGGGCGCAGCTTGAACCGAACGAGGTCCCCGTCGGCCTTCGGCGGGAACTGCGGACTATGTAAGAGCCCATCTGCCGACACTTTTGGGTGGGTCAGATCGCGCTCCACCGGCGGCGTCTGGGCTACGAGCTTGGCCACTGCACGGCGCTGTTGCGGGGTCAGGTTTTCAAGCCGGCTGTCGACGTCACTCGTGGACTGAATGGCCGGAACAACGGCGCGCGGCGATGCGGCGGGCATGGCCGGTTCTGCAACCGTCTCGGCGTTGCGAATATCATCGAATGAGCCGCGTGCCGCCGTCTGAAAGCGATTGTCCGTCGATGTCACGGGCGCACGTTCGGGGTTGCGCAGCAGCTCCGTACCGCGCTTGGCGGTCGTCAGCACATTGTCGCTTATCGTCACAGCGCCGACACGGCCGCCGCGCGACACGTCGTAATTGAACAGCGTATCCTGGCTGGCCGAGGCGCGCCGTATCACCTGATTGTTTGTGATGATGAGCCGTCCGCCCGCCGTGGCGTCAACGACATAGGACGGCTCACCGTCCCCATCATCGAAGCGGTTATTGTCGACGACGATAAGCGCCGCCAGCGATTTGACGTGATGACCGATCCGGGTGCCGACAAAATCGGAATCATGCACTTCAAAACGCTGTCCACGGGACTGATAAATGGCGTGGGAATAGCCATCGCCATGACCGTTTGCTTCAAACCGGGATCGGTGGATGACCAGCATGCCGCCCGGGTCGCCGGTGGCGAGAATACCGTCCTCATTGCGCCGGAACGTGCTGTCCTCGACGCGCAGGGAAGAACCTTCAAAGCGAATGCCCGCCCCATTGCGATCTGGTGATCTGGCACCCTCAAAAGTCAGGTTACGGACCACAATCTCTGTGCCGGCTCCCGGGACAAGCAAGCCCTTGGCCACTGGTGCCGGGGCGTACAGCACAACGTCACCGGTTCCCGTCAGTGTCAGGTCATGAGGAATTTTCAGATCAGCAGCAACATAGCGCCCCGGCTGGAGCACCAGCTCGTCCCCGGCGCGGGACGCACGGACAGCGGCATCAAGGTCACGGTACTGACGATCTGGCCCGACGGTCAGCTGTTCGGCAGCTGCGTCGATGGGCAAGACCACCGCGAGAATAATCGCGCCGACGATTGCCCCCCAACGGATCATTGATTGAGCTTGCGCTCCCATTCGAGGGCAGAACTGGCCATCTCCGTCAGGCTGTCATGCTGCGGGTGCCAGTCCAGAAGCTCCATGATCCGGCTGTTATCGGCCACGAGAGACGGCGCGTCACCCGGACGACGGTCCACCACATCCACGGGCAGCGGTTTCCCCGTCACTTCCTCGACCGCGCGGATCACTTCCCAGACAGAGGAGCCACGGCCATAGCCGCAATTCAGTGTGACCTGACCGGGATTCGCGAGAACGTGATCCAGTGCGAGGAGATGGGCGGCCGCCAGGTCGGAGACATGGATATAGTCGCGAATGCAGGTCCCGTCCGGCGTTGGATAGTCATCACCGTAAAGGCTGAGCTTATCGCGCTGGCCAAGGGCGGTCTGGCAGGCCACCTTGATGAGGTGCGTCGAATTCGGGCCCGACTGTCCCGTCCGCCCTTTTGGATCTGCGCCCGCCACATTGAAATAGCGCAGGATGGCCGCGCTCAACCCGTGTGCGATGCCGATATCCCGGATCATCGCCTCGGTCATCAATTTGGACTGTCCGTAGGGGGACAAGGGTGTCTTGGGCGCATCTTCAACCAAGGGGCCGCTTTCATCCTGCGGCTCATAAACGGCGGCCGTCGACGAAAACAGCACGGCTTTCTTGCCGGTGTCGACCATCCGCGACAGGATTTCGAGCGTGGCGCAGGTATTGTCTCGATAATATTTGATAGGATCACTGACGGATTCAGGAACGATGATCTTGCCGGCGAAATGCAGCACCGCCACCACGGACGGATCGCCGATCAGCTTGTTCAGGAGGTCATGGTCCTCAAGGCGCCCCTCAACAAACTCGGCGCTTGGTGGGACGTTCGCCTCCCGGCCGGTCGACAGGTCATCAATCACGATGATGTCCCGGCCTGCATCGGCCGCGGCCCATGCCACATGGCTGCCAATATATCCTGCGCCGCCGGTAATCAGTAATTTCTCGCTTGCCATCGGACAGCTCCCTCTCGCCAAAACCTTACATCACGGCGCTTAATCGCCCAAGGGTCATAGGGCCAGTGCGTTTCAAAGGGATTACGCGCCGGGAAAACACCAGAATGCGGCGCGGGCGGGGCATTTGAATGCGCAGCCTCATCTGGCATATAGCGAAACACTTTCAAGCGGCGTTGGTGCGTGACTTTCGCGCGAGCGCCGCCGATACAGAACAGATGTCAGTCGGCCCGGTGCCGGCCCGCGCCCTATGGCCCACGCTTCTGCCCGTGCGGATGCGCGCCAGCCCGCGAGAATGAAGAGATTGGATAGAGAATGAGCCAGTGGGAAACCGTCACCTCGGCCGAGGAAGCTGTACAGAAATTGATCACGCGCTACGCCCAGAGTGCGGAAAAGCTGCGTGAGGCGTTCAGCGCCTATGTGAATGACGGTACGCCACCGGCCAAGAACGCCCGTTTCCCCTATCCGAAACTTCGCATCATCTATCAGCCCGACGGCGCAGTGCCGCCGATCTCATCCGCCTTTGGCAAATTCGAGGCGCCTGGTGTGTACGAGACGGACGTGGCGCGCCCCGCCCTGTTCCAGCGTTATCTGACCAAACAGCTGCAGCTCCTCTTTGATCATTACGAAATCGAAGCCAGCGTTGGCTGGTCCAAGGACGACATCCCCTACCCTTACGTCATCGATACGGCGAAGGGCGTGGATGTGGAGTCCGTCCCGCCCTCTGAACTGGCACGCCATTTTCCCACTCCGGATCTTGCCACCATCAGCGATCATATCGCCGACGGCACGACCGAAACGCCGTCCATGATGGTGGGCGAAGGCACAGGGGTGCGTCCCCTGTCTCTGTTCTCTGCCCTGCGCACGGACTACTCCCTGCAGCGCCTGAAGCACTACACGGGAACGGACCCGGAAGATTTCCAGGAATTTATTCTGTTCACGAACTATCATCGGTACATGGATGAATTCGTCGAACTGGGCATTGATCGCCTGCGTCAGGATGGCGTCGATTACGAAGAATTTGTTGCCCCTGGCGGGGTGCGGGTCACAGCCGACACGGCCGATGCGACGGAGCAGGTTCAGGCCAGCCCTTGGCGCCGTTACCAGATGCCGTGCTATCACCTGAAGGCCAAGGACAATAAGGGTATTACCCTCGTCAATATCGGCGTTGGTCCTTCAAACGCCAAGACGATCACTGATCACCTGGCCGTGCTGCGCCCACAATGCTGGATCATGGTCGGGCATTGCGGGGGGCTGCGTCATTCCCAACGGCTTGGCGACTACGTACTGGCGCACGCCTATCTGCGGTCGGACCGGGTTCTTGATGATGTCCTGCCGCCCGAAATTCCCGTCCCGCCGATCGCAGAAATCCAGCTGGCGCTGACCGAAGCCGCCGCGAAGATCACCGGCGATGATGGCAAGGCGCTGAAACAGCGCCTGCGCACCGGAACCGTTGTGACCCACGCCGACCGGAACTGGGAATTGCGCTTCGCTGAGGAGGCCCGTCGCCTTGATCTCGCCCGCGCTATTGCCATCGACATGGAAAGCGCAACGGTGGCGGCAAACGGCTACCGCTTCCGTGTGCCCTACGGCACGCTGCTCTGCGTCTCGGACAAGCCGCTGCACGGCGAAATCAAACTGCCCGGCGCTGCCAACCGTTTCTATGAGCGGGCCATTGGCGAGCACATGAAGATCGGGATCGAGGCGCTGGAGCACTTCCGGACCCACGATGCCAAGACCCTGCACTCCCGCAAGCTGCGCAGCTTTGACGAGCCGCCCTTCCGCTGATCCCGTCATTTGCCCGGCGATAGCGCCCAGCTACATGATGACAAAGGAGACTATTCCCATGGTTCGACTGGCCCTGATCCTGTCCGCGCTGGCGCTCAGCGCCTGCTCCACAGTGTCCAAATTCACGATCGAAGACCGGTTGCAGGAACTGGGGTTGAGCGCTTCACGGGCGGACTGCATGGCCGATCAGCTTGAGCGTCGCCTGAATGACCGCCAGCTGCGCAAGTTTGCGGATTTCACGGTGACCCTGACCAGCAAGAACTCGCCCTTCGAGGTGATTGATGCCTTGGGCCGGATCTCTGATCCTGAAATCGGCGGCGCCGTTGCTGCCTCCAGCGTTGCCTGTATCATCAGCTGATATGACCGATCCTGTTGGACACTGCGACGATCGCTTCACGGCCGTGGCCGATGTGCTGGTCCAAAGCATTGAAAGCGGCGACAATCTCGGCGCCAGTGTCGCTGTCATCATTGGCGGCGAACCCGTGCTCGACCTCACCGCCGGGTGGAAGGATCGCCAGAAAACGACCGCCTTTGGCGATACGCTGTGCTGCGTCTATTCCGCTGGTAAAGCCGTGACGGCCGCGCTGATCATGGGCGCGGTGGAGCGCGGCGAGATCGACTATGATGTTCGCGTCGCCGATATCTGGCCCGCCTTTGGCGCCCACGGAAAGGACGAGCTGACCATCGCTCAGGCCCTGTCCCATCAGTCGGGCGTACCCGGATTTCCCGAGCCGGTTGACCCGGCCATCTGGCTCGACTGGGATGCGACATGCGCGCAGATCGCCGGCCACGCGCCCATGTGGCCGCCCGGGACACAGAACGGCTATCATCCGCAGACGTTCGGTTTTATCGCCGGTGAGATCTTTCGGCGCCAGACGGGCAAGACGATCGGTACGGCCCTGAAACACTGGGGCGTTGACGTCTATTGCGGCCTTGAAGCGCCGCAGGTCGAGCGCGTCGGCGCCATGGTCAAACCACCCGCAGCGCCGGATCTCGGCACGATCACGCCGCCGAAAAAAGCCGCCTTCCTTGAACGTTGGTCAGCCCCGGCTGGTGTTGACCGGGACCAATGGATGGCCGCGGAAATTCCGGCATCCAACATGCACGCAACGGCGCGGGGGCTTGCAGGTGTGATGCAGGCTTTCGCGACAGGCAATGTTCGCGACCATGTGGTCGCCGGTGCCGACAGCCGGGCACAGGCGACGACCGAACGCATTCGCGGTGACGATCTCGTCCTGCCCTTCGACCTGTCCTGGGGCGCGGGCGTCATGCGCAACACTCACGGATATCTGGGGCCGTCGGCCACGGCGGTCGGGCATTATGGCTTTGGCGGTGCACTGACCATTGCCGATCCCGCACATGGTCTCTCCGTCGCCTTCGTCCCCAACAAGATGTCCCCGGCGCTGGTCGGGGACCCCCGCGCGATTGCACTGGTCGAGGCTGTTTACACTTCCCTTTAACCTTTTCAGCTAACGGCCTTCTCATTGGCGCGCGACCGGATTGCGGGCTATAAGGGTTGAGAAGCGAAAGCACGTCGAGGAGGATAATATGGCAGCGTTCAAATGGGTCATTCAGGCCGTAGCCCCAATCGCCGTGATGGGTGCCCTTGTCAGCGCAGCCCATGCCGCCGATCCCGAATTCGACGCTTTCCGCCAGTCTTTCCGCAGCGAAGCCCTGGCCGCAGGCATCAGCGCCGAGACTTACACCCGTGAGATGGCGACGGCCGAGCCGCTGCCGATCGTGTTCGAGCGCGACAGCAACCAGCCAGAATTCAATCGCCCCGTATGGTCCTATCTTGAAAGCGCTGTATCCGAACGGCGCGTCAATGATGGCATCACGAATGCCACTCTGCGCAACGACACGCTGGCAGCAGTGGAAGAAAAATACGGTGTCGACCGGGCCATCATTGCCGCCATCTGGGGGCTCGAGTCCGCCTATGGGAAAATCATGGGCGACCACGATGTCGTGTCGTCACTTGCCACCATGGCCTATAAAGGCCGGAGAACATTCTTTGGCAAATCCCAGTTGATTGGCGCCCTGACCATCCTCGACAAGGACTATGCAGATCGCAGCCAGCTCAAAGGATCATGGGCCGGCGCGATGGGGCAGACGCAGTTCATTCCCACCACCTACTTGGCTTACGCGGTCGATGAGGACGGTGACGGTCACCGCAATCTGTGGACCAACCACGCCGACATTTTTGCGTCGACCGCCAACTATCTCAAACGGTCCGGCTACAAGGCCGGTCAACCGTGGGGAATGGAAGTGATGGTGCCGGCAGAATTTGACTACGGTGATGCGTCGCTCGACACCGAAAAAACCGTTGCACAGTGGTACTCCATGGGCGTGCGGACACCGACGGGCAGCCTGTCGGATATGGCCGACCTGAACGCGTCAGCATCGATCCTGGTCCCGGCCGGAGCAAACGGCCCAGCCTTTATGGTCTTCGACAATTATCGCGCGATCCTCAAATACAACAATTCGACATCCTATGCGCTCGGTGTGGGTATGCTGAGCAATGCGATTGCCGGACGCTCCATCACCCTTGCCCAGGACTGGCCGCGCGACGACCGCCCACTGTCCCTCGACGAGAGGAAACAGCTGCAGCAGACCCTCGCGGACAAAGGGTACGACCCCGGTCCGGTAGACGGCATCATCGGCGCAGGTACACGCAAGGCCCTGAAAGCCTGGCAACGGGCGCAGGGCGTGCCGGCGGACGGTTACGCCTCGGCCAAGACACTGGCCGCGCTTACGGCCTCATGACACGGCTGACGGCCCCGTCGCTCCAGATCGACGGCATGGCCATCAGGTCAACAACCTTCGGCGATATCTATTTTCAGCCTGAGGATGGTCTCGCGGAGGTTCGTCACGTTTTCCTGGACGGCAACGACCTGCCCGACCGCTTCGCAGCGCTGACCCCGGGTCAACATTTCGTCATTGGCGAGCTCGGTTTCGGCACGGGCCTGAACTGCCTTGCGGCCGCAGCTCTCTTCCTGTCCGTTGCGCCGACCGATACACATCTGAGCCTGTGGTCCGCGGAAGCTCACCCGCTACCTCAATCGACCCTGCAGGCCTTGCTGGGCGATGTGGCTGAGCGATGGCCCGAACTGGCCGTCATGGCGCATGCGCTGCGCGATCTCTATCCGCCAGCGCGGCCGGGCCTGGTCCAGTTGCGTCTGCATCGCCGTGTGACACTGACCATCGCCATGGGGTCTGCGGTACAAGGCCTCGAAGACAGCCCTTTCAAGGCTGACGCCTTCTTTCTTGATGGCTTTGCGCCGTCGACCAATCCGGACATGTGGTCACCTGAGCTGATGGCGCTGGTTGCGCAGCACATTGCACCGGGCGGGACCCTGTCGACATTCACCGTTGCCGGCACGGTCCGTCGCGCTTTGGCCGACGCCGGAATTGAAGTTGACCGGACACCCGGCTTTGGCCGCAAGCGGCAAATGCTCCGTGGTCGGAAGCCCGGTGAATTCACGCGCTCCAAAGCCGCCCGCGTTGCTATTGCAGGCGCCGGGATCGCCGGTGCGTCCCTCTCCTGGCATCTCCAGCGGGCGGGCATCGATGTGATGCTGCAGGATCCGTCAGGCGCTGCAAGTGGCGCGTCAGGAAATCCAATTGGCCTCCTGATGCCGCGGCTCGATGCCTCAACTGAGCCTCAGGCATATCTGTACCGCGATGCTTTTCTCTCCGCCTTGCGCTTTTACAACGAGGCGACGCCCGACTGTCTCTTGGTGAGAGGCGGTCACATTCTTGATACAGAGCAGAAGCAACAGAGACGTTTTCAAAAGGTTCTGGAGAATGGACTATGGGCCGATGGCGACCTGGTCCTGACACCGGACGCCCATCTCCATGTCCCCGCAGGGGCCACGCTTAAAGCGGCGGAGGCTGTTCGCCTGCTGATCAGCGACACAGAGATCGCCGACGCGTCTGAAACCGAATGGCTGACCGACAGACAGGATATCGACTGTGTGATTTTCGCGGTTGGGCCACAGCTCGCTCACCATGTTCCGCTCCTCCGTCCGGACCTTACTGCATCCCGTGGTCAGTTGGACTGGTGGGAAGGACCCGGCATGTCCACCATCCGGACAAACAGCCATTATATCGCGCCGTGGGCCGACGGTTTTGCCGCCGGCGCGACCTATGACGTCACGGCTGTCGACGCGGCTGTTGAGGCGAATGGTGAAAGCTCTGCGCAAAATCGACATGCCGCGCTGCGCCTGTCGGGCCTGGCAGCAGACAAGCTTGGTACATCGAATGGTGCGCGTGCCGCCAAACGGGCAGTGACAACAGACCGCCATCCCATCTGCGGTCCCGTTGTGTCAGTACATGGCACCAACAGGCAACGATCATATGTCCTCGGCGGGCTGGGCTCGCGGGGACTTTCAACAGCCCCTCTGCTAGCGGCTCACCTGACAGCGATGGTTACCGAAACCATCTCGCCCCTGACGAGATCAGTCCAGCAGATGATCGCAGCGGACCGTTTTGAGCAGCGGCGTCAACGTCGACAAACCTAGGCCGCTTGATCACGCGATACCTCTCCCGCAACACTGAAACAAAAAAGGCCGCTCATCAGAGCGGCCTTTTCGTGATTTGTGATCCAGAGATCAGCCAGCGCTAGGCTCTTCTTCAGTAGCCGCATCTTCGGCCTCTTCAGGCGCTTCTTCGGTCGCAGGCTCATCAATTTCTTCGCCAGCGGCAGCCCGTGCCAGAACCGTCCGGCACTCGCTCAGACGAGATTCTTCCACCGTGCCGCCAAGTTCGGCAACATCCACGATCGATTCACAACGCTCGATATTCCGACGGCGCTGTTCTTCACGCTGCAGGCGCTCAACTTCGTCCTGCGCTCTCAGCGTCTCCTCAATAGCATCGATATATCCAACCCAACCGCGAGCCGAGGTCCGCGCATTGGCGTAATTGGCGGCCTGAGCAAAGGCCCGGCGAGCACGGTTACGACCCGCAGCCGTATCACTGTCCATGTTGAAATAGGCAGCGCCGAGGAGAAGGTAGATGTCGCCGCGATCGCGCTCTGAAAGGCCACCCTTTTGCAGGGCTTGGTTCAGGTTGGTGGCCGCCTCACTATACTGCTCATCAGCCATGTAGCTCTGGCCAAGACGGTAGTAGAGCTGACCATTGTCCGAGAGCTTTGCAGCCTGGTCGAGAGCGGCAATCGCCTTCTTCTGATCGCGAGACATGGACCAAAGCTGAGCCAGAAGCTCAAGGTTCTTCAGGGTCTTCTTGACCGTACCCGTCGCCATTTCCTGTTCGATCAGCTTGGCACCACGGTACGGATCGTCAAGCGCAGAATAGTATTGCGCAAGGGCCACGATCTTCGGCTCATCCTTGATCAGACCGGCCTTGTAAGCCACTTCAAGTGTCGAGAACGCGTCCTTGTCGCGGCCAGCCTGGGAATAGGCGCCCGAAAGCTGCGCCCAGTATTCGGTCTGATTCGGGAAAAGTTCGATCATCGTCTCAAGCAGTCTACCACGCTCAACGTTGAGATTCAGCTGCGAGTAAATCAGGTTGAGAAGATCGTAGTTCTTCTTCTGCTTTTTCGCATCGTACTGGATGACTTTCTCGGCAGGGCCACGAGCGTTCTGGTAATCATCCTGAGACACGTACGCAGCAGCAAGAATGTACCACGCATTCGCATCTTCGACATTGTCCGCGCCCGCCAGATATTCACGCATGAAACGGATGGCCTGGGCGTAGTTACCCTCCACAAAGTAGAGCTGCGCAACGTTGTAGCGGATCTGCTTCAGCCGGTCGAATGGCAGGGCGTCGATTTCGAGAACGCGGACAAAGTCGCGGAGTGACTCGGCGGCCTTGTCGGTCTGGGCGTAAACCGCACCCCGGATCTCTAGGACAGTCGAGAGGTCATAAGGAGGCAGATCGCGGTTTGCCAGGCCATTCAGAAGATTCATGGCGGTGGCATAGTCTGCGGGCTCGGCGTTCACCGCATCCAGCGCTTTGCCAAGATCCTGCGCGGTCTTTGAACCGAGAGTCTGGGAATTGCGCCGTTTCTCTTCTTTTTCGTCGACTTGAGCGGCCGCTGGCGATGAGACAGCAACAGCAGCATAAGACCCGAAGCTGTAGAGAACAGCGAGAGCGGCAGCAGGAAAAAGTTTACGCATGTTGTTCGATCTCTTCACCTGATAAACGTGGTGTGGGGGTCTTACTGACCACCCACCTGATAGACGATCACGGTCCGCACGCCGAAGCGAGGTTGGGCCTGACCCTCCACGATTTTTGGATTGTACTTCCACTTTTCAGCCGAACGGATGGCGGAGCGCTCATAGCAGCGATCCGTGGAGTCAATGACCTGGACGTTCGTCACCTGACCTTGCGGCGTCACATCAAACTGCAGCGACACACGTTCGATCTTTTGCACATCCGAACGAATGCACCGCTGGAAGTCGGCCTCTGATGGCGGGATCCGCACGATAGGCTGCGCATCACGGTCGGGGTTGAACGCCGTACCAATGTCCACATTGGCTTCAAACGTTGGCACAGCAGCCCGCACCCCATCAACATTCGGCTTGAACGTTGCCTGATTGATCGCTGGTGGTGGTGGTGGTGGCTGGTCAAGCACCGGCTTGTCGAAACGCTTCTGGTTTGTAACTTCTGAATCCTGCAGCTGACGGCCGATCTTGATGTTTGGAGGCGGACCACTGTCTTCAATTTCCACCATGTCGTTCTTGATCAGACCGTACATGAAGAGGAACAGCGCCACGACAACGATGGCCGCAACAGGAACGCCGAGAATACTGCGAAAAATAGAACCCATGGTCGCGCCCTCCCTAATCAGGCTTCTTCAGTCGACACAGCGACATCTTGGATACCAGCATTCTTGATCTGCTCCAGCACATCAAGCAGCGTCCGACTGTTCGCGCCTTGGTCGACCTGCACAACGGCGGCACCTTTCGGTGTTTCCTTGCGCAGTTCCTGAACCTTGTAACGCACTTCGGAAATGTCGGTTTCTTCCTTGTCGATGAAGATCCGGCTGTCCGACGTAATCCCTACTAGGATTGCCACCTGACGCTGGTCGATGCCCGTCGTCACCAGCGGCTTCTCGATCTGGACACCCGGCTCCTTGATGAAGGTCGAGGTCACGATGAAGAAGATCAGCATGATGAACACGATATCCAGAAGCGGCGTGACGTTAACGTCATCATCGCCCCCAGTGGCCACAGGTCTTATCGGTCTTCTAGCCATAATTCCGATCACTTTTCACAAATGCCGCGATGATCTCGGGCGCATCTTCTATCAATCCGCCATGTTGAGGCGGGCGACATGGGCGGGATTTATTCACCCGCCGGCGTCAGCGTAATCTTGTCGTACCGCGCAGGTGTCGCGCCATCACGAGCCTGGTCGAGCGTCAGCATCGTGTCGCCAGCCTTGGCATCGCCCATCGCACTGATCACGATGACACCTTTGGCTTCCTTCGCCAGAAACTCTTCGACGCGAGGACCGACCGAACGCGGATCAATCGTTGAGGTGTTGTCCACCAGGACCGACCCGTTTTCCTGAACCGTCAGCAGCAGGCTGGGTGGCGGTTTGGTGTTATCATCATCCGACTTCTGCGGAAGGTTCGGTGCGATCCCGGACTCATCGATGAACACAGCGGTCACGATGAAGAAGATCAGCATGATGAAGACGATGTCGAGAAGCGGCGTGACGTCGACGTCAGCATCGTCCTGGGGGTGAGATATCCGTCTCGCCATAATCTTAACCAATCACCAGTTTGTCAGAAACCGAAGCCACGGTCCGGCTTGCCTGACGCTCAAGAATATTGATCGCCAGAATACCTGAAAGGGACGCCACCAGACCGGCCATGGTCGGAATTGTCGCTTTGGTAATGCCACCGGCCATCAGACGCGCGTTTGACGAACCCGTCGAGGCCATGACGTCAAACACTTCGACCATGCCCGTCACCGTGCCGAGGAGGCCAAGGAGCGGGAGGATAGCCACCAGCACCTTGATGACCGACATGTTCCGGAAGGCCTCTTGGCGGGCGATGGAGATCCGCTTGTCGCGGATCGCCAAGGCGTACCAGGATGTCGTCTCCGTGCGGTCTTCCCAGCCGACGGTCGCGGTCTTTTTGACCGAACCGTTGGCGATAGCGAAGAAGAGAGCCCGTTCCACAACAAACAGCCACATTGCGAAGCTGACGATCATGATGACGAGCAACACATTGCCGCCGGCGACCAGGAATGACTGGATGTTGTCCAGTGCATCAGCAGGATTGAATACACTCAGCTCCATAACCGGACGTCCTTCCTGTCTGAGCCTTAAACCCGGCTCTCGGCGTGCTCAGCGATCATACCAGCAGCCTGCTCTTCAAGGGTCTGCGTAACAGACCGTGCAGAGGCGGCAGCGAAGGCGTGAAGCAGCAGTAGCGGAATAGCGGCAACCAGACCCAGAACCGTGGTCACAAGAGCCTCGGAGATACCACCAGCCATGATTTGCGGGTCACCCGTACCGAACAGCGTCATAGCCTGGAAGGTGTTGATCATACCAACAACCGTACCGAGCAGACCCAGCAGTGGAGCGACGGCAGCGAACACCTTCACGACATTCAGACCACTGTCGAGGCGTGGGATCTCTTTCATGACGGCGTCGTCAAGCTTGAGAGCCATCGTTTCGACGTCGGCATTCGTGTTGCTTTCGTAAGCCATCATGACGCGACCAAGCGGGTTACCGCGAGAAGCTGTTTTACGACGGACCTGACCCTTAACGGCAGCATTCGTCATGAACAGGGTCACGAGCTTAAACAGACCGATCAGCAGACCGATGGCGAGAACCACCAGGATCACTTTACCGACGAGTTTACCTTGGTCGATACGCTCTTTCAGGGTTGGGCTGAGAACGACGAGGCTGATCAGCGTACCTGTGGTTGGGTCGATCGTGCCGGTCGTATAGCCATCGCCAGAGAAACCAGCGACCTGACGAGCATTGGACACAGCGTCCGCGACTTCAGGCTGACGTGGCAGCTGTGTCAGACGTGGGCGGCCACCTTCAGCCTGCTGCATGGTGTAGTACTCACCGTCAGCAAACGCCGTGAAAGGACCGATACGCGTAATGGTCTTCTGCTCTGTTTCACCGGAGGCGTTGACGATCGTCGATGGGAATGTCGCAGTCTTGGACTGAGCGACCATTTCTTCCAGCGTCACGAAGTAAATGTTTTCCAGTTCTTCGACAGAAGGAAGCGTCGTGGCCTGAGCCGTTTCGCGAAGTTCCTGCGAGCGACCTGGATACTGACCCGAAATGATCGAATCGTCGAGTTGGGTTGCCAGCTCAGCAGCAGCCGAACGGGCGGCGCCGAAAAGTTCACCGAACTCACCCTGACGATCCTGCAGTTCCGTGTTCAGCTCGTTAAGGCGGTCATCGTTGGCACGATACTGCTCTTCCAGCTGGGTCGAACGGGCTTCAGCCGCGTTCACTTCGGCACGGACCGAGCTCAGACGTGAGGCCTGCTGATTACGGTCGGCAACGAATTGTTGCTCACGCTCACGATTTTCCTGAGCGGCCTGACGGCGCTCCTCACGGGCGGCCCGCAGAACGTCGTCGAGAGAAATCTGATCCTGCGCAATCGCGAGGCCGGAAACCGATGCAAGGACTGCCGCGCCGGCCAGAATCCCAGACTTTACTGTTTTGAAAAACGTCATTGTCTTCAAACCCTTCTAAACCGTCGCTTACTGAGCCGCTGCCGTCACTTCAGGTGCCCGGACAGGGATCTGAAGGAGGTCAGGAGGCGTTTGTTCGTTTGCCATGCGGATGCCGCGGCGGACTTCCTGCATGAAGGACTTGTCGAGATTTTCGAACTGTCCGGTGTCTTTGTTGTAGATCCGGAGGATCGAGTCGTCGGCACTCTTATAGATCAGCGCCAGGCGGCCAATGCGGAGAAACTCAACCGTGAGCTCTTGGCCGTCATTGTCGACCACACCCTTATAAGAATCCATCGTGCGGCCGTATTCGTTCTCGATCTGATAGGCTTCCATGATCAGATTATAACGCGATGCAGCCGTTTGCGTTGAGTCGGTCATCACTTCCTGGAGGCGCGCGATACGATCGTTGCGCTCCTGCGACAGGAACGGAATGTCAGCGGCCACGAAGGCTTCCAACTGGCCGAGCATTTCTTCCAGCAATGGAAGAACCGCGCGCTGCAGACCTTCAATGTTCTCAACGTCTTCTTCAAGACCGCGGATCTGGGCGAGCTGGTTTTCAACTTCACGGGCCCGGCTGGCGTTGAAGCGGCGCAGAACGTCCCGCTGTTTCAGCGCTGCGCGATAATCACCCAGCAGCTCGCTGGCCTGATCGTCCAGCTCGTTGATACGCTGTTGCGACCGAGCGCCTTCTTCGACAGCAGCCGTGCTCTCATTCAGCGCCGCCTTGAACTGCGCGGAGGCCGGCGTTACCGCCAGAGCCATCAGGGCCGCAGAGCCCACCAAAGCAAACTTTTTCATCATGTGCTCACCTACCGGATGCTTCCGTTCTTTCGTGGCCTCGAGCGGCCGGTTAATTCGCGACTAGCGCCGCCTGCGAGAGGACCAACCCCCCTCAAGTCATTTTGGCCAATTCACGCCCAACTCTCCGAGCATATTGACCGCAACAACAAGTCGGCAAGAGCCAATTCGCTCAATGCCGACGAATTCTTTAATCTTTCACAATTCGGAGCAATTTTCAGACCACGAGCCCGGCAAATTTACCCAAAATTGCCAATCCCACATCATGGGACTGTGTTACAGTGTCACATAGACGCGGGGCCGCGTCAAGCTTCCTGCTCTATGACTGCGAAGTGTTAATCCAAGCCTTGCCCAATAACAAGAAGCTCAGACCCGAAGATTATTGTGCAGTGCAGCAAGACACCAACGAATTTGTCTGGCTGCGCCGCAGATCTTTATTCAACTCCCGATCCGGCGTCGCGGCTATTCGCTCATGAGCGCAACCGCTTCGTCAATAGGGCCAAAAAATTTTATACGACCATGTTCCAGCATCAAACCTTTGTTGCAGATATTCTGAAGCATGCTCAAATTGTGGCTGGCAAATGCAACGATCCCGGTATTCTCGATAAGTTCATGCATCCTGTCCGAAGCCTTTTTTTTGAAGGTCTCGTCCCCTGCCGAAAGCCACTCGTCCAAGACGAGGATATCTGGATGAAATGCGGTTGCGATAGCGAACGCCAAGCGAACACGCATGCCACTCGAGTAGGTGGTCATAGGGAGCGCCAGATAATCCTGAAGCTGAGTAAACTCGGCTATCTCATCGAATTTTGCATCAATTTCCGCTTCCGTGCATCCCATGTATCGGGCTCTGCCTCTAATATTGTCATACCCCGTTGCGTAGCCATCCATTCCAAGACGGATGGACATAAGGGCAGATACCCGACCCTCGACCCGAATGCGACCTTCCGACGGTGGCAATATTGTCGCCAGCACTCGGAGCAACGTCGTTTTCCCAGCGCCGTTGTGACCCATGAGCCCAAGCCGATCGCCATCTTTCAAAGTCAAGTTGATATCTTCGAGAGCAGACACTCCTGCTCGGCCGTGACGCTTTTCCAAGCGCCCCCCGAGGCTCGTTGACTTCAACGCCCCAAGCAGACCAGTGGACTTTAACTGAGGCACGAGAAAGTGCACGCCCACGTTTTCCATGTGAATGAGCGCCATCGGTCAGCTCCAATATGAGAAACGACGCGCAAACATGCCGTAGACAGTTGCTCCCGCTATGGTCATCAGAGTGGCGCATCCGACCGCCCAGATAAAACTATGGGCGACCCCATCGTAACCAAGCAGTGGTCCTCTGATAATGTGGATGTAATGGTAAAACGGATTGAGGTCGACGATGAACGCGTACTCCCGAAGCCGGTCCGCCTGCCAGAAAACGGGAGTGAAGAAAAAGACGGCCGACATGATCGCCGAAATAGCTTGAGCGGTATCTTTGAACCTCAATCCGATCGTTCCGAGAACGAGCGTGCACCAGAAACCTGTCCACAAAACCAGTCCGAGCCCGCACAAAGCGACAAAAATTGATAACACCCCAGGCGTCCGCCCCACGAGCACCAATGCCGAAAATAGAACGGGAAGCTTATACATGAACGCCAAAAAAGAACTACCCAGAACTCTGAACGCAAAGATGCTCTTTGCAATTGGAATCTGATCAAAGGTAGCGGCTCCGGTGCTAAATGCACCCGCTGCACCATTAAATATCGAGGACACTAGCCCCCACACAATAATTCCGCATCCGACATATGGGAAATAGTCACTAAGAGGTGAGCCAAAAATCTTTCCGTATAAGACCGCAAGGCCACCGACGGTCATTGCCGTAGAGATTGTCAGCCAAAATGGACCAAGTGACGTTCGCTGATACCGCCCCGAAAAGCTCTTCAGTACCACGCTTGATATAAGACGCGGATTCGCGAGTGCCCGCTTGAGGTCGTTCAGGGCGTAAGAATATCGATCTCTAGATGCGTCAAATTCATACAGGTCGTGACGCAAAGGCCTCCCCTTAAGGGAAGGCAGCTCTGTTTCGCTCATCTTTGTCTGCACACCCACCAAATGAGATAGTCAACACTCATAGCCATACAACACATATCACTGCCTACCCACACACCGGGCATCCGGTGAAGCCTTTAATTCATTGCTTAGATGACATCAAATCGATCTCAGTCAGATCACGCCTCCTGGCGGACGTCCTCCGATATCCCCAGCTCTCTTTGCAAGGTAAGGTCAGCGCGACTGACCGTAATAAGTGAGTGCAAGGCAGATACATACCGAAGTACAACAGCCAGTCGCCGACCGATCGCCCGTGGCATGGAAAAATTTCCTGATAATCTGACTTCAGCCTGATACTGCTCTTTCTCGACGATCGACCTGTTTCCACCATGGATAGCAAACCCGCCAAGAAGAGCCGGCACCCCAATTAACCTAGATCGGCTCGCAAATGTTTTCCACAGCCTAAAGTCGCCAGCCAACTTCGCCGACAGAATAAATTGGCGCTCTGCCGGCGTAATTCCATCATACAGGCACCGCGAGAAAAACGTACTCTCAGCCTGAATATACCCCAGACAATCGCCGTGAAATAGCCCGCGACGCAACAAGGCACGCGGCCAAAGCGTTGCCGGCCTGACGAAGCGAAGGCAGCCTGCTGCATCCCAAGCACCAGGCAGACCAGTAACCCAGTCAATAGAGTTACGCTTCATAACGTCACTTACGGTAGCCAGAGCCCAAGGCGCATAGATATCATCGGCGTTCAGCCAGCAAAAGACTGACCCTACCCCCTCGTCAAAACCCGCAAAAATTGCTTCGTATATTGACGATCCCGGATGCTCTATCAATCGAATACGGGGGTCTTTCAGGGATCGACGACGGACCATACTTGCTGTGGCATCAATAGAACCGCCGTCAACAACCAGCAATTCCCAATCCACATGGCTTTGGGCTTCCATGCAAGCAAAAAGGCGATTCAGGGAATTAGCTGCGTTCAAGGTTGGCGTAACGACTGAGAACTTCACGCTGGTTCACTTTCGAAGGACGAATCATCCGGACACTTCCAATCAATTCGGTCCAACTCGCTGTTGAGTGCCGATCCGCCAGCAAACTCAATCGTAACTGGCACCCCGGGCGCCACATTAACATCAAACATGTGTTGACGTCCCACAACCTCATGAGACACCCCATTTATCCGGACTGTACGCTTGCCATCAGTCAGAAACCGAACAACCAGCCCGTCTCGAGGCTGAGTATCATAGTGGAATACGTCAAAACATTCACAGCCACCCCCTGCCACCCCCCCCCAAAATCGTAACCGCATTGGACGGCCGGTCCGAAGACCGACGCGAAGCGCTTTCAGCAAACCTCCAAGAGGCGTGTATTCGGAGATATGGTGCACGGCAAATCCGAAAAGCGTTTTGGCCGTAACGATCGGATCTTTCTGACGAGCAACAACTCGCTTGAGCTCCGAAACCCTGCGGAAATTAAATGCTCCTGTTTTTGTGTCGACGTCCCAATAAACCCCAGACAACACGCGTGGTGTGTAAGCGAACTGTGCGCCAACGATGCTGAGTCTCACCCAAAGATCCCAGTCCATCGCATAGTGCAGGTCTTCCTCCAGATGGCCAACTTGTTCCAACCATTGCCGACGAACGAAACACGAAGGCTGCGAGATGATATTGCTACGATAAAGATCACCATCGGGCGACTTCACCGACGGATGAAGCCCCGTAAGCGAGCCAGCACGATCGACAATGATACTTTGACCACATACTGCTGCGGCTGCTGGTTGCTCCTCGAAGACACGCAGGACCTCAGTTAATGCGCTGGGCGCAAGCACATCATCTGCATTGAGCCAACCATAGATATCACCCGCAACGGCGCGCCAGCCCTCGTTTATAGCAGAGGATTGTCCGGCATCAGGGCCGTGACGTTCGTATGCTATCAAACGGCGAAACGGTGCAATGATATGCTCCACATCTTCGCGCACACCGGTATGGCAGAGAGCGATCGCCAGATCGGCTTTCTGAACCGCTAACGATCGAAACGTCTCTTCAAGACGCTCATAATGCCCTGCACCAAGAGGAATTACGAATACGAAACGAAGATTGGACAACGCGCCCCTCCGAAAACACTTTGGACGTCAAGCAAGACTGTATTGGCCGACATAGCGGAAAACAGCAGCCTGCAGAAATTCATCCCACTGCAAGATTCGGCTCTTGAAACGCGGCAGCTGACATTCCGTGTATGCAACCTTCACACCCTCTCACATTGCGCCGCGACACCAGCTGCTCTCGGAGACGCCTCTTTTCTGGCGCGTTGTACATTTCGTACAAAGAATTTTCATGGATAGAAAATCGTTCAAGCCGACTGGACCCATCGATACAGCAAAAAGCACTCATACCGTTTGCCAGAATATTGACCGTGAACCACTGAGCACATCCAACGTCAGGGGTCAGATGATTGTATTTCGCCGCACCCGGCTCACCAACCCAGTTAAATCTAGCATTGATGCCAGACCGGAACGCAGGGAACTCCCTCTCGCACCACTTCCTATAGAGCGCGTCACTCTCGTTTGACTCACCGACACGCGAAATCGCCAAACTAAAGCGCACCTCGTCACTTTCAACTCTTTCATGCAAGCGACGAAGGCGCTTGAGAGTCTTAGCTTGGTCAAGCCCCATGACACGAGCGTATTGATCAGGATCATGTTCATTAAAAGAAATAGTCAGCTGCTTGAAATTCTCCAAGTCGTTTAACCTGTCAATTACTTTATCTGTCAACGCCTGACCATTGGTGAATAAATGAACATTGACCCTTGGCATTATGGCCCGTGCATATTCGATATATTCAAACAAAAACGGGTCGAGAAATGGCTCATTGACACGCGTCAGATTCAGCTGACCCGGCGGAACAGGAAAGGCCGCGACTTCGTCCAACAGGCGGAACACCGTTTCCCGAGAGAGCTTTTCACCAATTCTATCCAATTCTGGATACGGACAAAATGTGCACGCCGCATTACATTTGGCAAAAGTCTCAATCGAGACGACCATGGGATATTCAATCCAGTGCGCCCTATCAACCTGGATGCCATAGCCACGCTGAAGCTTGTCGGCATCTATCGAAAATTGCGGCTCAGATGGAATTAACACAGACAGATTTCAATCCTAAAAAAATCTAGAAATTCATCGAACCACCCGACCCGATCGGGGCACAACTTGCAGAACGGGAGTTAAATTCCCACACCCTCTGGGCACATTCATCATAATACGATAGAGCGACCAAACCAAGTTTAAACCAAGAGCATAAAGCGATAAAGGCTTGAAAATCAAACGTCGAAACTACGGATCCGCGGCCCGCAATGCAACCCGCCTTTCGATCGCCGTGGCTAGTGCGACGGCCAGAGCCGTACGGCGAACACCATCCACGATCCCCGCGCTTCGCTCGTTAAACAATATAATTCGCGGCATAAGCGAACGCTTTATCGGCGACCGGGCACCCATCTTGATTTACGGGCTACAACGATCCGGAACAAATTTTCTGCACAAAATCGTGTCATCGCAGCTTCACGTGGTGATCAAAAATTCCGATGCAGATAGGAGCCACCCCCGCCAAAAACATTTCCGAATATTTGACGACAAGAGCCGCATATCTGCGACGGGATACCACAACAACAAAACCTATCGAGATTTCAATGAATTTGAGGCTGAGTTTTCTTCTGCTCCTATTGCCTACCTCGTCATCTCAAAGGACCCATATAGCTGGATTTTAAGCTATAAAAAGTGGGCGAAAAAATGCGGTTGGCCCGAATTCTCCGCAGACCCGATAGATGATTATGTATCGTTTTATGGAAAATGGCTGCAGTTTGCGGCACAGACAGACAAAATTTTCTTTGTTCGCTACGTCGACCTATTGAGGGACCCGACAGCTGCGCTTCTTCCATTCGCCAAACGCGTCGAGGCAACCACGGGCAAATCGCCGACCAAATCACTTCGACGGCCCGTGAAGGTCCCGCAATCGCCCGCGTACTCACTAGCGTCAGATACCGTTCACCTCGACAAACAGTACCTTTTAGCATACTCGACGGAAGATATGATTTCCATCAACGCAAAGCTCGATCATAGTGTTATGGACGGTCTAGGCTACGATATCGAACCCCCACGTCACGCGGGCAAGTAAATTTCTCCTCCGGAACCTTTATGGCTCAGGACTAACAACAGAATTGCCGACGGTCCGGCCGCACAACTATTCGATAGGGAAATTAGGGATGGCAATTTCTCCGAACACACCTCAACAGGCCTCATCTTCAGTACGCGCAACACGTCGATTTGCGGGAGTGTGGTGGAAGGCGCCCTTTACACCAGGTCGACTAACTGAAGGAGGCCTGCGAATTACCGGCGCCCCTCAAAAACAGTCGGATGCCACACTGCCGCTCGTGTCGGTAATCACCGTAACATGGAACGCCGCGCAAACTGTACGTCGAACATTAGATTCCATTCAGAATCAAACCCACAAGAATGTCGAGCATATCATTGTCGATGCCTGCAGCACAGATGGCACCCTCGACATAATTCAAGAATATTCAACGAAACTCGAATATTTTGTCTCCGAGCCTGACGATGGTATCTATAATGCGATGAATAAGGGTATACGCCTTGCCCAAGGCGATTATATTTGCCTAATCAATGCAGATGATTTCTACGATGAAAAATTCATTGAGAAGAGTCTGAATAAACTGCAGCAAGACAGATCTGATATTACGTATACAGATTTGTATATGTCTGAGATCCTTCGCGAGTCCGTGGATATCGACGAGGGAATCAATCTGTTTCACCTAAACATCAATCACGAAACGTTTCTGGTACGCCGTCAGTGTTATGACGAAATAGGCCCATACCGCGAAGACTATCGAATTGTAAGCGACGCGGTCTGGATTCGCGACGCTTTTCAGGCAAACAAGAAGTTCTCGCGAGTTGCTGAAGGCCTGATGTTTTTCTCCGAAAGCGGCCTATCTGCCGGCATGAACGAGCGCAATCGCGAGTTATTTATTGATGAGTATGCACGATCCATCTTGGACCGATTTGACTTCCTAACAGTAGACGAGGCACGCGATCTCTATCTCTTCAGGTTCAACAAATGGCGCGTAAACTCCTTTCTGGATGTCGTGAGGCGGTACAGCGACCTTAGCGATACTTTCAGAAGCGCTTGCGCCAGCTATACGGCATTTTGCCTGCAGTATAGAGACGAATTTAGATTTACGCCGAGCGAGTCGGATGCACTCATTGAATCTTATCTAGATTTATATTCAGCATGTTCATACGAATTATTGCAACTACAGATGCCCGTAGCAGGGTCGATGTTTGGGCAGTCTCTTTCCCAAATTCTAAAACTTAAAGACACAATCGACACCAATTCTGGATGTGTACTTCATTTTGCGAGTGTTTTCTCAAGACCATCTGAAACTTTCATTTACGACTTCATCAATAGGACTAAAACCGACCTACAACATCAAGCAATCGTACTCCATCAACATCGCCTTCTCTCGGACGAAAGGCCATATGACTATTGCTTGTGCATGATGCTCGAGCAAATGCCTGCCAAATTTCGATCGATATATCTTCGATTCCTTTTTGCTGAGCTGAATATCAAGTATGTCGTGTGTCATTTTGCCATCAACGGGGTCAAATTTTCACAGTATTTAGATGATGCTGAGTTAGACGTGCCGATCATAAACATGACACACGGTATTGATGTGTTCAGAATGTTTGATGAAACGGCCTACTCAAAATACGTAGCCGAACATTTCTGTGTACGCCCGAATGTCTGGTTCACAGCACCAAGCGAATTTTTGAAATCGGAACTTATTGAAGCGGGCGTCCCAGCGGACCGCATTCACGTGGTGACGAATGTCGTGCACGACAAATACCTTTCACATCGGCGACATCAGCGCGCGCCTTCCCCATCGGAACCACTAAAGATTTTAAACATTGGGCGCCTTATACGCTGGAAAGGGCACAAATATCTCCTGGAGGGCATCGATCACTATCTTCGAAATACCGGTCGGTCAGTGCGCCTGACAATCGCGTACGGAAGGGACGAGGTGCATCGAGCAGAAATCGATCAAACTATCGAGAGGCTTAATCTTGGATCCTACGTCGACCTAGTGGACTATATCGATTTCCGTACTCGCCCTGATTTTTTCAGTGAGTTTGATGTCTTCATCACCTCATCCATCCGCGATCCTGACACTAGGCAAACCGAGACGTTTGGGCTCGCAACAATCGAGGCCGTTTTTGCCGGCTTGCCGGTAATTGCAACAGACGCTGGCGGCACACCAGAGGTGCTGTCTGGCGACAGTCCGTGGGCGCGCATTGTTCCGGCTGCAGACGGGGAGGCAATCGGTCGAGCATTAGCAGCCCTGGTCGACCAACCAGAAAATCCTTTCGGCACCAATATCAAGTTGGCCGAAGCGCTAAAGGCAAGGTTTTCCGCCGATCAACAATTGAACCAATACCAATCGCTACTGAGCGTAGTTGAAAAGCCACTCGTAAAAGCGGGGGTATTCACAACGCAATCCCATGGCGGCGCAGGTAACGCAGCCTACAGAACGCATCGCTCTCTACTAGCCAATAATGTAAAATCCCGCCTCTTTCTGCCGCTTGGCGCTAAAAATCTGACCTCTGACCCAATTGAAGATGCCGTGCACGTTCCCTCTAGCGAAGGGCAAGGCTTTGGCAATCTATTTAATAATAGAAACTTTCGCGAAAACCATACTATATTTGACATAAACGAGCAGTCGATTAAGAACGAGGATCTCGAAGAATACGTTAAAGATCTTGACATAATCAATCTTCATTGGACTTCGCGATTTATTTCTATTGAGAACATCGCCTTTCTTTCCGAACTGGATAAACCTGTCGTTCTTACGTTGCGTGACATGTTTTATTTAACCGGCGGGTGCCACTATTTTCATGGCTGCCATAAATGGAAGCACAACCAGTGCAGCGGATGCCCTCAACTGACAAGCGATTATCCGCAAGATTTCACAAATACCGTATATAAATTTAAAGAACATGCCTGGAGAAAAAATAATATCACTGTCGTTACACTAAGCAAAATAAGCGAAACGATAGCGCGGCAATCTCCTATTTTGAAAGGGTGTCGAATTGAGAGTATACCCAATGGGGTCAATCTATCCCTATTCGAACCATCCGATCGCGCGATAGCAAGAGATCTGCTTGGGCTGCCGCAGCACTCTAAAATACTTTTATTCGCACCCTCTTTTGATAGTCGCGTTAAAGGCAAGTACGAATTGCAGGACTGCCTAAAAACACTCAAGAAATTGGATCCTGATGGTGACTATGTCGTTTTGTGCGTCGGTAACACATCGCTCACTCAGGCTGATCTGTCGTTTGATGTGCATAAGCTGGGGTATATAAAATCAAGGTCACTATTAAGTCTCGCCTACTCGAGCGCAAATGTAACGATTATACCGTCTGCAGAGGAAACGTTTTCCAACACCGCTGCGGAATCGTTAGCTTGCGGTACACCGATCGCGGGCTTCCAAGCTGGCGCCATACCGGACTTGGCAAATGACGGAGCCTGCGGCTTGGCCGTGCCAGTAGGCGACACTCACGCACTAGCCCGAGCAATTGGAAAACTAGCAAACGAGGATCTTCGTGATGCCTGTCGAGATCACGTAGAACGCAATTACACGCTTGCCACTCATGGGCGTCGCTATGCAGAGCTTTTTAAAGAGCTACTTGCTACGGGACCTGGATTGGGATCACCATCAAAAGTTCCGGACATCGACCCTAAATCGGGGGTTACGACGATGATGATGAACGCTCGAACAACGACGAGCCGACCATCGTCCCTGCGTCAGCTTCTCGGGCAACGTCGGATCAAACAGCTTGAACGTAACCAAAGTATCGACCACTCTAGCTTTCTCGCCTCGACCAATGGGCAGTGGGCCTGTTACATATCTACCCATGGCGGCCTTAATATTGTGCACGAGACCGGCCGAGTAAAATGGCAGTCCGGCCCCACCCGCCTCCCTCATGCGCGACTGACGCTGGAGCGAGACAGCAAACTGTCAATTCGTAGCTCTCAGAACGATACGCTCTGGTCAAACGAAACCGGGGGAATTTCTACCCGCACGCTCTTAAGACTATCGAACGATGGGGTGCTTGAGCTTGTTGATGCGACGAACAATATCAAGCTTTGGTCTAGCGACGGCTACGTCTCGCCTTTTGCATTACCGCTATCCGACCTCGCAGATCGTCATTTTGCGTCTGTTAGGCTTAAAGCTGGCTCGCTAGGCATTGAGCGCGGAAAGCCGGAATGGGGATTTGAAGCCGCCGTTTGGGCTGAACGACAGTTGCAAATTGTTTCGGACAACTATTTCGATGATGCAATCATGAAAATAGATGTTCTAAAGACATTGGGATCACAGCAGATCGCAGTAAGTATCGACGATAGAGCCTCTCAACCAGTCCATCTACCGCGCGGTGAGAAAAGCCTAACTTTTGCCCTCGGCAAACTGCGATTTGGCGATGTCGTTACAATTAACTTCACCAGAAACACACCAATAGCGTCGACCGACAAGCGAGAGGCAGCAGCCCTGATCACAGGCATCAAACTGGAGCCTGCGGCTGAGAAACAGTATGACGTGCACCCCGTCCTTCGCGAGGCCCGACAAACAAAAATCACTGTCGAATTTGACGATTTGCGCCTTGTCAAAAACTCGTCAACAGACAGGTATATTTTCGCCACCCTATTTGTCCCACGTCTGATCATAGACGGGACCGAGATTGGCCCTATCACCTGTCAAACTTATCGGAAAGATGAACATCGGACTCTAACGATCCGTTTGACCGGGGATTCCCTTCGCAACTTTAATGAAATATATCCAGCCACGGTACTGCAGGACGAACACGGCAGTTACATTAAAATTTCCGAGACCCATGGCCATTTATGGCCAGACGTCGCAAATGGTACGAGCTCAGCCGCAATTTTGCTGCGCGTTTTCTTGGCAGCTATGGACGATTTATCGGCAGTACAGATGGATGTTGAAACAGCACTTTTGTTGGAAAGATTTTCCAGATCCGCGGCGAATACGAATCTCGCCCTGGCGATGTTGGAGTCAACCGGCGTCACACCATTGCATGAGTGACGCCATTCGAAGTTGAAATTGTCCGTCCCGACTGGAATCGCAGGCCAGCTGGTCGGGTTTAAGCCACCGCTCCACGACCTAGAGAACTCATGACAGTCAATTTAAATCTTGCGCTGAAAATAATAAGACGGCGCATTGGGTCGCTAATTATGGATGAAAGGCGGAATCGCATGGGCGTGAATATTGAAACAACGCAAGAATACGCGGTCTACGGTTCGCCAAACTGCGATTGGCCAATCATCCCGAGACTGATGACGCCTGAAACGATAGTCTATTCCGTGGGGGTCGGCGCCAACATTTCGTGGGACGAGGCACTCATCGAAAAATTCGGATGCCGCGTGTGGGGTTTCGATCCTACCCCCAAGACATTGAGGTGGGCACACGGCCGCGCGTTTCCTGAAAATTTCAAATTTGTACCCGTCGGCCTGGCGGAGATCGACGGAGAGATCAATTTTGACCCTCCGAAGTGCGACACACACATCAGCTTCTCACCGAGCAGCGAAGCGAGCGATACGGCCATAAGTTGTAAAGTCAATCGCCTCGAATCGCTGATGCGAAGCCTCGGCCATGATCGAATAGATGTTCTCAAAATGGACATCGAGGGATCTGAATATGGCGTCATCCACGACATTCTGTCAGGAAATATCAGGCCGACTCAACTCATGGCCGAATTTCACCACGATATGTATAGCTACAAGATGAGCGACACGCACTCAGCTTTGATGGCGCTGTACGAAGCCGGCTATCGACGCTTTTACAAAAGCGGATCGGGTCGTGAACAAGCGTTTATCTACGATGAGAAATTGGATAATCGCCCCGCAAAAGCGGCCGAAACAGTCGAAATTAGCAATCAGAATACGTCCGTTGATATACGCAATGCGGCCGATAAAGGTGTGATCTACTTCGCGTTCGGCAAACCCGCGCTCGACGAAGCGCGGTTGAGCCTATCAAGTTTGCGCAAGTCAAATCCAACTGTCCCCGCCGCAATTTTTACGGATATGCCCGAGGCTGCTCATGAATTCGATTTCGTCCATTCCTTCACAGAGACAGAAAATTTTGATATCGAACGATATTTCATCAGTACAAATCGAATGCCGTCACTCAAGGTGCGCTTTCTTCGAGCCAGCCCTTTTCAGTATACGATACATCTTGATTGCGACACCTATGTAAAGGGTCCGCTTGACGATTTCTTTCTAGAACTTGAAGAAAATGACTTTGTCCTGACGAATATGCCGGAACTGGAACAAGGCGTTGTCGAGGGCTCCGACCGACCCGTCCACAAGAGCCTTAAAAATCTTACGCGCTCCTCCTCGTACAGCTGTGCCGTATTCGGCTACAGGAAATCTGCGGAGACCGATGCCCTTTTGCACACGTGGTGGACCCAGTTCGTCGAAAAAACGGCCGGTGACAAGAGGGATAAGGGCAATTGGGGGCACACCGGCGGTGTAAATGAACAGGGCATATTACATGACATGCTTGCCGACGGTTCGTTCCAACGCGCTGGCGTCAAGCGTTCCGTACTGCCCAATACTCAGTACAATGCCGGGATGAGCATGTGGCCGCGGCTGAAAGCAGAAGGTCTTTGGCAAGATTGCCGAATACTGCACTCGCACAAAATAAAGCAGGCCATAGGAAAAGTGGGCGTGGATGGCCTTCCAGATTTACCGGAACTCCAGAAATTTGCCTAATCCCGTTATTCGAAATCGCAATTCGCCAAGACTGAAAGAAGCAAGATGAACGATCAGCGTGTATTCCTAGTGTCGTATCCACGAAGCGGTCAACATTACGTTCAGCGCCTACTTGAGCGCGTCACAGGCGACGATAATTATTGTGAACTGTATAAATGTGTCGACGTGGAATGCCCGGCTCGCGGCAAACCCGTTCATGAAAAGTCGCCCTGTCCATCAGGGCGACGCTTTCAAAAATCGCATGATTTTGATCTTCATCTCCCGATAAGCTCAGATTCTCTCTATGTCGTCCTTTGGCGACGGCCGCTGTTATCGATCGCTTCATATTATGAGCGCGAGTTTCGCAACCGATCTCAAATTCGCATTGGAACACAGGATGGCACAGAGGGCTGTCTGATGTCCGACACTCGAGATGCATGGGTCAGCTTTACGAGAGAGCGCGCGATCTATTGGTCGCGGTTTGTAGAAAAATGGTCCACAGCCGCCGGAAAAGAGAATGTTCTTTTTCTACGCTATGAAGATATAACTTCAGACATACGATCCACAAAGCGTCTCTTCGACTTTTGTTTTAAGTCACATGATCAGGATAAACTTCAAGAGCTTATGGCGGCTCAAAACCTCGCGTTGGCAAACGGACGGGCTCCAAACAGAGATCTTCAAAATTTTCGACACCCAATCGAGCAGGCGACTGAAGTCGCACGTTCCGTCATAACTCCATCTGTTATGCGCTCGGCAGGCTATGATGACGTTATATAAACAACCGCTGTATATTCCCCATCAGCGCATTCGCCAAAATCAATCTATTTATAAATGTTGCACTAGACCAAATCCGATTTAACGGAGCACTCTCACCTGGTAATTCAGTCAAATTGATCGCCAATTCGCCCAAAACAATAGAAACCGAAACTAAAAATACATTTCCTGATTGGACACGATCAATTAGTGCGCCGAAGAATATATTCGACCTCCTTGTTGCGCAGCGCCTCTTCATTGTAGGCGGAAAGAAGGGCTGCACTCGGTTTCCCCTCATACAATCGATTTTCATGTAATATTGAGAAACCGGATTTTTCTATTAGCTCACTCAATACGTCTGCTGTTAATCGGTTTAGAGTGATGTATTGGTACCAGACCGCCTTGGCCTCCTTAAAGTTTTTTACCTCAGCTGCTTCATAAAAAATTCTTTCGAGCTCATGATGCTCATGGAGAAGATGAACCCAAGGCTCGTCCAATATAAAATTCAGATGCGCCCCTCTATTGGAAAAATACAGAGGATTTATCTTTAAATAGAACAGCCCGTCCCGGGATAGTGCCTTTCGTATAACATTCAATACCTCTTCAATAAGCCTTAAATTGATGTGCTCGAATACACACCAGCTGTAACAGAAATCGATTGAACCATCGCCCGGCAGAGCTTGATACGATATAGAAGCAAACTCAGGCGCAATCGCATGATCGCGCCCCACATCACTAAGTTGTGCAAAACCCAAGTTCGTCGGCCGGCATGATTCGAAGCCTTCACTCAGCGCACGCTCTGGAAGTCTGTCGAAAGCGTTGTGAAGATCCACGCCGAGAACATTGCACCGCGGGAAATGATGGGCCATCGCCAAAGCTGCCACACCGTCACCGCAACCATATTCAAGGATATTCCCGCCCGAGGCTAATCTTCCCCAAAGGTCGGCCGCGTTCTCAGACATTGCGCTACTGATGGCGCCTTTTATGTGATCGTATTTTTTGCGGAAATTTGACATTGCGATCAATACCTCTTTGAACGGCGGCAGGCCTCACCCGCGCGGTTCGCTCTATTTCTGCCTAAATAACTACCGTCGGAATTTGACACAACTACCGACAGCGCTTGTCGCCTACCTATCCACCGTGTACCAAAGAATGCTCAATCAACGATCGAGAGCTATCATGCACGTTTTCGCCGCTGGTGATACATATCATTATTGGGAGAACATCGTACCGATTTTAAGAAGTATCGGCGGTGAACTTCATGCTGGCCTCGTTTCTCTCGACGACCAGGAGCACGCTGACAGCCCTAGCGCGGACGACATAAAATTGCTTATAAAGCCGCAGACAGGCCTCGATGCCGACGAGCTGGAACACTGGCTCGGCGGATCGCACGATGCTCACGCGATGCTTTTCTATCTGCCTGCGGATTTATACGTTGCCAGCGCGATGTCCCGCGCCATCGACCCTCAACTTGCAGTGCAGTCATGGATATCAGCCGCACGGACAATACTCGACACTCGCCTCAAAAGGCGCAGTCACACAACTTTGTTCAATGCCGTGGAGGCCGTGAAAGCTCGCGACGCGTGGCTTGAGGCAATTGAACGTATTTTTGGCGTTGGCTATCAAACTCCGCAAACAGATGGGTCCACTATCTTTCATCCAGACTTAATTTACCTCGCACTTGCACGCCAACATTTAGCCGCGAATAAACATGTGTATGAGACCGAGGGTCAATTAGAAGCGAACAGAATACCGGTCAGCCCATCAATTCCCGATATATCAGCTGACAGACTGAGTGAGGCAGCGAGGAAATATCACTCCACTTCGTCGGAGTTAAGAGTAGCAGAATCTCGAATAGCTGATTTGACAGAGGAGTTATCTGATACTCAGACCGCATTGGACAAGGCGCGCAAACAGATATCAGACACACAAGCGATTGCTGATGCCCATATGATGATGGCGGGCAAAATAAAGCGCGCTGCTATGGCCGAGGCTGACCTGCTGTCCCAACTAAAAGAATCCAATGCGTTGTGCGAAGAGTACTACTTCAAAACTGTAGACTTGGAGGCGACTGCCTCCATTCTTGAAGGTTCAGCACAGAAACTAAAAGCGGAAGTCGAGAGGCAACGGCATATTGTGATGGAGATGCAGAACAGCTCGTCTTGGAAAGCATCTGTTCCATTGCGTCTCTTGGGACGCCTTCTCCGTAAACTGAAGACACTTTCGCCCAGCGAATACAGAAAGATACTTCAGATTAGTCGATCCGCTGTATTTGATGGTACCTGGTATTCAGAACGGTACCAAGATGTTCCGAAGGGCGGCATCCGACCAGCAACGCATTACTTTCGATTTGGCGCACAGGAACTGCGCGCTGCAGGACCGAACTTCTCAACAAGAGAATATTTGAAGGCCAATCCTGATGTAGTAGAGAGTGGCATCAACCCTGTACTTCACTACGAAAAGTACGGACGAGCAGAAAATCGTCATATTTACGAGGCCTGAAAGTCGATCATCAGCAGTACATCATACGGCATCAGGATCTTTTTAAGAGCGACTTTTCATGAACCCACAAAACACTCCGCCTACCTACGATATGATAATTGCTCTCGACGCTGGTCAAAAGGACCGGTGGAGCATTTCCCAATTCTCTCGCGCAAAAAATGTCGTTGTCGCGAATGTATCTGACGCACCGAATCCAGAATTCGAACGCCTTCGGCAAGCAGGCACTTCGATTAGCGAGCATGCGGTCGCCGTTACTGCGGACGCGTCAAACAATGTCTTACAACAGTTCAACTTACCTGGGCTGTCCTCCTCCCGACAACCGACTGGCTTGATCCAGCTGTATCCAGGACTAAAGGTGATTTCATCAAAGAGGGTTCAAACCGTTCATGTGGTGGACTTTATAAAGTCGGTCGGCGTAGAAAAAGGCTATGAAAATCGGTTAATTCTGCCCATGAATGGCGAAGAAGGTGAATATTTGGAATTATTGGCGGGGGCCGACTTACTGACCATATTCACCTCAATCCACGTATCAGTCGGACGAACGGCGCTTTTTGAGGGCGCGCCTGCGGCCGACGAGGTGATCGCTACTTTGAGAAATTCAGCCTTTATAGCGTTAGACACCTCACCCAACGATCCGCATCTTGCCACCATAGAAGCCGCTTTAGACAAAAGTCGTGAGGGACTTCACACGGTAACGAAGAGGCTTAACAGCACTCTATCGGCTAATGAAGTTTTGACAGCGACGAACGACGATCTGCGTGAACAGCTCAGCGCGACTGAAAAAAAACTCCAAACTATTAGCAGCGAGTTCGGCTTAGCAAAAAAAAGAGCGGATCGCGTTCCTGCGCTTGAGAGACAGATCGAAGATCTCCACGCGAGGATCAGAAAGATAGATGCTGAGTTTCAAAGGTCGAATATTCAGCTTAGTGTTATGAAGGATCTAATGACCCAAATGTCGTCTCGCTGAGACTGTTGTAACGAGCAATGATAATGGACCAAAAAAATAGCGACATTGCATCCTATGTGAATGATGCCTGGCGAGCGGGCCGATGGGAGGACATAGCTACCGATGATTGCGAGCGCGTCGCTAGAGAGAACGAGGATTACAATCTGACGCTCAAGGTTATTTTTTGCTACCTTCAATCAGGTCACGAACATAAAGCGAAAAGATTGATCGATTTTGCCATCGAACTGGGCGCATCAACTGAAGATATCTTTGGTATTATAAGTCAGGCTGCCCACCTGACCTTAGCTAAGCTCGGGATGCTTTTGGGCGACTCCAATGAATCAATATTTCATTTAAATGAATATCTCAAATTAGATCGAATTTCAGTCGAGACGGAGTACGACGCACAACGATGGTATGCTCGATTAGCATCTGAAATGGAGGTGTTGCCTTTTGAAGCTGATCGAATTGCCGCTGAAGTAAGAGCAAAGCGAAACCGACACCCCAGCGAACCGAGCATAACTATACTCCAAACTCAAGTTGATTTACTTAGGCATGAACTTTCTATTGCAATGCAACGCGGACAACTCCAAACAAAGAGTCCGCCAGATCGAAATATCGAGAGTATGGCCACATCACAGCTTGGGCAGGAATTGTGGGTGCTAGAGATGCTCAAGCAGAAGGAGTCCGGATTTTTTGTCGAATTTGGCGCTACCGACGGTCATCTGTTGAGCAATACCTACATTTTGGAAAAGCTATACAACTGGTCTGGAATTTTAGCGGAACCAAACCCTGTTTTTCATAGCCGCTTAGCTGAGAACCGTTCATGCATTGTCGCGCATGATTGCATAGGCAATAGTACCGGCGATACCGTCAACTTCGTTTTCGCGGACGAGTATGGGGGCATGGCGGATCACCAAGATAGCGACCGCCATGGTGAAAAGCGGAGAGCTTTCTCAGCAATAAAGAAGAATAGAGCGATATTACAAACAATCTCTCTTCACGATTTTCTCCTCAAGCACAATGCACCTCACAATATCGACTACATCAGTGTAGATACCGAAGGATCAGAGTTTGATATATTAAAAGATTTTCCATTCCATTTATGGAATATCCATCTCTGGACTATTGAGCATAATTATACTGAAATGCGCGATGAAATATATGACCTGCTGACTAAACACGGTTACTCACGGAAAGAAGCCCAATGGGATGATTGGTACTATCGCAACTGATCGGCGCAGCCCACCTCCGACAGATCCGCTTTTTTCTACACGTGCCGGCAGCGGCAAAAAATTTTTAATATGTCTAGAATTGCTATGACCAGCGTGATTGCCCACGACGCCGATTGGCAGTTTCCTGCCATCACAGAGCAATTCGCGTATCAGAAAATTCGCGATTCGTTCGAACCAATCCCCGGCGCCTATTATTTAGGGTTTCCGTGGGCAACGCTCATCGATCGGCTCAATACCGGTGCTGAAGGTCGCCAAGAACTGCGACAGCACCTGGATAGTTTGGCGGGCGAATTAAAAAATGCGCGTCGAGTGATCACCGTCTGTCAGCACATACTGTTGGAAAAATTCGCAGGCTTGTTCTTCGATAGTGGGGTTACTGATATTTTTTGGTCACATGCGACCATTGAAACCAATGAATTAAAGCGCGGGCAAGATTCAATTCGGCTGCATCCTTTTCCTCTCTATCCCGTACAATGGCCTGCCATCGACGTCAAAACATCGGAGCAGGATAGACCAATCCTTTTTTCTTTTGTCGGCGCGAGATCAAACGATTGGTATCTCACTCAAGTGCGGTCGATAATCTTGACCGAACTCAGGGATTATCCGAATGCGATTATTACCGGGCGTGATAATTGGCACTACAATCAGATTGTTTATGATCACCAGATTTTTGCAAACACTACGGATACCCCCGAAAAGTTAGTCAGCGAAACTGCCAGCGATGAATTTAAGGATGTCTTGGGAAGGAGCATTTTTTCTCTTTGTCCTTCCGGATCAGGCCCGAATTCTATCCGACTGTGGGAATCAATTGGCGCGGGTGCGATACCGGTCATCCTTTCGGAGAAATACAAACCGCCTGGCAACAGGGAGCTGTGGGAACTGGCGGCTGAGTTTTGTGGCGAGAACCTAGAAGAGGTTAAAGCGCTTCCAGCGCGCCTTCAGGAAATCGAGCAAAGTTCGGGCTTGCTCGCAAGGAAGCGTCAAGCGCTGAAACAAATCTGGAAACAGTACGGGCCCGGCGACTTCGTATATGACGTACGTAAAATGTGGCTCGAGACAGCAGCGGCCTTGCGCAGCAACGATGCCCGGCCTTACGGAATAACTGCAAAAAGCCACGAATTTGAAAAACTCGACGAGATCGCTTCAAATATCCTCAACAGAGGCACCGTATGTAGTGATGAAATACGGCTGTACGCCGGGGCGTGCATAATCCAGTTTGCGGAAAATTCATCCGCGTTCAGAAATTCGTTTTTCGCCGATCCCGTAAGAGCGAAGGCTTTTGACCTTGCGACGGCGCACTTAAATGACCTTGAACTGCTTAACAGGTTGAGAAAGTGCGCTGGCGCATCGCCATTCGCAGTGCATAATTCCGTCTCGGACCAACGGTTGTTGGTTGCTCTGGACGGCAAGCATTCCCATAGAACACCACTCTCATATCCAGACCTCTCGCTGTACAATCGAGATTTGTTTACACACACTACAACTGAAAGTTCTCAATTGATTGTGACTGGATTTGCTAAAGATTTTAAAGAAAATTGGCGTCGATATGCAGATATAGCCCGAAATGGGTCCAATCCTTACCTGGTAGTCGTGTCTGAAGAGCCCCTGTGGGACACGATCTGGTCCCCGGACTTTCGACATCAAAGCGGCCAGATCATTGGTGAGGATTTTTCTGAGGCCTACGCAATTATAAACCACACCAACAGCGACGTATTCAATTTTCGGGAAATACCTTATTTCACGTCAACAGATGACCGCTATATTCTGCACTACCGACAAATGTTTGAGCGAAATCGCCACTATACCCCGGAGGATCTGCTCTTACATTGGAAAAATGCTGAGATACGGGGTGCTTTTTTCGCAGAGCGGCGCGACGATCCGAAATATGATTTCAGCGCGCCGGAATTAGACATCTATGGCCTCAGTGCCTTTCGGACGCAGATTGCATCCTCCTTTATCGGACAACAATCGATGCTGGTAGTCGGCAAGGATTGGGAGCGAGATACTTTGCCACGGCAAAAATTGCCAGACTGGCATCTTGATAAACTGGTAACCCTCGATAGGAAGACTTTCATTGCCTCCGGTCTTGAGAACACTCACCAGCGCAATTACATCACCGAGAAGATTTTTGACGCATACGCAACATTATCGATCCCCTTGTATTGGGCTTCGCCGGAGCACAGGATCCATGAAATCGCATCTGAAGGCAGCTTTCTGAACTTGTACGATCGCACAGCTGAGGATTCAGCCCAGCTTATACGGACGTTCGAACCTGATCTTTCATTTGCAAAGCTATATCTTGACACGCAAGAACGCCTTTTTCGCAAATTCTCGAGCATAAGCCTACTCACCGAAGAAAGGCGGGGCTTCGCTGAACGCCTACATGCGACCTTGCTCAGCAGACTGAATTTTCTACGTTAATTTGGAATTGCCGTGTTCTGAAGATACCATGCGTAGGCATCCTTTAGCCCCTCCTTCAAACCAATTTTAGCCTTCCACCCCAATGCATTAAGTCGAGATACATTCATCAACTTGCGTGGGGCGCCATCGGGCTTTGTCGCATCGAATTCTATGCGCCCGCTAAAGCCTACGACATCGGATATTAATACAGCTAAGTCATAGATCGAGCAATCTTCACCCGTGCCGACGTTGATGTGAGAGAGCATGGGCTGGGTGTTCGCGTCATAGATATCGCGATCGAGTTCCATAACGTGAATTGACGCGGCTGCCATATCGTCCACATGGAGAAACTCACGCATCGGGGAACCAGTACCCCAAATGGCAACAACATCTGCACCCGTTCTTTTAGCTTGGTCAAACCGCCGAATTAGCGCGGGAACCACGTGAGAATTTTCCGGGTGATAATTGTCACGTGGTCCGTATAGATTTGTCGGCATGACGCTTCGGAAGTCCGTTCCATACTGACGGTTGTAGCTCTCGCACAACTTTATTCCAGCGATCTTCGCTATTGCGTACGGTTCGTTGGTGGGCTCAAGAGTGCCCGTCAGCAGGCTGTCTTCCGACATGGGCTGATCCGCGTATTTTGGATAAATACAAGACGATCCCAAAAATAAGAGGCGTTGAACGCCATTGCTATACGCGGCGTGAATAATGTTGGCCTCTATCATCAAGTTTTGATATATAAAGTCGGCTGGAAATACATTGTTGGCGTATATACCGCCTACTTTAGCCGCTGCCAGGTAGACCTCATGTATCTCGTTTTTTGAGAAGTATTCAAATACTTCTGCTTGGTTCGTCAGATCAAGGCTCTCCCGGCCAATAGTCTTGACACTGACATCGGATCTTCCTTCGAGATTTCGACAAATAGCAGAGCCAACCATGCCTCTATGTCCAGCGACAAAAACTTGCTTGTTAACGGACATACTAGAACTCTCCAGAGATTGGGACGTCAAAACCATACTTCTTTAGCAAGGCATGTCGCTTGGCATCGTGTAGATCTGCGGCCACCATTTCCTTACACATCTCAGCCACAGAAATTTCGGGCTCCCAGCCCAATTTTTCTTTTGCTTTGGCCGGATCGCCTAGCAAAGTTTCGACTTCAGCTGGACGAAAGTAGCGCGGGTCGACTGCTACAATTTGATCGCCGACTTTGACCGCGGGCGCGTGATCGCCGTCAACTGAAATGACTGTCGCCTTCTCCTCGACGCCATTTCCCTCAAAACGAAGTCGTATGCCAAGCTCGCCTGCCGCCATACTGATAAACTCACGGACCGAAATTTGCCGGCCGGTGGCAATTACAAAATCCTCAGCCTTCTCTTGCTGCAGCATCATCCATTGCATACGGACGTAATCTCGCGCGTGCCCCCAGTCGCGAAGTGCGTCCATATTGCCCATATAGAGGCAACTCTCGAGCCCCTGCGCAATGTTCGCAAGTCCTCGGGTTATTTTTCGCGTCACGAAGGTTTCGCCTCGACGCGGGCTCTCGTGATTGAACAGCACACCATTGCATGCGTACATACCATAGGATTCGCGATAATTGACTGTAATCCAGTACGCGTACAATTTCGCCACTGCGTAGGGGGAACGCGGATAAAATGGCGTCGTTTCTTTTTGCGGTATCTCCTGCACCATACCGTAGAGTTCGGACGTCGATGCTTGGTAGTAACGAGTCGTCTTTTCGAGTCCGAGAAATCGGATTGCTTCAAGAAGACGTAGCGCCCCTAATCCGTCGACATCGGCCGTGTATTCTGGCGACTCAAAGCTGACAGCAACGTGAGACTGTGCGCCCAGATTATAGACTTCATCTGGCCTGACATCATTCATGATACGGGTAAGATTAGAGGTGTCTGACAGATCACCATAGTGAAGGAACAGGCGCTTATGGCTTTTATGCGGATCTTCGTAAATATGGTCGATACGTTGAGTATTGAAGGAAGAAGCCCGGCGTTTGACTCCATGAACTTCATAGCCCTTTTCAAGCAAAAATTCGGCCAGATACGACCCGTCTTGCCCCGTGATGCCGGTGATAACCGCTTTTTTCATGACCAATTCCCTGTCGAAACCCAGTTTCAGTTGCCTTAAAGGCCGGAATTTCGCACGTCTAGGGAATAGGCCGAGTTCGCATAATTCGGCGCGACCATTAAAGATCACGACAAATTACGCGCGACCACAATGTTACGAAAAATTGGCTGGGGTGCTAGGATTCGAACCTAGGAATGGCGATACCAAAAACCGCTGCCTTACCACTTGGCTACACCCCAACGGAGGACGTCGCTATAGAGAAGCGGCACGGCGGACGCAACGGTAATTTTGGGCAAAATCAATGCAATTTTGTCCTGCTGGCCGGGACGACCGGATGAGGCGGTCGCAGCGCCATTCACGCCTGCATCCCCTCCCCGATCAGCTCGAGCGGCGATCCGGTATTGCGGCGGTGCGCGCGCCGGCCTAGCAAGGCATCATGATCAGATATGTCACAGATACCGTCGCTGTTGCGCCGCAGATCACCCTGGAGCACATCCCGCAACTCGCGGCAGAAGGCTACGACGCCGTCATCTGTAACCGCCCCGATGGCGAAGAGCCGGGACAGCTGGATGCCGCCGCGGTGGAAGCGGCCGCGAAGGCCGCGGGCCTTTCATTTGCGCATATCCCGCTCGGTCGCGACGGGATCACGCAGGACCACCTCGACGCGACGGCGCAGGCCTTCAATGCTCATCAGAAGGTGCTTGCCTATTGCCGGTCTGGGACGCGCTCCATCACCCTGTGGGTTCTGGCGCAGGCCCGCGACGGCGCTGACCCCCACGAACTGCTGCGACTGGCCGATCAGGCTGGCTATGATCTGAGCCACCTTCACGGCACGCTGCATGAAATGGCCGGCCACTAGCGGACTGCCACGAGGTTTTCACTAGGCAGGCCCCCTCGCCTGGCGCAAAAGCGACCCGGGGCGCCGACATGTCGGCGCATTGTGGGACCAGGGCAATGTGGAACAGTTTCAGCTTCAAGGGGCGGGCCATCGTCATTCATCGGACCGGCGACGTCGTGCCGCTCGAGGTCCGGTTCCTGCGCAATGTGGCGCGGGTCATTTCCTATCTGGGTGAAGTGTCAGCCATCGTCGCAACCCGGCCCGTTCGGGCCATTCTGACCGGCGAACTCCTGCTGCGCGACAATCCCCGCATCGCCTTCCTCCCGCGACGGCCTCAGCCCTGGTATGCGGTCTGGTCGGTCTGTCGGCTGGCCCGGATCGACATTGTGGATGATCCCGAAGATGCCGATCTGCTGTTCTATTTCGAGGATTGCGAGACCAGCCCGGTCAGTCACCCCGACGGCACCATCAATGGTCGCTGCACTGACATCCGCAAGAGCCTTGTCGCCGGGCACTTTGAAGAGGTGTTTGGCTACTCCCTGGCGGTCGACCCGTTGAATCATGCTGGCCCCATGGTCGTGAAGTCAGAAAGAAATGGCTGTCACGATGGCCGCATTGAGATGGGCCCCCTGGCAGCAGCGGCACCAGGCATGGTGTATCAGCGGCTGGTCGATGCCACCGATGATGGCGTGTCCTATACAGATTATCGCACCTATGTGGTGGGATCCCGCCTCTCCGTCGTTTTCATCAAACGCCGCCATGGCGCCATCCGTTTCTCCAATGACAATGACCAGGTCAGCCTGTCGACACCCACGGAATGCTTCAGCGAAACAGAGCAAGCACAGATCATCCGTTTTGCCGGGCGAATGGGACTGGAGTTCGGCGGCATGGACATCCTGCGCGACCGGCATGATGGCGGACTTTATATCGTCGACGTGAACAAGACCGATATGGGGCCTCCCATCGCCATGGAGCAGTTGAAAAAGCGCCCTGCCATGCAGAGGCTGGCGGCGGATTTTCGCCGCATGGTCGACGAGCGGTTGGGACGGCGGCCGACGTTGTGATTCCGTTCGTGCACTCATTTCCCTTCGACTATGGGCGCCTCGCCCGCCTGTCGGATCGGGTGGGACGGGTAATTGCCAAGAACCCCGGCCCCTACACCTTCACCGGCAGCGGGACCTATCTGGTCGGCGACCATCGAGGTGTTGCAGTCATTGATCCGGGGCCGGATGATGCCATCCATATCGGACGGGTTGTTGATTGCGCGCCCGGCCCGATTACGCACATCCTCATCACCCACACGCATCTCGATCACAGCGGCGGCACGGCGAAGCTGAAAGCGCTGACCGGCGCCACCGTCTGCGCCTTTGGGGCTCACAGTTCCACCGTAGAGGAAGCGCCCCCGGCCCTGGATGAAGGGGCAGATTTTTGCTTTGCGCCAGATCGGATGCTGTCCGCGGGCGATACGATAGAGGGGCCGGGCTGGACGATAGAGGCCGTCCATACGCCAGGGCACACGGACAATCATCTCTGCTATGCCCTGCGGGAGGAGCGCGCCCTGTTCACCGGCGATCATATCATGGGCTGGTCGACCACTGTCGTTGCACCGCCGGACGGGAATATGGACGATTATCTTGCGTCGCTGGACCTGCTGCTGGCGCGAGCGGATCATCGATATTATCCCACCCATGGCGCGCCGATTGATGATCCGATGCCGTTTGTTCAGGCGGTAGCTGCCCATCGGCAAATGCGCGATGCCAGCATCCTGGCAGCGGCGGTTGGGCGGTCAATTCCGGATATTGTGAAGACCGTCTACGCCGATACGCCGGCGCATCTGCATATGGCGGCGGGCCTGAATGTGAGGGCGCATCTTGAACGGCATGTCCGGGCCGGGCGGGTCAAAGTGAAAAACGGTCTGTACACTTCGTCCTAGTGGACGCTGCCGTGCATGCCGCCAAGGCGCAGGGCGCGCGATACGGTGGCGATCAATTGGGACTGGGGCCCCGTTGGCCGCCCATCCAGCGTGGACAACACTTCCATCATGCGGATCAGGTCGCGCTGTTCGTCCAACGTGCAGTTTGCAGCAATGGGGCGGACGAGACGCCTGGCTGAAGGTTCGGCATCGCCCAGCTGGCCCACCGCCATACGGCCAAAGGAGAACAGGCCCTTGGCTTCTTCTTCGGTGACGCCGAATGCACCCTGCATCAGCTCCTCAACCCGTTCCTTATGGGCAACGTTGAGGTGACCGCGATAGGCCACCGTCTGCACCAGAAGGACGGCCGCGGCCTCGGCCGGATCCGTCAGATTTTCAGTGAGGCGCGGTTGTCCCTGGCCAAACCCCGCCGGTTTGCCCTTGTCATCAAGTCGGGTGCGAAATTCGCGAATGATGGCCAGGATCAGGACTCCAACGAATAACAGCGTGAAAACTGCCATCATCGGCTCAGATCTCCTGCCCGCTCATCTGGCGGCGAAGCTGGTTCATCTGCGACCGCGCATTTTCAAGATAGGGATTGATGTCGAGCGCCTCGCGGTACCGACCAAAAGCGCGATCATCATGACCGGACATCAGCGCCAGATCGCCCAGCATTTCCAGCGCATAAAAATGACGCGGCTCCAACGCAATGGCTTTTTGGAAGGCGATGGTGGCGGTGACCCGGTCCTCTTCGAGCATCGCCAGATGCCCTTTCATGACCCAGCCCTCGGCGTAATGCGGGGCCAACCCCGTCAGGTGGCCGATCAGGACGGCGGCGGAGGCATTGTCGCCCGCCTCCATGGCGGACACAACGCGTTCCACAAGCACGTTCAGCCCCGCTTCGGGGGCTGTCAGCCAGATCGACTGGATGTCGGAGACGATGGTATCGGGATCGCCCTCTCCGGACCGAAGGTCATCGAAAAGGGGTTCCAACCGGGAATCATACTGATCCGCCGCCGCGAAACCGGGCGCGCAGACCAACAGTATGGTAAGAAGCATCATCCGCATAGGCGGATGCTATCGCAAGTTCTGCGCCGCAACAACGGCGTAGAGCTCAACCTTGCCGCGCTTTAAAACGAGGCTGGGTCTTGTTGATAACGTAGATGCGGCCTTTACGGCGAACAACGCGGCAGTCAGCGTGCCGGTTTTTCAGCGATTTCAGCGAGCTGCGGACTTTCATGTCGGATCTCTTCTGAGAAGGAATGAGTAGGAGAGGCGGGTCTCTACGGGGCTGAGGCGTGCACGTCAATGGTTATTCAGCCTCTTTTGACCAAGCGGTCCTGGGCCCCTTCTCTAGCGCCTCAAGCCCCCCTATGACGAGGCCGTTCCGCGTCCCAGCTCGTGACCTGAGAGGAAAAGAATGCCCACAGGCCCCCTGCCCGCTCTCGTCCCCTTCCTGATCCTGACCCTTGGGAATGCCGTCTTCGGCTCCACCGCGATGGCCCAGGACGTCCGGGGTGCCAGCGATCACACGCTGATTGAACGGTATGACGGCTCGATCCTGACCTATCAGAAGGTGCAGAAGGATTATCGTGCGGCCATGCCCAAGGAGGCGATGCCGACCGGCAATAGGGTCGATCCCAAGCCACACATGGTGGAGGTGAGCGGGACAGCAAATTCGTTTCGCTATGAAGGACCAACCGAGCGCTCGGCTCTTGATGTCGTGCGCAGCTACCAGTCAGCGCTTGAGGACCAGGGGTTCTCGACCCTCTTTTACTGCCGTGCCGAAGATTGCGGCAGCGCGCCTGCCTTCTGGGCCGCCGCCGCCGGCGACGTGCCCGGCATCCCGAGCCAGTGGTCAAGCAACACCTATGCCCTGATGCATAAAGAGCGAGCGGAAGGCGATATCTGGATCAGCATCTTTGCGATTGAGACGAAGGCGACGCCGACACGGCCGATGATGCCGTACGCCGCGATTAGAATCGTCGAGGAGGATCTGCCTCTGGCCCTGCGCTTCGGCGGGTTGAGCGCGGTGCAGATCTCCGAGCAGCTCGACCTGGAGGGTCGCGTGCCGCTTTATGACATCGACTTTGCGGTCAGCAGCGATGTCATGGCCCCCACTTCGGCGCGGCAGGTGCGTGAGATCGCCGACTATCTGAAAGCGACACCCACCGTGCGCCTGATGGTCGTGGGGCATACGGACACGTCGGGCAGCATGCGGCAGAACCAGATCCTGTCGGAACGTCGTGCCCGGAGCGTTGTCCAGGCCCTGATCCAGAAGCACGGCATTTCGCCCGATCGCCTGGTTGCGGAAGGCGTGGGCCCCGCTGCGCCCGTCGCCTCAAATGCCACGGCAGCCGGACGGGAGAAAAACCGGCGTGTCGAGTTAGTTACAATCCCGTGAGCCACGACACCTAGTCGAACAGCCCCCCTTGGGCTTTCGGCGTCGGCTTCTTGGCCGGTTGTTTTTTAGGAGGCGTTGGCTTTGCGGTGGATTGCTGTGGCGGCGTGCTGCCCGGGCCAAATTGAACCGCGCGTTCACCATCGGCAAAGCGAATAGTGCCGCTGGCGCCAGCCACGGCATTTTCCGCCCGACGCAGGACGTGCCCCTGATTATCGAGCACGAGCGCGAACCCACGATCCAGCACGCTGCGATAGGAATAGCTTTCGAGAAGCCGCCCCTGATCGGACAGTTCCTGCTGTCGGCGACGCAGCACGATATCGAGTGTCCGCCCCATCCGCCGCACACGGTCGCCAAGGCGCTCCTCCGCATGCCGGGTCATCTGCACCATTCGCCGCGGCGTGAAGGCCATGTGAGCTGCGGAGAGGCGCGCAGTGGCTCTATCGACCTTCTGCACGAGAGCGCCGGACAGACGTTCCGCCGCACGGTCAAATCTTTGTTCGGCCGTCTGCAACAAGCCTTCCGGCCGTCCAAGGCCGCGCGATGCCGCCGTCAGGGCCAGCAGGCGGCGGTCCGCCAGACGCATGGTAGCGCCCGACAGCCGGCTCTCCTTCGTTGCCAGATCCTGCAGCAGCTCCATGCGAACGGGCACGGCCATTTCCGCCGCAGCGGTTGGCGTCGGTGCGCGGCGATCGGCGACGAAATCAATTAGTGTCGTGTCGGTCTCGTGACCCACAGCGGAGATCAGCGGAATCTCGCTGGCAGCAGCGGCACGCGCCACGGCCTCATCGTTGAAACACCAGAGGTCCTCCAGCGACCCGCCGCCCCGCGCCACGATCAGAACGTCTGGACGAGGTACTGATCCATCCGTAGGAAGACGGTTGAAACCTTCGATACCGGCGATGATCTGCGCCGGCGCCTTGTCACCCTGGACCAGGGTCGGCCAGACGAGCACGTGGGACGGAAACCTGTCCCGCAGCCGGTGCAGGATATCCCGAATGACGGCACCCGATGGCGACGTCACCACACCAATCACTCGCGGTAAAAACGGCAGCGGCCGCTTGCGGGACGGATCAAACAGCCCCTCCGCAGCCAGCGCTTTCTTCCGGGCCTCAAGAAGGGCCATCAGGGCCCCCTCGCCTGCCGGCTCAAGCGTATCGATGATCAGCTGATATTTGGACTGCCCGGGGAAGGTGGTCATGCGGCCGGTCACCACAACCTCCATCCCTTGCTCCGGACGGATCGCAAATTTCGCGGCCACACCCTTCCAGGCGACAGCAGAAAGGCTGGCGCGGTCATCCTTCAAATCCAGATAGACGTGGCCAGAACCGGCTTTTGTGACGCGACCCAACTCGCCCTTCACCCGCACATAACCAAACGAATCTTCGATCGTTCGCTGGACGCGGCTGGACAGTTCCGAAACGGTGTATTCGGCGACATTGCTGCTCATGTGGCCTCCAGTACGCGGATGATCTGACGACGGATCGCTTCAATACGGCGCTCATCGGTAATTTTATACCGCGGGGCATCCTGCAGGTAGAAGGTGTCGACCGCCACATGCCCGTAAGTGGACACAAAGGCGAGTTGGACCGAGACACCTATTTCCGCAAGCCCACCTGCGATCGAGTACAGCAGGCCAGGACGGTCCAGCGCCTCTACCTCAACAATCAGCGAATCTTCTGAGGAATCGTTGTCGATCCGCACAATCGGCTCGACGTGAAAAACCGATCGACGGTCGCCGATGACCGGGGCAGGCAGACGCGGCGGCGGCCCTGTGCGGCACGCCACCTGCTCGAACCGCGCGGCGATATCGAGGCATTCTTCCGTTGACGCCTCGAACGGCTGAACAGGTGATCCCGCCCGGTTGATCTGAAAGATCACAACGCCCTTGGACACGCCCGCCGGATTCGGGCCGAGGGGGAACGCCGATGACCCGAACACGGTGCCGCCAATTTCTGCGACGATACCTGCACAGTCGGCAAAGAGTTTTGAGCGGTCATCGCCGTAGACAATCACCTGCAATGTGCCGCCGGGATTGGGCTGCGCCACCGCACCACCGGTCGCGCCCGTCCGGTCGACCCGGTCCACGAGCAGGGCAAGGTCAGCGGCCGCAGCGACATCCGCCATCGACCAGAAGGTCGGGCCGGTCCGTTCAAGAAACCCATCGAATGTTTCGGCCTGATCAGGGGGCAACATGGCCCGAGCCTGCGCGCGGAGACTGTGCTGACGCTCCGACAGGACCGTCAGCACATGTTCTTCTCCGCCTGACTGATAGGCTCTGATCAACTCAACCAGAAGCTTCACGTCCCGTTTGGCGTATTCTTCCCATGAGCGAAGTCCAGCTGTCCGGTGCCGACAACTCGTCGCGATAGCGAGCAGGGCCAGCTTCTTCTCACTGTCGATAATCGTGCAAAGCTTCTCAAGAAGATGCATGTCGATGACATTGCGCCGAGAGGCCGTCCGCACGAGAAGGTCGCGGTTCAGCACAGCAAAGACAACATCCTGAACCTTGTCATCCGTGTCCAGAATGCGGCGAGCCTGTTCAACGACGCGACCTTTCAGCGCCCGTCGCGAATGATCTCCCAGGCCAGCGTCTGCTTCCTGCAACAGCAGGGCCAGATACAGGGGTGTCGGATCGTCGAGCGCCTTTGCCATCGGCTTGGTGAGTTTGAACCGGCCGTCATCGCGGTCATGCAGCATGTCACTCAAGACGCCAGTCGATCGAAGAATATGCTCCTCAAGTGTGTACAGACGAAAAAGCCCGTACTCGACCGACCCGATAACGCCGCCAAACGCCGGAATGTACCGGCCAAGGACGCCCGCCTCAGTCATGGCCCGCAGGGTTCTCTCAACACTGATGGACTCGCGCAGGATATCTCGAAAAATCGTCGCCAGCTCGGCATCGGAGCGGCAGCTCTGCCCCAGCTTGCGCCCCACGCGGAATGCAATCTGGATCGCTTGCGGATGAATTTCAACATTGTGCCGCCCCGCCGCCCGGAACAGGGCAAAGACATCACGGTTGCTGACCAGGGCGGCATCATCGGCGACGAAATTCAACCGGCCGCCTCGCAGGACCAGACCGTCCTCGCCGTCGAAAGGCTGCTCCTGTGTCATGCGCCCTACAGCGCCTGCGACCCGTCGCGACAGACGCGCTTCCTTGAATGCGCGGCTCTCCAACTGCGCACAGGCAGCGCCCGTCAGCTTGCCGACCTCCTTGGCATTGAGAAAATAGTGCCGCATGAACCGTTCGACTGCGGTCTCCCGGCCACGGGGCGTATATCCCAGCCGGGCTGCAACCTTGGGCTGGACACTGAAACGCAATTTTTCATCCTTACGCCCCATAATATCGTGAAGGTGAACACGCACTGACCAGAAAAAATCCTGGATCTTCTTCAGACGCCGCACTTCCCGCGAGGAGAAAAGTGAACTTAAGTCCGCATCCTGGTCCGGCTTGGTGTCGATACCGGCAACATAGCGATCGAGCCAGTGTAGCGTATCCAGATCCCGAAGAGCGCCTTTGCCCTCTTTGACATCAGGTTCGATGGCGTAGCGTGAGGCGTCATCGCGATCGTGCCGGTCATCCTGCTCCTTCAGCTTCTGACTGACAAATTCGGGGACGGTCTTGCGGCGCAGACGGTCAAAGCGCCCCTGAAAATCATCAGCAAGTTCACGGCTCCCCCACACCAGGCGGGCATCGAGAAACGCCGTACGCGTAACGTAATCACCGCACGCCTGAATGGCGCTGGCTGGCGTGTGTGTGGAGTGGGAGATGAGGAAACTGCCATCCCACATGGCATACAGAAACGGCGCCAGTCGCTCCTGATGATTGCGGCCACCCATCAGGATCAGAAGATCGATGTCCGAGAACGGGGCCAACTGCCCCCGACCGTAGCCGCCTGTGGCCAGAATCGCGGTCCTCTCATCGCAGACAGCGTCGGCCAGGGTCGCGACAATGCCGTCCATGCAATCGGAGAGGCATTCTGAAATGGTCCGCCCCCGACTGTAATTCTGAAACAGACCGGACTTTGTGAGTGACCAATGGCGACGGAGGATGGTCCCGAAATCGCTTGAGGCACCACCGGCTTCCTTTACGGCGGTGATCGATGCTACCAGCTCGGCGGGAACCGGGATATCATTCGTCATCGGGTTCATCTGCCATTTTCTTCAGCATATAGAGGAAATCCAGCGCCTCTCGCGGCGACAGCTCGTTAGGGTCAAGATCGTTCAATGTCTCAACGACGGGATGGGTTGGCGCCTCGGCCGGCGCGGACTCAAATAGCGGCAGTGCAGCACTCCCGCCCGTCCGGTCCTGCTTTTCTTCAAGACCCTTCAGAACAATGTTCGCACGGGCGATAACTGGCTTTGGCAGACCGGCCAGCTTGGCCACGGCGATGCCGTAGGACCTGTCAGCCGCCCCCTCCCGTACCTCGTGCAGGAAAACAACGTCGCCGCGCCATTCGCGCACGGCCATGGAAACATTGCGCACACGGCTCAATCGGGCCGACAGTTTCGTCAGTTCATGATAATGCGTTGCGAATAGACCGCGACACAGGGTGCGGTCGTGCAGATATTCAAGGGCGGCCCAGGCGATCGACAGGCCATCAAAGGTCGATGTGCCGCGCCCGACTTCATCTAGAATGACAAGACTGTTGGCCGTCGCCTGATTGAGGATCGCGGCCGTCTCGACCATTTCGACCATGAAGGTAGATCGCCCGCGCGCGATATCGTCCGATGCGCCGACCCGAGAGAAAAGCCGGTCAACGACGCCGATATGGGCCGCGGCTGCAGGCACATAACTGCCCGCCTGCGCCAGAATGGCAAGGAGTGCGTTCTGCCGCAGAAACGTCGATTTCCCCGCCATGTTCGGGCCGGTGACCAGATGCAGGGCGGTGACATCCCCATCGCCCAGACGACAACTGTTGGGGATGAACGCGTTCCCGCCCTGTTTGCGAGTTGTCATTTCCACGACGGGATGACGGCCCTGGTCGATATTGAACGTCTTTGTACTGTCTATACGCGGGCGGACGTACTTTTCTTCACTCGCGAGATGGGCCAGCGCCGCCGTCACATCGATGAGCGCGAGAGCATCGGCGCAGGCACACAGATCAGCATGTCGCTCCAGTACCTCGTCGACCAATGCCTGAAACAGCTCCAGCTCCAGCGCCAGTGCCTCGTCCCCTGCGCGCACGATCTTGGAGTCAAGTTCGGCCAGCGTCGGGGTCGTAAATCGAACCGCATTCGCGAGCGTCTGGCGGTGACGGAAGGTCTGATTCAGTGGCGCCGAGAGCATGCTGTCGGCATGGGCTGCGGTCACTTCCACCGTGTACCCCAGCACCTTGGAATGCTTGATCTTGAGCGCCTTGATTCCAGTTTCCTGGCGATACTCTTCTTCGAGGGCCGCGATGACCTGCCGCGCATTGGTCTTCAGCGACCGCACCTCATCCAGCGCTGCATTGTAGCCTGTCGCCAGAAAGCCACCATCGCGCGCCAGCAAGGGCAGGTCGTCGCCAAGGGCACGGGTCAAATGATCCTTCAACGCCGCAAAACCGCCCGCGGTCCTCGCCTCGAGATCTGCGGCCGCGCCAGCCAAGAGCGTCGGTAGCGAGATCGCGGACTGATGCTCCATCAGGCGCGCGGCGAGATCCCGCGCTGCACCAAGGGCATCGCGAAGCGCAGCCAGGTCACGAGGGCCGCCGCGGCCCAGCCCCAGGCGTGACAATGCCCGCGCCAGATCCGGTGCCGCTGCCAGGTCGGCCCTCCCCTTTTCCTTCAGGCCGGGATGGTCAACGAAGAAGCTGACCGCATCCAGGCGGTCATTGATCGCAGCGACATCAGTCAGCGGCGCCCCCAGCCACCGGGCCAGAAGACGGGCTCCGCTGGCCGTCCGTGTGCGATCAATTGCGCCGACGAGCGACCCCTGTCGCCCGCCATCGGTGGCCTGGGTCAGTTCAAGTGAGCGCCGTGTCGCCGCATCGATGGCCATGGTGCCGCCATCCCGCAACAGCTGCGGCGGCTTCAGCCGAGGGAGCGCGTCGATCTGCGTCAATGTCAGATAGGAGAGCACCGCCCCCAGGGCCGCAAGATGCTCGGGCTCGAACTGCCCAAAACCATCCGTGGTCGCGGCATCATAGGCTTCGGCCAGACGTGTCGCTGCTCCCTTGGTATCGAAATAGGATTTGTGAACCGACGACAGGCGCAGATCCGGCTTGGCCGCCAGCAAGGCATCGGTCGGCCCGCCTTCGGCCACCAGCAGCTCAGCCGGGGCAAGTGCCGCAACGGCATCGGCAGCAGCAGATGCCGCGACGGACTGCACGAAAACATCACCTGTGGAGACATCGACGGCCGCCAGGGCGCCGCCATTTGGCAACATGGCCAGCGCCGCGAGATGGTTGTGAGTGCGTGCGTCGAGCAGCGTCTCCTCGGTCAGGGTGCCGGGCGTGACAACGCGGACAATGTCCCGATCAACGACCGATTTCGCGCCACGCTTCTTCGCTTCGGCGGGGCTTTCGGTCTGCTCACAGATGGCGACGGAGAACCCCTTGCGGATGAGGCGGGCCAGATAGGTCTCCGCAGCGTGGAAGGGCACACCGCACATGGGGATGTCTTCGCCATCCTTCTTGCCGCGTCGGGTCAGGGTGATGTCGAGCGCCGCCGACGCTGCCACGGCATCGTCGAAAAAGAGCTCGTAAAAATCGCCCATGCGATAGAACAGCAGGGCGTCACCCGCCTTTTGGCGGATCGCGTGGTACTGCGCCATCATCGGGGTCATCGCTGTGCCTGCAGCGGCGCCAAGGGGCGCACCGTCCATCGGAAGAAGCCTTTCTGTGAGCGCACAATGTACAGCGTCTGGACGCCAGATGCACGGGCCTGTCGAGGAAATATAGCGACGTTTTCCCCATGCAGCACCCGCTCTCTTTTCACGAAACGCGACCAGTGCGACACTCAGCAGACTAGGCCGGCGGTCCGGCCCGGAGTCCCACCATGACCCGATCGTCCATTGACGGCGGCACCATCGATATCGAAGGCGAAGCCCTGCCCGTCCGGGTCATGGTCAACCCCCGCGCGCGCCGTCTCATCCTTCGCATTGGCCGTGAGCGGATGATCCGCGTCACCTGCCCGTCCCACCGCCATGTCAAAGCGGCCCTCGCCATGGTCAATGAGCGCCGACAGTGGATTTCCGACCGGCTGGACGAAACCCCGCCGCCCGTACCGCTGGCCCTGGGCGTGACCTTGCCGGTGCGCGGCCGGGACCGCCTTGTCGTCGCCCATCAGAACGCCAGTCGCGCAGCCACCCTGCTGGATGACATCATTCTGGTCGGCGGGCATGATGAGGCGTCGGTACATCGCCGGATCGAGACCCTGCTTCGCCGAACCGCGCTGGAGGCGTGTTCAGCCTATGCGACAGACGATGCCGCGCAGCTGGGCGTGACCATCACGGGCATTGGTGTGCGCCAGATGACCAGCCGCTGGGGCTCCTGCGCGTCCGATGGGCGGCTATCCTTCAACTGGCGCCTGGCCTTCGCGCCGGATCATGTCCTGCGCTATGTGGTTGCGCATGAGGTCGCCCATCGCCGACACATGGATCATTCGCCGAAATTCTGGCGCGTCGTTGCCGAGCTCGATCCGAATTACGAGAGAGCCGGCCAGTGGTTGCGGCGGCACGGAACCGGTCTGCACGCCTACGGACAGGTGCCGGTACATTCGTAGACCGCGACCTCATCCAGCAGGCGGCCCAGCTCCTCACTGTTGAGCTCTTCTGGCTCATCATAGTCAGCCGGCTCTTCCTTGCCGTTGAGGATATCGGCGAGATGTTCAAACAGCGACCGCTTCTTGCGCCGGGGAACATAAGGCACAGGCTCGCGCGCTGGCCGATCGCCCAGTGTTTCCGTCATCATCGCAGCCCAGACGCGGGCCGGTGCTCCGCTGCCGGAAATGTAGCCGCGGCCCGTTTCCATCGGCTCGTTATTATCCTTGCCGAGCCACACAACGCCGACCACGCCGCTGGCATAGCCCGCAAACCACGCATCGCGGCTGTCCTGGCTCGTACCGGTCTTGCCGGCAGCCTGATGAACCGGCAGGCGCGCATGGACGCCAGATCCGGCCGAGACCACATGGCGGAGCATGTAGTCGAACGCGACCAGGGTTTCGCTATCGAATATCGGTGCCTTCGCCGATGGAGGCTCGCGCTCATACAGTGTCCGGCCGCTCGCCGTTGTAATTCCCACAATGATGTAAGGCTCTGTCCGATAGCCCCCATTGGACAGGGGCAGATAGCTCTGCGCCACCGTCAACGGGGTCGCCTCCATGGTGCCGAGCGCCAGTGATGCCCCCACATCCGTGAGCCCATCAAAGCCAGCCCTCCGGGCCACATCAACGACGCGGTTTCGGCCCACTTCCTCCTGCAGGCGGATCGCCGCAGCATTTAGGGATCGGGACAGTGCCTCTGTCAGTTCGACAGGCCCGTAATATCGGTCCTTGTAATTATTGGGGTGATAATTGCCGATGACGACGGGCGTGTCGTCGACCAGATCTTCCGGCTCCCATCCGTTTTCGATTGCCGCCAGATAGACGAACGTCTTGAACACGGAGCCGGGCTGGCGCATCGCCTTCACCGCGCGATTGTAGACGCTCTCCGCGTAGTCATTGCCGCCGATCAGGACGCGGATGGCCCCGTCCTCCTCCATGGCAATGGCAGCGGTCTGAATATCTGCCGCATAAAGAGGATCATCGGCCGCGATGGCGCGACGGGCATCGTCCGTACGGCGCAAGGCTTCGCCGTCGATCGTCGTGTGCACGATGATGTCTTCGTCGATGCCGGAGAGAAGGCGCTCGGCCTCGGTCACGGCATAGTCCGCGGCGTAGGAGGTGCGCCGATCGTCCTCGATCACATCTGCCACCCCTTGGGCAATGATGGCGTCGGCCTCCTGCCGGGTGATGAAGTTCGCGTCGACCATCGCATGAAGAACAACCGCAGCCCGGGTCCGCGCGAGATTCTCGCTGTTTGTCGGAGAGAACCGGGACGGCGCCTTGAGCAGGCCGGCGAGCATGGCGGCCTCGCCCAGATTCAACTCTTTAGGCGATTTGCCGAAGTAGCGGCGCGAGGCGGCTTCGAGACCGTAGGCGCCGTTTCCGAAATAGACCGCGTTCAGATACAGCCCCAGAATCTCGTTCTTGTCGTATCGCGCCTCGATCCGCAGGGCGAGGATCATCTCCTGAACCTTGCGCTCCAAGGTCTGCTCTGGCGTCAAGATCAGGTTCTTGACCAATTGCTGGGTGATAGTGGAACCGCCCTGGGCAACACCGCCTTCCCTCATGTTGATCGTCAGTGCCCGCAGGATAGCGATCGGGTTCACCCCCACATGGTGGTAAAAATTACGGTCTTCTGTGGCGAGAAACGCCTGCACAACGTGCTCGGGCAGTTCGGCAGTATCCACAGGATCGCCCCGGTCCTGTCCATGAATACCAATGGTGTGGCCAAAGCGGTCGACGACCGTGATCCGCGGCTGCTTGCGCGCCGCGGCCAGATTGCCGACCTCAGGCAAGCCGCGGCCATAATAGACAAGAATCCCGGCGAAGACCGCCACGCCCAATATTGCCACGACCGTCACCCGGCCAGCAAATTTCATCAGGCCGGGCAGATGGGCTGTCCAAGACTGGCTCTTTTTCCGTCTCGTCGAGCCCGCCTTCACGCGACGAACAGGACGACGTGGTTTGGATGAGGCGGTGCGGCTCGTCGTCTTACGCACTCCTTTATCAGACGCGCGCGCAGACCCCCCACGCGACGAGGCGCCGGTTCTGGTTTTCGAGGGTCGTTTAGTCGTGCCCGACCGCGATGTGGGGCGCTTCCCAGCCATAGGTCTAACTGCGCGTATCAGTGTTAATAGGGTATAAAGGAATACGCGGATGGCAGATGTTTTAATGGGGTCGTCGCGCCGGCGCCACCATTCTGCTGATGTCAGTTCCGACACAAAAAAACCGGCGCTTTAAGGCGCCGGTTTTTCCGTTCGATGAATGTCGACTTAGAAGCTGAATTCAACTTCCGTACGACGGTTCAGAGGCTCTTTAACGCCGTCAGCCGTTGGTTTGGCTGGGTTGGATTCGCCGAGCGCTTCAACCGTGATGACGCTTGAAGAAATGCCGTTGGCGACCAGCGCGTCACGGACAACTGCAGCGCGGCGTGCCGAGAGAGCTTGGTTGTAAGAAGCCGAACCCGAAGTGTCGGTGTTACCGGACACGGAGATCGAAGAAACGTCGCCTTCCAGAGCTTCTTCAGCGCGAGCAGCAATGAGCGTGCGTGCAGCGTCTGTCAGAACCGATTTGTCGTAGTCGAAGTACACGACGAGCGGATCAAGTTCCGTCATCATTTCTTCTTCTTCGATTTCTGGTGGGCACTCTTGCGTGACAGGAATACGGCTGCCGTCAAAGCATGTCTGCATTTGAACAGGCTGTGGTGCTTCCTCAACAATCACTGGCTCTTCAACGCCCCAGTTCCAACGCAGGCCGACCGTCAACTCGTGAGCGTCATAGCCGCTCGACAGGTTGGCAGCAGGACCGTTCACGTATGAACCGTACTCAAACTGGTCTGCGAGGAGGTACTTGTAGCCAACGGAGAACAGCATGTTTTCCGTGAAGTCGAATGTCAGACCAGCAAGGCCTTGGATCGCAGGCGTGTATTCCATGTCGCCAACGACGATCATGTTCGAAGCGGCCATGTCAGAGACGTCAGCAGCGATCACACCGGTTGCGATGTTGTCGAACTCAGGACGCATGCGTGCAGCACCAACACCAACACCGACGTAAGGTGTGATACGGCCAGCAGCATCAATGCTGAAGTCCTTGTAGAGGTTCATCATCAGCGTGGTTGCGGAGAGGTCACCGCTGACGCCGGGGAAACCAGCAAAGCCGAGGCCATCGCCTGGCATGCCTTTGATTTCTTGTGTGCGGGTCGCCAGTTCGACTTCACCGCGGAAGCCGTTTTCGAAGTAACGGCCAAGAGCGCCAGAAACAGTGATGTTGCTGTCGAGCTCGAATTCCGTGTCGAAGATGGCAGGATAAGCACCGGCAACTGGCTCAACATCGTGGCCATCGCTGTCAAAGACAACACCAGCATTCAGTGCGCCGTAATAGCCCGAGTCCTGCGCGTTAGCAGCAGAGAAAAGCGCGAGAGAGCCTGCTGCAGCGAGCAGTGCGAGTTTGGTTTTCATCATCCCCTCCTAAAGGTACGATAGATATAGCAGATGGCGAGGCGAGGCTTCCCGCTGCCAACACATGACAACCCGGTTAGTACATAGACGCCTAACCCGTGAGATGGAAGAAGAGTTCCCACCTTTTTTGCCGATAAACACGATTAATGTGCCCCGCCTGTTGCATAAACATCGCGGTGCACAATACCATCGGTATGGGCGAAACTGGCCGCCAAATAGCAGAACTCGGCCGACTGGCGAACGCATTTGGCGATAAATATTAGTGCTAATGGCGTCCGCTAAGCGGCGTGCCGCAGAAACCCTGTTCTAATTCAGAGAGTTGGCGTCGCCAATCGCTTCAGAGCCCACCCATCGGCACATGCTGTTGCAAGGTGGTCCGCAGCTTGGTCATGGCCTGTTTTTCGATCTGGCGGACCCGCTCCTTGGACAGACTGAGTTGAACGCCAAGGTCGGACAGCGTCACTTTGTCGTCCTGGAAGAAGCGCTGCTCAATAATGAACCGTTCCCGGTCATTCAGATCTGACATCGCCCCGCCGACAATGACGCGGCGCTTGTCGTCATCCACAGACACTTCCGCAGCCTCATCGGGCGTGACGCGTTCGTCGGGGATAAGCTCCTGACGTTCGGTCTCACCGTCTTCGCTCAACATGGCGTTGAGAGACTGGTCGCGGCGACCCAGGCGGGATGTCATGAACTCGATATCGTCTTCACTGACGCGGAACCGCTCAGCGGCCTTCGCGCGGGCAATACGCGGCGCCGTGTCTGACTGCTCAATCATCGAACGGATGCGGCTGAGATTGAAGAATACGGTTTTGTGGGCCGATTTGGACCCGACGCGTACGATGGACCAGTTGCGCAGGATGTAGTCCTGCATAGAGGCCCGGATCCACCAGCCGGCATAGGTGCAGAAGCGGACTTCGCGGCCTGGATCAAAACGCTTGGCAGCTTCGAGAAGGCCAATAGCGCCTTCCTGGATCAGGTCGGCAAGTGGCAGACCGTAGCCTCGAAATTTGATGGCCGTTGAGACCGCCATGCGCATATGCGCGTTGGTCAGCTGCCCCAGCGCGTCCTTGTCATTCTCTTCGTGCCAACGGCGCGTCAGCTCCTGCTCTTCATCGATCGAAAGCAACGGTGCGGACATCGCTGTCCGGATGGTTGTTCTGAGATAGGTATCAGCATCAAAAGCCATTTTTCAGTCCTTGGGCGAGCGCTTCACGACATGCACCCAAGGGAAACTGAGGACCAGTCATATGGTTCCGCGATTCATTCCGGCAATATGATTTCACTCGTGACAAATACATAGCGAGCGACTAGCCGGTGAAGTTCCCATTTGACGGGCTGCGGCCCTGGCTTCGACAACAGAAGGTACCGTCATGCGCATTGGATTACCAAAAGAAATCAAAACCCTGGAGCATCGGGTCGGGTTGACGCCAGAGAGCGTTCTGGAACTTGTTCGATTGGGCCATGAAGTGGTCGTGCAGACAGGCGCCGGTGAAGGCATTGATTTCACGGATGACCAATATGTCGCAGCTGGCGCCCAGATCGTGCCGACAGCCGAAGCCGCCTTCGAGGCTGATCTGATCATCAAGGTCAAGGAACCCCAGCTGCACGAATGTGCCCTGCTCTCCCGTGGCCAGACCCTGTTCACCTATCTGCATCTGGCCGCCGACAAGCCGCAGGCCGAAGCGCTGATGAAAAGCGGGGCCTATGCGATTGCCTATGAAACGGTGACTGATGATGCCGGTGGCCTTCCCCTGCTGAAGCCGATGAGTGAGGTGGCCGGTCGTATGGCGGTGCAGGTCGGGGCCAACTGCCTGCAGAAATCCAATGGCGGGCGCGGCATGTTGCTGGGCGGTGTTCCGGGCGTTGGCGCCGCGGAAGTCATCATCATCGGCGGCGGGACATCAGGCTTCAATGCCGCACAGATGGCGGTCGGCCTGCACGCCCATGTCACGATTTTCGACCGTTCCATCGATCGCCTGCAGGAACTTGATGCGCTGTTCAAGAACGAGGTTCAGACCGTCTATTCCACCACCGGTGCCATCGCCGATGCCGTGAAAACCGCTGACCTCGTAATCGGCGCGGTGCTCGTCCCCGGCGCGGCCGCACCCAAGCTCGTGTCACGCGAGATGCTGAGCACGATGAAAAAAGGCGCCGTGCTCGTCGACATCGCCATCGACCAAGGCGGCTGCTTCGAGACCTCCAAGCCGACGACCCACGACAACCCGTCTTATGTGGTCGACGACATTGTCCACTATTGCGTCGCCAACATGCCCGGCGCCGTGCCGCGCACCTCGACCTATGCCCTGTCCAACCGCACCCTGCCTTACGTGATCCAGTTGGCAGGCCTTGGCACCAAGACCGCCCTTGAGCGCAATGTTCACCTGCGCCACGGCCTCAATGTCGCTGACGGCCATATCACCCACAACGCGGTGGCCGAGGCACTGAGTCTGCCATACCGCGATGCACGGGAATTCATCTGAGCATGAGCACGAGGTCCAGATTTTTAACCTAGTTGGGTTACGGTCTGGACATTGTGATCGCGACAGGCCCCTCTTCTGCGAAAGCCGCTATCAGCCCATGGTCCGCTCGGTTCAAAAACCGCGACCTGGAAATGGCTTATGACGACTATTCGCTAGAGCGGAATATCGAGACGGACCGGCTGCTCATCTTCTCGGGCGCAGCCATCCACATGATCTACAGTTTCCTCGATTATTATACGCTGGGCTCTATTGCGCCGCTGACCATCACCCTTCGACTGATCAGCGCGCTTTTCAACATCCTGCTTTGCGCCATCAGCTACACGCCGACCGGCCGCCGCCACATGATGACCCTGGGTGTTCTGGGGGTCATCGGCGTCACCCTTTCGGTGGCGTGGATGATTTATGAGATCGGCACCGTCAGCCCGCCCTATTATGTGGGCTTTCTCCACGTCGCGGTCGTGTTCGCCGCCATTGGCCGGCTGCATTTTCACGTCTGCAGCGCGCTGCTCGCCTTTATCTACCTGTCTTTCTATATCGCGACCTATCAGTTCGCCGACACGATCGACCTTTTTGCCGGTCATTTCTTCCTTGTGGGCACGTTCGTCAGCTGTGCGCTGGCCAATTACCACCTCGAGCAGAACCGGCGCATCGAGTATATTCAGTATCGCGACAAGGAAACGTACTACACGCAGCTGCGCGCCATGGCTGATGGTGCGCAGGAAGACCTGAAACGCAAGAACGCGCTGCTGAACGTGCTTGGCCACGTGGTGAAGACGCCACTGCACCAGATCATCGGATATGCCCAGATCATCGAGCAATCCCGCGATCTGCCCGACGGTGCGGCCGACGTCACCGGCTTCGCCGCCGAAATCCACCGGGCCGGTACGGTTCTGTCCCATCAGAGCCAGCGCATTCTTGACTATACGCGCGCCGAAGGCGGCCTATTGCCGAGCCAGCCACAAAAAACATCCGCTCACCGTCTGGTTCGCGAAGCGGTCTATCGTCATGAGCAGACGGCGCGCGAGAAGCAGACCGTCATCCGCATCGACTGTTCAGAAACGCCGATCAGCGTCGATCCCCGCCATGTCATTCGCGGGCTCGACGAACTGATCGACAATGCGGTGCGGTATAGCCCGCCGGGCAGTTGCATCTCGATCACGTCGCAGGATCACGCCCAATATGTGGTGCTGTCGATCCAGGACGACGGTCCAGGCATTGCGGAAAGCGAGATCAACCGTGTACGTGATGCGCTGAACAGGACGGAAAACTTCCGCAATATGGGCGGCGACAAGCTGGGCATCGGCGTCTCGCTGGCCCGCTCCCTGATGCAGGTGGGCGGTGCAAAAATGACCTTCGCCAGCATCCCGGATGTCGGCTCGCTGGCCCAGATTATTCTTCCGCGTACAGAAGAAAAAGCGGCGCCGGCAACACAGAGCCGCCGCCGGCGCGTGGCTTAAGCCGGCTTTTTCAGCTTCAGGATCCAGTACGCGCCACTCTGATCGAGCGTCAGTTCATGAATGCCTGGCAGGCCGTCGGCGATTTCCCGCATTTCCTGCTCATTGCGGAAATACATCGTCCAGTCGAGCGCATATTCGGCCGACCAGTACATGCCCGTCGGGCTGTCATTCACGTTGCCGATCAGGACCGTGCCGCCAGGCTTGAGGTGCTCATAAAGCTTGCTGACCATCATCCGGGTCAGTTTCGTATTCAGATAGTCCGTCAGCCCGGCCGAATAGATGAAGTCCTGTGGCGGCAGGTGACGGAATGTACTGCCCGGCCGCAACATTTCCGTGAACGACGTATTCATCCCCGAAACCATGATCGAGGAGACGCCGGTCTTCACGCTTGAATAGATAGACTTGATCGCATAGTCGAGCGCCAAGCTTTCAGGGTCGACCAGAGTAAGTGAATATCCCTTTCCCAGATGGGCGCCGGTCGAGAAGAAGTCCGTATATTCACGCGCTGGCCCCGACCCAATGCTCATCACATGGAAATGGTCCTGCTCCGGATGATCGTTTGCCAGCAATGACAGCTCATCTGTCAGCGACCGCATGCGCCCGGCGATCGGTGCGCCTGCAATCAGTCCCAGCAGGTAGAGAAACCGCTCATAGGGCCCTGCACCGACCGGCTGATGATCATAGAACATGTTCATGATCTGGAAATCGCCAGGATAACCCATCGGTTTTTCGAAACAGCGGCGCTGCAGATCGGCCCGGCAGAGCTCTGGCGTTACGAGATTTTCTGTGTACCGCTTGAGCGCCTTTCGCATCTCCGGATCGTTCTTGTAGGGCAGTACAAGTGCGTTGCCTCGCAGGATGAACTCAGCCCAATTCGCCTTGACCGCTACCTCAAGCTCACGATCAAGAACCCGACGTTCATCAGCACTGAGGGCGTGGTCGAACGGTGCCAGTTCCTCCTCGATCTCACGCCGATAGGACGCGAGGGAATCCAGAAGATCTGCGCAGAAAATCTTGTAGCCTGTGGGAACGCTGCTGCGTTCCAGCCGCGGTCGCAGCACGCGCATCGTTGCAACCGCTGCTGCATTGTCATGTGCCAGCGCCTCCAGATCGATCGCACGGTCAAAGAACCGGCATTCGACAACGCCATCCACCGCCGCGCCCGGGCGCAAGATCTCCGCTGTGGCCAGAACGCTGTCGCCCTGCTCAAACCAGACCTCGACGGAATCCACACCATCCGGCGCCGATACTGTCTCTGTACTGAGGACACTGAAGCCCAGGGCGCTGATTTCGCTAAGCGTGTACGCCACGCCCGCGATCCGCACGACCGGCGCCGCTTTGTGAAAATAGGCGTCCGCAGCATGGCGCTGGGCACCGAACTGGATGCGCTCACCTATCGCACCCGTCAATTCTGTATAATGTTTGGTCATCGCAACCGGCCCCTCACAACATGCAAACAAAAAGTATATTTGGCAGCTTCGAAGCTATCTTAATAAAAGGTTAATTCAAAGAGGCGCGAGCGGCGTTTCATGCGCCAAAATGGGAATAAGAGCATTTATTTCGTTAATACAGGTTAACGGCAGTATTTGTGAATCCAACTCTGTCACGAAGGCGCGTGACAGCGTACATCGGGCGGGTTGGCAAGACGCCGTTCAGGTCGTACCGGGTGAAACGATAAAGCCCGCGCTGGCGGTCGCCGATATCTTTATGGAGTATGCAGGTTCATGAGCCCATTCATCATTCGTCCCGCCCGTGAAGATGACCTGCCGTCTCTCGTGGCACTCGCCAAGGAGGCGGGTACGGGCATGACCACGGTGCCCCAGGGCGAGGACGCCATGGCCGAACGGATCAACGCCTCCATCGCCGCCTTTGCCGGTAAAGGACGTGCCAGCGCCCGTGACGTCTTTTTCTTCGTGATGGAAGACGAAGAAGGCGCAGCCGGCATGGCCTGCATATTTCCAAATCTGGGCGAAGACCGGCCGTTCTATTCCTACCGCCTGTCCCATCTGGCGACCCAGGCACCGGAAATGAACCTGACCGCCAGCACCGACATCCTTTTCCTGGTCAATGATTTTCACGGCTATACCGAAGTTGGCACGCTGCTTGTGGCCGCGCGGGCGCGCGGCAAGGGCGCTGGCCGCTTCCTGTCCCTGTCGCGCTTCATGTATCTGGGCATGAACCCTAGCCGGTTCAGCGACAAGGTCATGGCGGAGATCCGGGGACATTTTGAGGAGGATGGCACCTGCCCGTTCTGGGAGCACATCGCCGCCAAGTTTTTCAACACGAGCTTTGAAGAGGCCGATCGGCAGTCCGCCAATGACTTCCGCTTCATCTCTCACCTGATGCCGAAATTTCCGATCTATGTCTCGCTCCTGCCCCAGAGCTGCCAGGACATCATCGGCAAACCCCACCGGACATCGAACCACGCGCTGAACCTGTTGTCCTCAGAAGGCTTCAAATGGACCCGATGCGTCGATATCTTCGACGGTGGGCCAAGTATTGAAACTGACCTCTCCGACATTCGGACGGTCCGCAAGCAGTCCAAACGCACACTGACGGTCAAGGCCGATGCCAGCCACATTGACGGCGCTGTGCCGTTCATGGTCGCCGCCCAAGGGGACCAGCCCTATGTGGTCACGATGGGAATGGGACATCCAACGGGCCAGACCGTTGTCATTCCCCCCGAAATCGCGCGGCGCGCGAACCTTGCCAATGGGCAAAGCGTGATCGCCGCCCCCTTGAAAGGATAAGCCGTGAAGCAGGATGGAAAGCTATTCATCGATGGATCGTGGACGGATGGACAAGGGGCGCCCCTGACCTCTACCAATCCCGCCAATGGAGAACCGATCTGGCAGGGCGCGCAGGCGAGCGAAGCCCAATTGGAGAGCGCCCTGGCTGCGGCGCACTCGGCCTTTGGCAGCTGGCGCCGGTTAAGCGTTGAGGAGCGGTTCGCGATTATTGAACGCTATGCCGCCATCGCCAAGGAGCGGCAGGAGGAGATGGCAAAGCTCATTTCTGACGAAATGGGTAAGGCCCTGTGGGATGCGCGAACCGAGGCTGGCGCCATTGCCGGCAAAGCCGCCATTTCGATCGAGGCCTATCACGAACGGACGCCAACGCGGAACGAAGGCGCGATCCGCCTCACCCATCGTCCGCACGGCGTGATGGTGGTGATCGGGCCGTTCAACTTTCCGGGCCACCTGCCCAACGGGCATATCATCCCCGCACTGATTGCCGGGAACACGATTGTCTTCAAGCCAAGCGAGATCACCCCTGCGGTGGCGCAGGCCATGGTCGGCTGGTGGGAAGAAGCCGGTCTGCCGCCGGGCGTCATCAATCTTGTGCAGGGCGGCGCAGCAGAAGCCGGTCAACTCATCGAAGACAAACGCACACGCGGCGTCCTGTTCACGGGCGGCGTGAAAGCGGGCCTTGCCATCCACCGCACATTAGCGGGGCATCCGGACAAAATTCTGGCGCTGGAACTGGGCGGCAACAACCCGCTTATAGCATGGGACGTGGCCGACGCGGAAAGCGCCGCCACGGTCATTGCCCGGTCAGCGTTCATTACCTCAGGTCAGCGCTGTACCTGCGCTCGCCGCCTGATCGTCCCGCACGGCGCCGCTGGTGACCGGATCATCGACGCGGTGGCCAGCCTTATTTCAAGACTGGCCGTTGACCGGCCAGACGCGGACCCGCAGCCATTTATCGGACCGGTGGTGCATTCAAAGGCTGCCGACGCCATCCTGAAGGCCCAGGAAGAATTGCTCTTCCATGGCGGCGAAGCGGTTCGCCCCAGCCTGCGTCTTGATCAGGGATCGGCCTATGTCACGCCGGGGCTGATCGACACGACCCGATGCCGAGAAGTTCGCGACGAAGAAGTGTTTGGCCCCTTGCTGCAGGTGTTCCGGACAAAGACATTTGATGACGCCATCGCCAAGGCCAATGATACGCGATTTGGCCTGTCCGCAGGTCTGTTATCCGATGACGAGCAGCTCTGGCACCGCTTTGCCGACCAGATCGATGCAGGCATTGTAAATTGGAACCGCCAGACAACCGGCGCCTCCGGCAAGGCCCCCTTCGGCGGTCCAGGCCTTTCCGGCAATCATCGGCCAGCGGGCTATTACGCGGCGGACTATTGCGCCTGGCCCATGGCCAGCATGGTGCAGGAAGGTGCGCTGAACGATGACGCCGCCATGCCGGGACTGGTGAAATGACACCAGCCAAGGAGATCAATTTCGACGGCCTGGTCGGCCCCACCCATAATTATGGTGGCCTGTCGGTCGGAAATGTCGCCTCGATGTCGTCCTATGGCAGCGCCTCTAACCCGCGCGCAGCGGCGCGTCAGGGTCTGTCCAAAATGCGGGCGTTGATCCGTATGGGCCTGACCCAAGGCGTGCTGCCGCCCCATGAGCGCCCCTTCCTTCCGGCGCTGCGCCAGCTGGGCTTCACTGGCACCGATCAGGCGGTGATCGAGGCCGCCGCGAAGGTATCGCCTGCCCTCCTCTACAACATCTCGTCCGCGTCAAACATGTGGACCGCCAATGCGGCCACCGTTTCACCATCTGCGGACAGCGCAGATGGCAAGGTTCATTTTACGCCTGCCAATCTGTCCGCCATGTACCACCGGTCCATCGAACATCCGTTCACGGCGCGGTCGCTGCAGACCATCTTTGCCGATGACCGCCATTTCGCGCACCACGAAGCGATCCCCATGGGTGGCGCGATGGGCGACGAAGGGGCTGCCAATCACGGTCGCCTGAGCGCACAACACGGCGCGCCAGGCATCGAACAGTTCGTCTACGGCCGATCAGCATTTGAGAAGCTTGAAAGCTGGCGCTTCCTGCCGCGTCAGGCCTACGAAGCCAGCCACACGATCGCGCGTCGCCATGGCGTGCTTGAGACCAGCGTCTTCATGCGGCAGTCACGCCGGGCGATCGAGGCCGGCGCATTCCACAACGACGTGGTCGGCGTCACCAATGGCCCGGTACTGTTCTACCACGAGGCCGCCTATGAAGAGACCGGCCCTGCCTTTGACGAGATGCGACGTCTTGCCGAACCGCTCGGCTTCGAGCCCATCTTCGTTGAAGTGCCTGAAAGCGATGTCCCGCTCGAAGATGCGATCACGTCGTATCTTTTCAACTCCCAGCTCGTGACCCTGCCTGACGGCAAAATGGCACTGATCCTCCCTGGCGAAGCCGAAGCCACTGAGAGCACGAGACGCTATCTGGAAGGTGCTATGGCGGGCAACGGGCCGATCAGCGCTGCGCATTTCTTCGACCTCAAACAGAGCATGAAGAATGGCGGCGGCCCGGCCTGCCTGCGCCTGCGCGTCGTTCTGACGGAGGCGGAAGAAAAAGCCGTTGCGGGAGGGGTCATTCTTGGTGAAGCGCGCCTTGACGCGCTCGAAGCCTGGGTCGATGCCCATTACCGGGAGGAACTCCTCCCCAACGACCTTCTCGACCCTCAATTACTCATCGAGAGCCGGACCGCACTGGACGCCCTGACCCAGATCCTTGATCTGGGCGCCCTTTATGATTTTCAGCGGTAACACTGCCTCATGGGCACGGATTGGGATACCGCGCATGGATCTCATTCACCTTTGCGTGAATGTCGTCCGTGTACTCAAAATCCAGTGACGCAAAGATGGTGTCGAGCTGATCATCGTTCGATGCGCCAAAGATGTTGCTCGTCACCCACGGGCGTGAGGTGACGAACTGCATGGCCAGAATGACAGGATCGACATTCAGCTCTTGCGCCAGTTCCAGATAGGCGCGCAGGGCCGGCTCGGCGGATGGCGTTTCATACCGGCCCAGACGCCCGAACATTTCGCCGCGCGAGCCTGCTGGCTTCTTGCCGCCCAGATATTTGCCTGAGAGCACGCCCTGCGCCAGCGGCGAATAGGCGAGCAAGCCGACATGCTCTTCCATGGCAATCTCGGCCAGTCCGTACTCGAACGTTCTGTTCATGAGACTATAGGCATTCTGGATCGACACCATGCGCGGCAATCCCAACTCATCCGCCGCCTTGATGAACTGCATCACCCCCCAGGGCGTTTCGTTCGACAGCCCCACATGACGGATTTGTCCCTCTTTGACGAATTTCGCGAGGGCGGAAAGCTGCTCTGCAAATGACACAGCGTCGTCATTGTCGTGAACGCTATAGCCTTTCAGGTCTTGGCCAAAAATGGGGACATGCCGGTCCGGCCAGTGAATCTGGTAGAGATCAATGTAATCCGTCTGAAGACGGTCAAGACTGCCATGGACAGCCGTTTCGATCTGTTCCGGGGTGACGCGCGGCGTCTGGCCACCGCGGACATGGGTCATGCTCGACCGACCGACAATCTTCGATGCCAGCACGACGCGATCCCGGCACCCCCGCTCCTTCATCCACCGCCCGACAATCCGTTCGCTGTCGCCTTGCGTCTTGGGCTTCGGCGGGATCGTGTACATTTCGGCGGTATCAAAGAAGTCTATCCCGCGGTCAAAGCAGCGGTCCATCTGGTTGAAGGCGCCCTTCTCATCCATCTGATCGCCATACATCATTGTGCCCAGACAGAGGCTTGAAACGGTCAGATCCGTCCGACCAAGGCGACGACGTTCGAGTTGAGCCATGGGAGTATCCTTGTTGTTCATTCGCGCCCGCTCTTGGCCGAAGCCCCGCCGCGCTGGCAAGACTTGCACTGGCGAGGCCGCCGACCCATATTTTATTCAACTATATCAATCCGGAGAGCCTCTGATGAAGCGACGTCACGCCGTCTTGGGAGCCAGCGCAGCGGCTCTAACCACCATGGGCGCACTTGCGCTTACCGCTGCGGCCGCGCCGCCCGTCCTTGAGCAGGACCATGTTATCGTCGTGGATCGACAGGGCACGGCTGCAGTCGCCGAGCACGCCGATGATCAAGGTCTCGTTCTGTCGGACAGCCACCGCAAATGGGCGCTGGGCGCGTTTATCGGAACGGCACTGGCCGGACTGATCAGCCTGGTCGGCTTTCGGGGCGTAACCTCATTTCTGTCCCGTAGCGGCACGGCGGCCGCGAGGGCAGTTGGCGCGGCAGCAGTGGTGCCGGCACGCGCGGCGCGGTCCGTCGCTGGCGCCGCCGGACGGGTATTGAAAAAGCCTGGCCAGACGGTGATGGGTTTTGGTCTTCTGGCAATCGTGGCTGTTCTGGCGCTCACTTTCCTCGATCTGCAGTGGAAGGCTGGCCTTGCCGTGGGGGCGGTCAGCGCGCTCACCAGCATTGGCGCGGTCCGCAAGCTGCTTAAACAGGTCGGCCAGACACGCCCCCAACCGGTCCCGGTGGCCTGATCCAAAGAATTTGAGGTAAATTGAAAATTTGTGGAAAACTGCCCCAATTTGGCCCTGATCGGGGATTAGGCCCCGATTCACTGGTCGAGCGCTGGTAACAGCGACCTCCAACTGACAATGTTTTGCACTCTGGAAGACCCCTCCCTTCGGCGAGGGGTTTTTCCATATTGGGACATCGCCGCATTGCCAGAAGGGGGCGTTCAACCCTAAGTGACCCTTATGCTTCCACAAATTGCTCCCTCTATCCTTGCCGCTGACTACGCCCGCTTTGCCGATGAAGTTCGGGCCGTGGATGAAGCCGGGGCCGACATGATCCATGTCGATGTGATGGACGGACATTTTGTGCCGAATATCACGTTTGGCGCTGGCCTCGTCAAAGCGCTGCGCCCGCACACCAAGAAGCCGCTCGACGTGCATCTGATGATCTCGCCCGTGGATGCCTTTATCGAAGACTTCGTCAAAGCTGGCGCTGATATCCTGACCATTCACCCGGAAGCAGGTCCGCATCTTCACCGCAGCCTGCAGACCATTGCGGCGCTCGGGATCAAGGCGGGCATCGCCCTCAATCCGGCGACACCCCTTTCCGTGATCGAGCCTGTGATCGAGATGATCGACAACATCATGCTGATGACCGTGAACCCCGGTTTTGGTGGGCAGTCATTCATTGAAGGCCAGCTGCCGCGGATCGCCGCCGTGAGCCAGATGATCGAGCAGTCGGGCCGCAAAATCACGCTGGAAGTGGATGGCGGTATCGCCGCCGACACCGCCCCCAAGGTGATTGCCGCCGGGGCCAACGTTCTGGTCGCAGGCACGGCGGTCTTTCGCGGCGGACCAACAGCCTATCAAGCGAATATCGAGGCCCTTCGCCAGGCTGGCCTCAAGGCGGTTTGACCATGCCCGTTCAGGGGCCCCTTGGCGGACGCCACCGATTTTATCACGAAGTTCAACTCAGGGGCCCGTTGCCGCTCCGAGTTCTCCATCAACCGGAGCAGTCCAGCCGCCCGGCTGAACCGCTGATTGCGGCTTGCGCCAAACTCGCGCCGAAAGCCGCCGCCTGGGGCAACAGTGACGCGGGATGGTGGCATTTCGAGCGGTTCGACTGGCTCCCCGCCTGCGCCGCCCTTCCCCATGGTGACGCCGTGCGCTGCGCCCAGCAATTCATGACGGCATGGCTGGAGCAGTCTGGCCAATATCGCCCCCGCGCCTGGTCACGGCGGATTACGGCAGCGCGACTGTTCACGCTGCTACAATATTTGCCGATCCTGCAGCAGGGCCGTGACGCACCGTGGCGGGAAGCGATACTCGATACAATCGCGCGTCAGGGGCGCCATTTGCGACGCATGGAAAAGCGGCGCGGCGACAGCGATCCCTCCTTTCTCGATGTCAGCGTCACCCGCAGTCTCGTGGCGTTGTGTATGCCCGAAGACCGCGGCATCGGTGTGCCGGGCGGACATGTGCTCGACACCAGCCTGACACGGTTGGCGGGCGGCCATCTGCCGCTCGACTGGCGCGTGGCTGAAGACGCCCTGACCAGCCTCAATCTGCTGGATGCCTTGCAGAATGCCTATATTGCCCGCCGATTGTCGCCGCCGGCGCCTCTCGCGGAAGCGCGCAAAGTCGCCCGCCTGTATGTTGGCGGGCTGATGGATGCGCCGGATCGTTTCGCCGCCCTGCCGTGCGGCCACGACGGCGACCGCCAGAAGCTTCAGCGCCTGCACCTTCTCCGCCGCGAAGAGGCGGACGGTCTGCTGGCAGGTCTCGGACTGCGGCGCCTGCAGCAGGGAAAACTTCTGGTGCACGCGGATCTCGGGCATGACGACGCAGGCGATTTTGGCGCCGGCAGTTTCAGTCTGACTGATGGCGACGAGCGGGTCGTGATCAATTGCGGGGCACCGTCCTCTTTCGCCGCCGCCGTCACTCCGGCCATGGCCAAATGGCGATCTGCCCTTTTGTCCGTTCCCGCGACCAGCACGCTAGATGAGATGGCGGACACGCCCGCGCGCGGAAAATTGCAGAGCAGCGATGAGGGCAGTGTCCTGACGATGACGCGACGGCACGGCGGCGCCTTTCATCAGCGCCGGCTCTGGCTCGCTCCCTCTGGCGACAATGTTCGCGGAGAAGATGTCTGCCGCAATCCTGCCAAGGATGCCCTTTATCGCTTCCATCTGCCGGCAGGTGCCACGGTCACGCGGCTTGACGACAAGTTGACCGTAGACATAAGGCTTGCGACCGGCAAATTATGGCGCTTTGCTACGGGAAGCGCCCGGGTGGACGTTGCAGAGAGCGTGGATGCGACGCGGGATGGCATTGTAGAGCCGTCGCATCAGATCGAGCTGTACCCTGAACGGGAGGGTGTGCGATGGGCCTTTACCCGGCAGGATTGAGCAGTCGCATGACGCAATTGATCGTAAACAGGATTTGCCAATGCGGATCACAGTGCTAGTCTGGCTAGAGTTAACGGGAAGAGAAATCCGGTGAGCGGGAACAACAGACAATTTCCGTTTTTTCGTCGGCGGCGGACAGATCGGGTCACGGCGCGTCTTGCGCCCAGTGACCTGACCGCGCTGGAACTCGACAGTACGCAATTGCTGGCACGTGAGCCGCGCAATACCGATCTGAAGCAGGCGGAAAAACTGATTACCGGCAAGCGCGTGATGATCACCGGCGCGGGCGGAACCATTGGTTCTGAGCTCGTGCGCCAGGTGGCGCAGTTTGATCCAGAGCTCCTGATCCTGATCGATAACTCCGAGTTCAACCTCTACGAAATCGACATGGAGCTGAAGCGCACACGCCCCGGCCTGAATGTCGTTTCCATGCTGGTCGATGTCTGCCGACTTGAGCACCTCAACCCCGTTTTTGAAAATGCGGCGCCGCATTTCGTGCTGCATGCAGCAGCCTACAAGCATGTGCCAATTGTCGAGCGAAATCCGTGCGCGGCGGCCCTGACCAACGTCCTTGGCGCCAAAAACGTCTTCGACGCGGCGGTCCGGACAGGATGTGAGGCAGTCGTCTTCATTTCGTCTGACAAAGCGGTCAATCCGACAAGCTTCATGGGCGCAACCAAGCGTATTGCGGAGCTTTACGCCCAGTCCCTGGACATCGCCCAGACCGGCACGCGTTTTGTGACTGTGCGTTTTGGCAACGTGCTGGGATCCACCGGATCCGTCGCCCCGCTGTTCCAGCGCCAGATTGCCCAAGGCGGTCCTATCACGGTGACCCACCCCGACGTTCAGCGCTATTTCATGACCACCCGCGAAGCGGTTCAGTTGGTCATTCAGGCGGCATCGCTGAGCGACGAGAATGGCCGCGTGATGACCCATGACGGGCGCATTTTTGTGCTCGATATGGGCGAACCGGTTCGAATCGTCACGCTGGCCGAACGGATGATCGAGGCTGCGGGCCTGACCCCGAACGAGGACATTAAAATAGTTTATACCGGCCTGCGGCCCGGCGAAAAACTGTTCGAGGAAATTTTCCATGACCTTGAGAAGCTCGTCCGCACTGGCGTTGACGGAATCCTTCTGGCGTCGCCGAGCATGATCGACCTTCCATTGCTCAAACCACGACTAGAAGATGTCGTGCAGTATGCTCTTAGCTGCCAAAGAAACGAGCTGGAGGAAGCAGTGCACCATCTGGTGCCGGAATTCCGCCCCGACCCGCAGTCGGCACAGCCCGACGCGATCGCCTCTCTGGGCGTTCGTCGCAAGAGCGGAAAGCCGATCCAGAACGACCGCTGACGGTTTCGGGGCCTTGCGACCGGCCTTGGACGCGCCGATAAGGCGCCCAAGATTGTCGTCCAAGGAGTATTCCGTCTCGTGTCATCGTCCGCTGATCGCCTGCCCATTCGCCGTGCCCTCCTCTCCGTCTCGGACAAGACAGGGCTGATCGAATTCGCCCACGTCCTCGCCAACGCCGGCGTCACGCTATTGTCGACGGGCGGTACCGCCAAGGCGATCCGCGACGCAGGGCTCGACGTCACGGATGTGTCCGACGTTACCGGCTTCCCCGAGATCATGGATGGTCGGGTAAAAACGCTGCATCCCGGCGTACACGGCGGATTGCTGGCCGATCGGTCAAAGCCCGACCACGTCGAGGCGATGAACGCGCATGGTATTGAGGGCATCGACCTCCTTGTGGTCAACCTCTACCCCTTCGAGGAGACCCTGGCCAAAGGCGCGCCCGCCGACGACATCATCGAGAATATCGATATTGGCGGTCCGGCCATGATCCGCGCCGCATCGAAAAACCACGCCCATGTGGCTGTGGTGACGGACACGGAAGATTACGACCTGATCACCGCGGCGCTGGCCGCTGGTGGCACGACGATGGATGAGCGCCGGAAACTTGCAGGCATCGCCTACGCCCGGACCGCCGCCTATGACAGCGCCATCTCGACCTGGTTCGCCTCCCTCGAAGAAGACATGCCGCGCCGTGTGACCGTGGCGGGCACCCTGAAACAGACAATGCGGTACGGGGAGAATCCTCACCAGTCCGCCGCCTTCTACGTCACCGGCGATCAGCGCCCCGGCGTCGCCTCAGCCCGGCAATTGCAGGGCAAGGAGCTCAGCTACAACAACATCAACGATGCCGATGCGGCGATCGAGCTTGTGTCGGAATTCAATGGCGGTCCGGCGGTAGCGATCATCAAGCACGCCAACCCCTGCGGCGTGGCGACGGGCAAGGATTTCACCTCCGCCTACACGACCGCCCTGGCCTGTGACCCTGTTTCCGCCTTTGGCGGCATCATTGCGCTGAACGGCACGCTCGACGCGCCGACCGCAGAAGAGATCGTAAAAATCTTCACCGAGATCGTGATCGCTCCCGATGCCACCGATGAAGCTGTTGAAGTCTTCGCCCGGAAGAAAAACCTGCGGCTCCTCCTGACCGGCGGCCTGCCCGACCCGCGGACCGCGGCCATGACGATCAAGCCAGTGGCAGGCGGCTTCCTGTATCAGGCGCGTGATGCCGGCCACGTGGCCAAGGAAGACCTGCGGGTCGTCACCGAGCGCACGCCCACCGCGCAGGAACTGGACGATATGCTGTTCGCGTTCACGGTCGCCAAGCACGTCAAATCCAACGCCATTGTCTACGCCAAGAACAGCGCCACCGTGGGCATCGGCGCCGGACAGATGAGCAGGCTCGATTCCACTCGAATTGCCGTTCGCAAGTCCGCCGATGCAGCCGAAGCCATGGGCCAGTCGACACCCCTCGTTCAGGGATCGGTCGTGGCGTCCGACGCGTTCTTTCCTTTTGCGGACGGGCTGATTTCAGCTGCGGAAGCCGGCGCAACAGCCGTAATACAGCCTGGCGGTTCAGTCAGGGATCAGGAGGTCATCGACGCTGCCAATGAGCGCGGACTGGCCATGGTCTTCACCGGCATGCGGCACTTCCGTCATTAACGCGAAAATCAGTGTTCGAGAGCAAGCTCCCCTCAAAACAAAGCCCCGGAGGAAACCATGAATAACCCCGATCATGTCCGCGAACTGACGTTCCGCGACAGTGTCAATGTGATGTTTGATCGGGCCGCGGCCCATCTCGACATCTCTGATGGTCTGAAACACAAAATCAAGGTCTGTAACTCGGTCTATACGGTCCGGTTCGGCGTCAAGCTGCGCGGCAGCATCCACACCTTCGTGGGCTATCGCGGTGTTCATTCCGAGCACATGGAGCCGGTCAAAGGCGGGATCCGCTATGCGCTCTCCGTCGACCAGGACGAGATCGAGGCACTCGCGGCCCTGATGACCTATAAATGTGCGCTCGTCCGCGTCCCGTTTGGCGGCTCCAAGGGCGGCCTGATGATCGACCCCAAAGAGTGGGAAGAAGACGAGCTTGAGCGCATCACTCGCCGGTTTACCTATGAGCTGGCTAAGCGCGACCTGATCCACCCCTCCCAGAACGTTCCGGCCCCCGACATGGGCACCGGCGAGCGGGAAATGGCGTGGATGGCTGATGCCTATAAGCGCATGCACCCCACGGATATCGATGCCATGGCCTGCGTTACCGGTAAGCCATTGCATGTCGGCGGTATTGCCGGGCGGGTCGAAGCGACCGGCCGCGGCGTTCAGTATGCGCTGCAATCCTACTTCGAATACCCGGAAGACGTGGCCAAACTGGGTCTTGACGGCACACTCGAGGGTAAGCGCGTCGTCGTTCAGGGCCTTGGCAATGTGGGCTACCACGCCGCCAAGTTCCTGTCTGAGGAAGACGGTGCACTGATCACTGCGGTGGTTGAGCGCGATGGTGCCATCGTCAAGGACGATGGGCTTGATATTGAAGACCTCAAGCACTTCATCTCTCATAATGGCGGCGTGCGCGGTTATGGGCATGGCAAGTTCTACGAGGACGGCAACGCCGTGCTCGAAAAGGAATGCGATATCCTGATCCCTGCGGCGATTGAAGGATCGATCCACGGTGGCAACGCGGCGGACATCAAGGCCAAGCTGATCATTGAGGCCGCAAACGGTCCGATCACGGCCAATGCGGACACCATCCTTCGCGACAAGGGCGTCGTCATCATCCCCGACATGTACGCGAATGCTGGCGGTGTGACTGTTTCCTATTTCGAGTGGGTGAAGAACCTGACCCATATCCGGTTCGGCCGTCTGCAGCGCCGGGAAGAAGAGAAGCGCAGCCTTCTCCTCATGAACGAGCTGGAAACCGCCCTCGGCACCAAACTGTCGCCTGCGTTCAAGGCCCGGTTTGCTCAGGGCGCTGGCGAAATTGACCTCGTGCGCTCGGGTCTGGACGACACCATGCGCGATGCTTATGGCCGCATGCGGAAAATGATGAACGACAATCCAAAAATCGTTGACCTTCGGACAGCGGCATATGTCTGTGCCCTGACGGACATCGCCCGCTCTTATCAGAGCCTCGGCCTCTAAATAGCAATACATGCAACAAGAAGGCCGGCGGATCGCATCCGCCGGCCTTTTTCGTTGTGATTGCGGCCAAGGGACTGGTCATATTCGGCTACCGGGGCCCGCTCCTGAGGCTTGTACTACTACGCTATGGAGGGGGTCAGTTACCGCTTGAGGTCTGTGTTTCCAGCGGCTGCCCATTCCCACCGCGCTCTTCCATGGCGCGACACACAGCTTCGGCGTTCAGCGCTTCACTCGGCTCAGGTGGTGTATGTGGTATGCCTGCCGCGACGTCCGAATTGCACTTCATTTCTTCCATCTGCCCGGCCATGCCGCAGGAGAACTGCATGGCCGTCTTTGTCCCCATACTGATGGCACCGCATTCTTCCATCATTTGCGCGCCGATCAGACAATCATTCTTGACGGCGTCGCCGGACGATTTGCAATCGCCAGGATTGGTTGGGTTGAACGGCGGCAATATCGGCGTCAGATCACCAATATCGATGGGAGGCTTGGTCGGGAAGGTGATCTGGGTTGGATAGCTCGAATAAGTGATCGCCTCCTGTCCCGCCTCACGTGCCTGATCCTGCGTTTCAACCACTGATTTTATATAGGCCCTGATCGCCTCGGCCGTTTTCAGGCTTTCCGGCTTCATGTTCAGTTTTCTGAGTTGTGCGTTGGTCGCCTCAAGCTTTTTGATACTCGCACGGAGTCTCTTCTCATGCTCATCGCTGGCTTTTCCGGTGTCCAGTTTCTGCCGGGCGAGTTCAATCGCATCATTATTGGACTTGATGAAAAACTCAGCCGTGGTCTGCCGGCTCTTTTCGCGCGCACGGCTTTCTAGTGCTGTGCCTGACAGGATGGCTGCCACAAGCAACGCAACTGCCGTAAAGTTCCAAACTGATGCCATGATGTTCCCTCCGCCAAGCTTGCAAGCTAACAGAGGGATCGTGAATATCAACGCAGTGACACAGACGAAGATTTGGCGGCCGTTCGTTAGAGCGTATTCAGAGTGACGTGCGTGATGGGAGGAACCGGCATGACGGTGTCTGACGACATAACTTGCGATGAGGCCCTCGCGTTGTGGCAGTCCTGCCTTGAGGGCAAAGCGCTGGGCGAGACCGAGCCCCATCAGATGGAAGATCATCGCGACGACTGCGACAGCTGTTACGAGAGAGACTGGCTGAACTGTGAGGCGCTGACGCGACTGGAGGCGGCCGGTATATCTCTCCCGGACCCGCTTTTTTCGTTCAAAATGCGCGTGGCTACCCGACATCGCAAAACCTGCTCTGCCTGCCGCGAAAGGGATTATCGAAATACCCTGATCGAGCTTGGGGAAAATCCAGCGGGTTTTCCGTGTGCCTGTATCGGATATTTCAGCCTGCACCAGTGCGACCAGCATATGGACGCGTGGGAGTGCGCAGACACGCTGATCGTTCGTGATGACAAGGGTGGGTACGGACTGCCCATTCGCAATGGCGGGCGCGCCTATGCGCCCATCCATCATTGCCCATGGTGCGGGACGAAGCTAACCGACCGCTAGAGGTCGGAGTCTGTACTAATTAACTGTCCGTCCAGAACTCAATCCTGCATTCGAGCGCGCTTGTTTCTCGTCAAAGATCGTAGCCTCAGGCCACGAGATTTTGACGCTGCTGTTCACTGCCCTTGGTCTTGGAAAAACTGGCAACCGCCGCGACAAGGCTCTTCGCCTCATGGGCAAGACCCATGGAGGCGGCATTGGTCTCTTCGAAAACAGCCGCGTTCTGCTGGGTCATCTGATCAAGCTGCCGCGTCGTGGCATTGATTTCCCGAATGCTCGACGATTGCTCGGCGGCCGTCCGGGCGAGATTATCCGTGTTTTCCATAATCTCAGCCACAAGGCCGATTGCCACGTCGAGCGCGGCGCCCGTCTTGTGGACTTGGGACACGCCCTCGGCGACACTATGACTGCTCTGTTTGATCAGGCCCCCAATTTCTCGCGCAGCATCACCTGCCCGCTGCGCCAAGGCGCGGACCTCAGATGCCACGACAGCAAAGCCACGACCCGCTTCACCCGCGCGGGCAGCCTCAACACCGGCGTTCAACGCCAGCAGATTAGTCTGGAACGCGATGTCGTCGATCACGCTGATGATCCGGGAAATGTCGTCAGACGATTTGGAAATGTGATGCATCGAGCCGATGGCCTTGCGCATGATCTCCTGCGACTGCAGCATCTCATTATGAATCTTGCCCACGGATTCCTTCGTTGCGGACGCACTTCTGTCCGTATCCGCCGCACTTTCAGCCAAGTGACCCACCGCCACTGCCGCCTGCTGCAGGGCCGATGCGGCACTTTCAGTCCGTTTGGCCAGATCGCCAGAGGCTGAGGAAATTTCCGAAGACGATGACAGGATGTTGGTCGAACCCGCTTCGATGGTTTCGATCAGATTGGACAGTGCATCCAGCGTCCGGTTATAATCACGACGCAGAACATCATAGCCGCCGGGGAATTCCTCGGTGATCTTTGTGCCCAGATCGCCTTTGGCGAGACGCCCAAGCGCAGCCGCCAGGCTTTCCGTCACACGCTCCTGCTCGCGTTGACGGGCAAGGCGTTCGTCCGCCACCAGTTCGGCCTGGCGAAGGCGCTCTGCCTCTTTCTCCTGATCGGCCTGCAGTTGACGCTCGGCCTGCTCGCGGGCAGCCATATCCTGAAGACGGCGCGCCTCATCCTGCGCCTTGCGAGCTTCTTCCGCTTCGATCGCGGCGCTGTGTGCACGGGCTTCTGCCTCTTCACGACCAATTCGACCGCTTTGCAAAGACTGAATGGCTTTGGACAGCTGCCCGACCTCATTGCCGTAGTGATCGTAAGGGACGTCGATCTCGCCGGCGGCTTTTGCAGTGACGCGATCGGTCAGCCCCGTCAGGACAGAGATGGGCTTGAGCATCACATGCGCAAAAAGCGTCATCGCGGCCAGCGACAGAACCAGCACGCCGAGGCCGATAATCGCAACGACCCGCGTGATTTCTGAAGTGACAGCAACGATCTCGTTCTTCCGTACACCTACATACAGAATGCCGGATATATTGCCTACGGTATCAAAAATCGGTTCGTAGACGGTGAAGTAGTCAACGCCGAGAATAGTGGCCTCTCCGCGGAAGATCTCACCTCGGCGGATCACGGGATAGACGCGCCCGCCCTTGCCAAGCTCCGTCCCGACTGCACGCTCGCCGTTATCTTTGATAATGTTGGTGGTCTGACGCCAGAAATCCTGGGTCTCTTCGTCCCATTTGAAAATCGTGACAGTCTCACCCGTGATCTTGCCGATGGCATCGATCATCGAATGGTCCTCAACTCCTTCAGGGACGTTCTCAAAGGTCAGCCGGTCAATTCTGCCCTGCGCGTCATAGTGAACGTCGACGCCGTCAATTTCGCGCTCGATGATCGCTGCAGCGACGCGGAGATTGGCCTCCTGTTTGTCGCGCACATTGTCCACGATCTCTTTCTTGATGACGAACGAAAAGCCGGCAGCAACAGCAAGCACGCTAAGCAGAACGAGAAGACCGCTGATAACAGCGATGACCTTCGGCAAACTGAACCGATTGATGAAAGACATGGTCGAATAGCCTATCTGGATGTGCACAAAATTCACCACAGATTGGCAGATGGCGGTCAAAACAACGCTAACCGACAGGCGGAATATAGCCAGCCGTGTTTGGGATTGCTCAAGATTGGTTACCGGGCTGATCAGATTCCGCCGGCTCTATTCCTTGAAGGCGTCGCCTGTCTCATCCAGTTCAAACCGGTATTCTTCGCGACAGAAATCGCACGTCACTTCGATCGCCCCGTTGGTCACCATGTCTTTCAGATCGTCGGCCGCATATTGCGACAGGACGCCTGCCACCTTCGCGCGTGAACAGGTACAGCCAAAATGCGCTGTCAACGGATCGAATACCCGCACGCCGTCCTCGTGAAACAGCCGGAAGAGAAGCTGTTCCGGGCGCACCATGGGGTCCAGAAGTTCGTCAGGCTGGGTGGTATTCATCAGAATCACCGCCCGCTCCCATAAATCGCGATCGACGTCGGCCATGGTGATTTCCTCACCGCGCTCCCGCGTACCGCCCTCACCCGGCATGAACTGCACCATGATGCCGCCGGCCCGCCACGCCTGGCCCTTAACCGTCGTGACCTGCCCCACGGCGAGCTGAATAGCTGTGGGAATCTGCTCGGACTGATTGAAATAATTGATCGTCGCCCTCGCAAGCGTCGGCCCCTCCAGGGGCACAACCCCCTGATACCGCTCCATGTCAGGTCCCTGATCAATGGTCATGACCATGTGCCCTTTGCGCAGCAGGTAGTGCAACTCAGGCCCTTGAGCATTGGCTGCCTCGTCACGCCCGCCTTCGCGGAAGGTGGCTGTGGCCCGCAGTGAACCGTCAGCAGAATAGTCTGCGACAATGGCGGATACGGGGCCATCTCCCTGGGCCTGCATTATCAGCTTGCCGTCGAATTTCAGTGCCGTCCCGAGCATGGCGACAAGCGCCTCCGCCTCACCGAGCAACGCCTTGACCGGATCGGGAAAGTCATGCCGCTGGAGGAGTGTGTCCACGGCCGGTCCAAGCCGGACGATCCGCCCCCGGACAGCCGCTTCGCCGACCTGAAAAGGTATGATGACGTCGTCGGATGGAATCTTCGGTTCACTGCCCTGCGGGCTTGGGTCTTGGTCAAACATGAATCAGGCTTTCAACTTGTAGCCGCGGCGGAACAGCAAATAGGTCACAGCACACAGCAGAACGGTCAAGATGAGGGCGACGACAGCGCCGCGCAAGACGGGGGCATCGGAAACGCCGATGAAGCCATAGCGAAAGCCGTCGATAAGATAGAAAAGCGGGTTCCAGTCACTGACCGCCGCCACCCATCCAGGCAGGCCCGGCTTGTTCACAGAATAAAATGTGCCGGACAGAAATGTCAGCGGCGTGATGATGAGATTGGTGAACAGCGCGAGCTGATCGAACTTGTCCGCCCACATCCCGGCAATGGCACCGACTGCCCCCAGCAAGAGTGACGCCATGACCGAAAAATACACGATAGCGCCAAAATGCGCCACTTGGGTCGGCGTGCCCGACAGGGCCATGAAGCCCGCGATCGTCAGGGCCGTGACAATACCCACCATCAGCCCGCGCGTGGCGGCGCCGGCAACAAAGGCAATCGTGAGTTCTAGAGGCGACAAAGGCGGCATCAGGACGTCCACGACGGACCCCTGGACCTTGCCGATGATCAGCGATGACGAAGCATTCTGAAAAGCGTTGTTGAGAATGGCCATCATGATCAGGCCCGGCGGCAGAAAGGCGGCGTAGGGAATGATCTGGCCTGCCATCTCGGACTGGCGATCAGCGCCTGAAAACGCCACCAGAAACACGGTCAGGTAGAGCAGTGTGGTAATGATCGGCGCAATGACAGTCTGGAATGCAACTTTGAGGTAGCGCTGCACTTCCTTCTTGTAGAGAGTCCACAGACCGATCCAGTTCATGCGGCCGAAACGGCGCATACCGAACGAATCATCAATGGCTGTGGCCGGGTCGGTGGGGCTGTGCAGGGTCATTGTGGACAAGATTTCCTAGGCGGGCTCTTTGATTTGTGATGTGGGCCATTTGCGGGCGATTTGCCACCACCTGATGCCCAAAGGCGCGCGAAGAGTTCTTAACAGACCCTCAACGCTGATAAAATGTGGATAAAAACGCGTCCACTACATCTATTCGTGCAAAACTCAAGCCCCCTCCATCTTGTTATTAACAAATTATGAGCGCACCATATGTGGGGGCGCAGCTCGACTGCCCCCTACATGTTGAGAGGCATCGTGCCGAGGCGTGTCGGCGGACAACGGAGGCGGAGTATGGCATGGACTGACGAGCGCGTGGAGCAGCTCAAACAATTGTGGAGTGACGGGCTGTCAGCCAGTCAGATCGCGAACCGTATGGGCGGCGTGACCCGCAATGCGGTCATCGGCAAGGTACACCGGCTGGGTCTGGCCGGACGCGCCACGCCAACGGCACCCATCTCGAAAGCGGTGCACAGCCCGCAGGCAGAGCAGGAAAGCCGAACCCCGACATTCTCACTGGAATCCCTCAGCCTGGGTGATGACCGACCAACGGTTTCATCGATCGGCGCCAACCAGTGCAAATGGCCAATTGGCGACCCTGCTGCAGAAGATTTCCATTTCTGCGGCCAGTCGACCTCATCGGCGAAACCGTATTGCGCCTATCACAGCCAATTGGCGTTCCAGCCCAATGCTGGCCGTCGCGAAGCACCGCGCCACCGCACGGTTGCCCTGCCCGCCGCCCGTAAGGTTGGCTAAATCTCTAGTCCTTGCGTGGCGCGAACGGATCGTTCGGAAGCGCCACGCCGGCCTGCGCCAGATCACCGCGCAGGACAAGCGCATCGACAAGTAACGTGTCGATTGCCAATGCACGGCTGGCATCGAGAGCCGCTTCCACCAATTCATCCCGATTGAAATGGGCCCTTCCCCGCAGCGCGTAAGCGTCAGCGGATAGATTGGCGTGCCTTTCAAGGGCCCGGATGGTCAGGATCACGCCCTGCCATTCTTCCGCCGTCGCATAGATGGCGGCCGCGGCCATGTGGACTTCTGCTGCATCGGGAACCGCTGAATAGGCCGCGCGAAGAGCGGCGAAGGCCTGATCCTCTCGACCTGCATCTATGAAGGCTTCAGCGGACTGGATATAAAGCCGCGCCGACACCTCCGGCGTCACGGCCTCGTCCTCCGCCAGTCGCGCCAGCATCGCCCCGGCACTCGCCGCGGAGCCGTTGGCCAGTGCTGCCACCGCGGCGCAATGCCGTGCGGGGCGATTGCCGCCTTCGGCGAGCCACGCATCCGCATAGAGCCGCGCCTCATCCGCCGAGGTTTCGGCGAGGGCTACGCAGGTGTCGTAACTGCGCGGTTCAGCAATCGTCAGGGCCGCAAGGGCCAACAGGGCAAAGGTCATCAGAACGGTCTAGCAGAGCTGGACGCCCCGTGCATATGAGCAAGCGGTTAGCCGGTACGCCCGCTTCGCGGCTTACTCAGCCGCCACCTTGCGCGCCGCGGTCTGCATGTGCTCCTCGGCGTCATCATCAAAGGACAGCGAAGCCGCGGCCTCTTCTAGTTGGCGAAATCGCTCAAGCGGGCCCGCCACCGGCAAGTGGCAGGTCACCCGAGTGCCCTCACCTTCCTGCGATGAGAGACGGACGAAGCCGCCATGGAGCTCCACATAGGAATTCACGAGCGCAAGCCCGAGTCCGGCACCGGCGCCGGGACCTGAGCTTTCAAAGCGGTCAAAGATCGTGGCCTGGTCTTCTGGCGAGACGCCGCGGCCGGTATCCTCAACCCAGATCGACACCGCGTTGCCTTCGCGCTTGGCGCCGACAGTCACGTGGCCGCCCGCCTCGGTGAAGGCAAAACCATTGGCGAGAAGATTGAACAGCACCTGCTTCAGACGGCGTTCATCCGCGTGGATCGTACCGATATCGTCGGGGCAATCGACCTTCAGGATGATCTGGCTGTCTTCTGCCTTGAGGGAAGCAAATGTCGCAGCGGATTCGATCAGCTCCCGAACGTCTGTCTCCCCCATATCGAGCCCCAGGCGACCAGCGTCGATCGCTGCCAGGTCGATGATGTCATTGATCAGATCAAGAAGATGGGTCGATGCGGTCAGAATAGTGGACGCGTAATCCTTCTGCCGCTCGTTCAGGCTACCGACCATCTCGCTTTCGAGCATTTCGGTGAATCCGATAATGGTATTGAGCGGATTGCGCAGCTGATAGGAGATGTGATCGACGAAGCGCGACTTGATGCGGTCCGCTTCCTCGAGGATCTGGTTGCGGACTTCGAGCTCTTTCTGACGCTCGCGGCTGTCCGTAATGTCGAGGAAGGTCACAAGTGTGGCGCCATCGGGCAGCGGCGACGTCGAGCAGACGAGAATATGACCGTCGCGCAGGACAATCTCCTCACCCAGATGAGGCACCCGATCTTCCGGCGCAAAAGAAACGATCCGACCACGGATTTCGCTCAGCTGCTCCTCGGCCTTGCTCGCCTTGGTCGCCATGATGTCCTGGAGCTGCGACACGTGCGGTTGTCCGGACAATTGCTCGCGGGTCAGCCCCCAGGTGCTTTCGAAAGACTGGTTGAAGAGAGCAAGGCGCCCATCGGCACCGAACACGGCCACCGCCTCAGCCAGATTGTTCAGGGTGGCGCGCTGGACGCCGATCTGGGTCTGGTAGCGGCTTTGCAGCTCAAGCGTTTCGGTGATATTGTCAAACAGCACCGACACACCGCCGAGCGCATGGCGCTGCTGGCGCACGCGCAGGGTCTTGCCCTCAGGCAGGTTCCAGGTCTCGTCAGGCGTTTCGCCCTCTACCGAAGAGGCAGCATCGCCATATTCTTCAGTGTACAGACGGAGCTGCTTGCCCTTCCAGGCGCTGAAGTCAGCTTGCGCAGGCAGCTTGTTGGCGTGACGCAGCCTGTCCAGCAGTTCGCCGTGAGATGGCCGATCACGCAGATCCGCATCGTCGATCTGCCACAGATCCACAAACGCCTGATTGTAATAAGCCAACTGCTGGGCACCGTTAAACACGGCCACCGCTTCAGAGAGCTGGTCCAGCGTCTTGCGATGCGCCGCCTGGTTCCGCTCGAGATCAGTCTGGGCTTTTTCCTGGCGTGTGATGTCGACCGCAACACCGCCAAAGCTGGCTTCGCCCGCGCCATGCAACGGCGTTTCGATAACGCGCAGTACACGGCGTTGACCTTTGACATTGACCTTGACCACTCCGTCCAGCGCCCGGCGACCGGTGCGCACGGTTTCACGCTTTGCTTTTTCAGCAAGCTCACGGAAGGCCGGATCAATCTCGATCTGCTCTTCGACAACCTCAGCCATGTTGATGGCCTCGACCATCTCCACATAGGCGCGGTTGACCCATTCCAGCTTGAGATCCGGTCCGCGCCGCCAAGCGGCCAGCGGCGCGCTGTTCAACTGATTGAGCGCGCCATGCAGGTCAGCAGCCTTGTCCCTGGCCTGCCCCAGCACTCCGGTTTCATCCGCGAGACGAACCGCCGGATCCGTCAGCCACAATGTCACCTGATCTCCGGCAACACGACCATCACATTCAATGGAGCGACCCTCATCCGTGACAACCGAGCCAGAGAATGCGATCCCGTGACTGCGCAGGTCGCGCACCTTTTCCTTCAGGGTCGGCACGCGGCCCGTGGTCTGATCATCATCCATGGGCAGGCTGCCCAGCGCATCAAGAAGACTGTCGGCCGGGTTGAGAAACGCGGTCGGATCGTCGGACGCGAAGGTCAAAAGAGAGGCGAGAGCCGCGGGACCGCCCAGCACACGGGGCTTGCCCCAGCCGCGATCAATCTCGTCATAGGCATCATCCCATACGATGACGAGGCCGGGATGGCTGGCGAGGATGGATTCAGATTTTTCGAATTTGGCTTCCAGCTGACCCAGGCTGCGAGACCAGTCGACCGTCGCGCTGCGCGAGGCCATGGAAACGCGCAAAGCCCAGGCCCCCGCTGCCAAGGCGAAGAAAACGGATCCGATGGTGACGAACAGCGTTGGATCGATGGCGCTCAGAAAACCTGTCGCCTCGGCCGCTTCAACGACAGTCGTGGGCGCCGGCGCAGCCGCCATGGCGGGCGCAGCGCACAGCGCAATGCCGGCCGCACTGAAGCGCAGGGCGGATCGCCACATCTTTTTCGCTTTCGATGTCATCCTGCCATCGCGTCTCACGGAGCCCGTCTGTTTTCTCGCCGCAACAATTGAGTCAAGCGCAGCAACCGTCAATAAATGGTTAATGTTCCTTACCTCCCGTTTACGAATGGTCGCGACGAGAAGGAAGTCTTGATTTTCAGCGCAACACCTGAGTCAGATTTTTGCGAGCGTGTCGTAAAGAGCGCGAATGCCCGTCGCCTCCCCACCCTTGGGCCGGCCGGGCCTCTGTTCGGGGGTCCACGCATAAATATCAAGGTGGGTGTACGGAATTGATTTATCCACAAACCGGCGCAGGAAGAGAGCTGCGGTGATCGAACCGGCAAATCCCCCCGTTGAGGCGTGGTTCACGTCAGCAATCTGCGAGGACAGATAATCATCATACCGCGCCCAGAGCGGCATCCGCCAGACGGGATCATTGACCCGCGTACCACTTTCGACGACCGCATTGGCGAAATCGTCATCAGTCGAATAAAGCGGGACGATGTCTGGCCCCAGAGCAACCCGCGCCGCACCAGTCAGGGTCGCGAGAGAAATGATCCGCGCAGGCTTTTCCTCGGCCGCGTAGGCGAGCGCATCGGCGAGAATAAGCCGCCCTTCAGCGTCAGTGTTCGAAATTTCGACGGTCTGGCCTGACCGGCTTGTGAACACGTCCCCTGGGCGGAAAGCGTTGCCGCCAATCGCGTTTTCAACTGCCGGAATCAGGACGCGTAATTTGATTGGCAAATCGGCGGCCATGATCATGCTGGCCAAGCCGAGCGCGTTGGCAGCCCCGCCCATGTCTTTCTTCATCAGGGCCATGCCTGTTGAACCCTTGATGTTCAGTCCACCGCTATCAAAACAGACGCCCTTTCCAACAAGCGTCACGGGTACGCCGTCCTCGGGGCCCCATCGCAGATCAACAAGAAGCGGCGGCGTCGCAGCGGCTCGGCCCACGGCATGGACCAGCGGGAAGCCTTTTCGCAGCGCTTCACCCTCGGTGATCTCGATACGGGCATCAAAAGAGGCACCGAGAGATTTTGCGGCCGCGGCCAATTGCGCCGGCCCCATATCTTCGGTGGGCGTATTAACGAGATCGCGAACCAAGGCGACGGCCTTGGCCTGCTGGTGAACCGGCGCGAGCTCAAGCCCTTCTGGGGCGATGAGGGTCGGCGTGGCCATGGCGTTTTTGTATTTGTCGAAGCGGTAAGCGCCCAGCGCCCAACCCAGGACAACCAGTGGCACCGCCGATTTCAGCTTCGATGAAGCGAGACGATAATCCCCGGCGCCAAGACGGCTGGCCGCCGCACCGACGGCAAACGGATCGCGCCCATCACCTACCCCCACGAGGACGCCATCCGGAGTCGCCACGACGGCGCCAAGCTCGCCATTAAAGTTCATCAACGTCGCCGTTTTGGCGGCCTCGGTGGGGAGTTGTTCGTTGATCGCTGTGCGCGACCCGGAATGGACGAGATGGATCGGCGTGGCATCAGCGGCACGTTTGGCGTCAAATTGTACGATACTGGTGGTTATTTCAGCCATGAATGCATCCTTTGCTCACTGCGGGGCCGGGGATTTAAGACTTTGTTCGCCTCAATAGGGCAGTTTTGTCCCCAAATCCCGTGGCGAGGTTTGCCGCGGCCGCGACGTCCTGAGGATACTTATATGGCTGGCACATTTTTGAAGTCGATGGTTTCGGGCACAGTTCTGGCAATTGCCCTGAACGGCTGCGCAACGGTCGGACAGAAAAGCGGCCTGCAGGCCGATCAGGTCCAGGTCGTCGGCCATTCGGAAACCACCGGCATGGATCCGATTGCGGCGGCTGCCTATTGGGGCACCCGCTATGACCGCACGCCTACCGATCCGGCGGTCGCAGTCGCCTTCTCAAAGGCGCTGCGCGCGGTCGACAACAACGAAGAATCCTTACGCGTCATTCGTCATGCGTCTGTCCGTGTGCCGGACAATGCCGAGCTGCTGCTGGAGATGGGCAAATCGCTCATCGCCAATGATCGCGCCCATGAAGCACTGCGCCCGATTGAACAGGCCATCGCTCTTGGCAAGTCCAATGACTGGAGCGCTTTCTCCGCCTACGGCGTGGCACTCGACAAGGTCGGCGAGCACAAACAGGCGCAGCTGCAATATGACCGCGCCCTGTCCATTGCACCGGACAAGGCGCAGATCCTGAACAATAAGGGCCTCTCCTATGCCCTCGACGGGCGCAAAGACCTGGCTGAGATGACCCTGCGCACCGCAACGTCCAATCCAGGCGGCACGGCACGCATTCGCCAGAATTTCGCTCTTGTGCTCGCCATGTCGGGCAAGACCGCCGAGGCCGAACGCCTGGCGCGCTCCGACCTGCCGCCAAGCATCGCCGATAACAACGTCTCCTATTACCGGACCCTCGTGGCCCAGCCCGTCTATTGGCAGAACCTCGAAGGCGGCAATGTCGACCTTCCCGATTTTGGTGATGACCCTGCCGGCATCTCAACGACACCGATGGCCCGGCCAATTCCTGACCCTGCCGACGCACCACGGATCCGCCAGCGCCCTGCGCCCACACCTGAGCCAAAACCTGCGCCAGCGGATGAAACTGCGCCCGGCGCGAGCGCCGCGGCTGACGATGACACCCCGATCACCGTGGCCAGCCGCTAAGCTCCTCTCAATGCCCCCTTACAACAAAAGCCGCATGCTCAGCATGCGGCTTTTTTGATTCACTGTCAGCGTTTCGTGCAGAAAGCGAGGGCAACGGTCTACCGGCTCGTTGTCACCTGGGTGTCAGCATTCCCCTTTTCGTGCTTCATGGCCGTCAGGACGCCTGGGCCTAGAATGACAACGAAGAGCACGGGCAGGAAAAACAGGATCATCGGCACGGTCAGTTTCGGCGGCAGGGCAGCGGCTTTCTTCTCGGCCGCCTGCATCCGCAGCTCCCGGTTTTCCGCCGCCATAACGCGCAGCGAACTGCCCAGCGGCGTACCATAGGCTTCCGACTGGATCAGCGCCGTCGTCACGGCCTTGATGCCTTCAAGCCCGGTCCGTTCACCCAGATTGTAATAGGCCACCTTACGGTCCTGCAGATAGGACAGTTCCGCCGTGGTCAGACCATATTCCTCGGCCAGTTCCGGACAAGTGGTTGCGACCTCTTCGGTCACCTTCTGCATGGCCGCTTCGATCGACATGCCGGACTCAACGCAGATCAGCATCAGGTCGAGGGAGTCGGGGAAAGCCAGCTGGACTTTCTGCTGCCGCTTCTTGATCGCGTTGGTCACGTAAAGCTGAGGCAGATAATAGCCGACTACAGTGACACCGAAACACGCCACCAGCTTCATGAAGCTGGCCATCTCGAACGTCTCGAGCACGTAGATGTAAAAAATACCGACGAAGAGTGCGATGATCGGCGTCGCCAGCCTGGCGAGCATGAACGTGAAGACCGGCCGTTCGCCGCGCCAGCCCGCTTTCACGAGCTGCTTGCGCGCATTCTCGGCGTCGAACACCTCAAGCAGCTTGAACTGCTCGACGAGCTGCTTGCCCATGCCCTTGGCTGTCTGGTTGCGCAGACTTGCCGACTTGGTCCCGAGCTTCAGCTCGGCGCGGGATTTCTGTTTCAGGTCTTCCTTGAAGTCCGCCACGCGCTTGGCGCGGGCCTTCATCGGATCAGTCTGGAAGATCGGCGCGACCAGCGTCAGGATCGTGGCGACCGTGGCAACGGCCGCGAGCAACGCTATCTGGTTCTGACGATCGGTTGCCGCAGCAATGAAATCACCCATGCCGTTACACCTTGATACTGATCATGTTCTTCATGACGAAGACACCCATCAGCATCCATAGACCAGCGCCCAGCAGCATGAACTGCCCATTGGTCGTTGTATAAAGAGGCGCAAGATAATCCGGCGCCGACATATAAACCATGCCCGACACGAAAAACGGCATGGCGGCCAGAATGACGGCAGATGCCTTGGCTTCCATCGACAGGGCCGCAATCTTGCCCAGCATCATCTTCCGGGCGCGGAGGACGTTACTGAGATTGCCCAGCGCATCGGCGAGGTTACCGCCAGTCTGCTGCTGGATTGTCAGCACGATGGAGAAGAATTTGACTTCGTTCAGAGGCATCCGCTGATACATCCGTTCCAGTGACTGCTCGAGAGACAGACCGATACGGACACCTTCGACGAGGAGATGGAACTCCTCCTTCACCGGGCTTTGGGCATCACGGGCGATGATCTTGAGACATTCGTTGACCGGCAGACCGGATTTCACACCCCGCACAATCACGTCGATCGAGTTTGAGAATTCCTCGACAAATTTCTTCTGCCGTTTCTTGCGGGCACGGATCAGGAACCAGCGCGGGATGCCAAGGCCGCCCACAATGCCCATCGCCAATATTACCAGCGAATCCTGTGCGGTGATCAGTCCCAGACAGACGAGGACGAGACCGCAAATGGCCGAACCCATATAAAATGAGCGTTCAGAAAATTCGTACCCGGCCTGATCGATCCGCTGGGACAGCGAGACTTTCTTTTTCTTGGATTCTTCTTTTTGCTTGTCCTCAATCTTCTTGAGGCTTTCCGCCACATGCCGGCGACGGTCCTTGGTCGGGTCCTGGGCGTTTGCCTTTCCCTTCTTGGCCGGCGTGCGGCCGGACAGGCTTTGCGCCCGCTTGGTGGCCTTGTTACCGCTCGATGACCCGGAAAACAGGACAAGCAGGACCACGACGACCACCAGGCCGCCGATCAGAACCATTAATTGCTGCTGGGAAAGCGCCATGTTGATCAGCCCTCCGCTGCGTCCAAAGCCTCAGCCAGTTCAATATGTTTGCCGTAATAACGCGCCCGGTCCCAGAACGCAGGGCGGGCAATACCTGTTGACCGGTGACGGCCATTGACCTTGCCATCGGCATCTTCGCCGTCAATCTCGTAGACAAACAGGTCCTGGGTGATGATCGTGTCACCCTCCGTCCCCAGAACTTCTGTGATATGGGTGATCCGACGCGAACCGTCACGCAGGCGCGCTGCCTGCACCACAATATCAACCGAACCGACAATCATCTCACGGATCGTTTTTGATGGCAGTCCAAGGCCGCCCATCGTGATCATCGATTCAAGACGCTGCAAGGCTTCGCGCGGAGAGTTGGCGTGGAGCGTGCCCATCGATCCGTCGTGACCAGTGTTCATGGCCTGCAGAAGGTCAAATGCCTCCGGGCCCCGGACCTCGCCGACGATGATCCGTTCTGGACGCATCCGCAGACAGTTCTTCACGAGGTCCCGCATGGTGACCTCGCCCTGCCCTTCAAGGTTGGGCGGCCGGGTTTCGAGCCGCACCACGTGGGGCTGCTGCAATTGAAGTTCCGCGGCGTCTTCGCAGGTGATGACGCGCTCGTCCTCTTCGATGAACGAGGTCATACAGTTGAGCAGCGTCGTCTTACCCGAGCCGGTACCGCCAGAGATCAGTGTGTTGATGCGGCAGGCGCCGATAATCGACAGCACATCCGCGCCGGGCTGGGAGATCGAGCCGAAATTGACCAGATCCTGAATCCGCAGCTTGTCTTTCTTGAACTTCCGGATCGTGAGAGCGGGCCCATCAATCGACAGCGGCGGCGCGATGACGTTGACCCGGGAACCGTCAGGCAGACGGGCGTCACAGATCGGACTTGATTCATCGACCCGCCGACCGACCTGGCTGACGATCCGCTGGCAGATATTCATCAGCTGGGTGTTGTCGCGGAAGCGAATTTTGGTCAGCTGGATCTTGCCGTTGACTTCGATGAAGACCCGGCTGGCCCCGTTGACCATGACGTCGGCGATGTCATCCCGCGCCAGCAATGGCTCAAGGGGACCGTATCCGAGAACGTCGTTACAGATATCCTGAAGCAGGCTTTCCTGCTCCGAAATCGACATCTGCAGACCTTTGATCGAAATGATCTCGTTGACGATGTCGCGAATTTCTTCCGCCGCCATCTCCATGTCGAGCTGTGCGAGTTGCGACAGATCGATCGTATCGATCAGTGCATTGAAGATCGTCGTCTTCATCTCGAAATAGCTGTCGGACCGCGCCTCTTCTTCCACCACCGGCTTGGGCTTAGGCGGTGCCTTCTTCGGCGGCGGCGGCGGGGCCGTACGCGACTGGGCATCCGCCTTTGGCGGCGCTTTCGGTGCGGGCTTCGGCGCAGCCTTTACGGGCTTGGCGGCCGCAGGAGCGGGGGGAGCATCAGCAGGGCGTTTTCCGAACATGGTCTAGCCCTACGACTTTTTGGCAAACAGGGACTTAAGGCTGAAGCCGGCACTGGTCTGCTCAACCAGATCACGGCCCATCAGAATCCTTGCAATGCGGCTCACTTCCTGTGTGACCTTGGCCTTGGGCGCCACCTCCATCAGGGGTTCTGCATTGGTGGCGCAGGTGCCGAATGTCACCGGGTCCCAAGGCAGGATGGCGCGCGGCGTCAGGCCCAGCGCTTCCTCGAACTGTTCTGCGGGCACTTCCGGCCGCTTGGGCACACCGACCTGATTGAGCACCAGGATCGGTGGTGCATCATTCGTGCGGTGAGATTTGATTGTCTCGACAATGTTCTTGGCATTCCGGAACGATGAGAGATCCGGTGTCGCCGTCAGGATGATTTCATCGGCACTCTGCAGCATCATCCGTGCCCAGCCGGTCCAGACATGCGGCAGGTCGACAGCGATGCAGGGCGCAGACGCCTTCACCGTATCGATCACCGCCTCGAAGCTCTCGGTCGGCATGTCGTAGTCGCGGTCGAGAAGGTTGGGTGCCGCAAACAGGCTGAGGCGCTCCGTACATTTCTGCAGAAGCCGGTCGAGCAGGACATCGTCAAGACGTTCCGGCGCGGCCAGCGCCTCGGCAAGGCCCTGGCTCGGATCATGTTCGAAGTCGAGGCCCGCCGTACCAAAGGCAAGGTCGAGGTCCATCAGTACCGTATCGGACCGCATTTCCTCGGCCAGTGACCAGGCCACGTTATGACAGATGCTCGACGAACCGGACCCACCACGGGCACCGACAAAGACGAAGGTCTTGCCGATCGGCGGCGCATCCGGGTCCGCATAGAGGGACCCGATGGAGCTGATGATCTGCAATGGCGAGCTGGGGCGTACGATATATTCGCTGATGCCGCGATTGATCAGCTCACGGTAGAGGCGGATATCATTGATATCACCGACGATGATCACGCGTGTCGATGGATCACAAACCTGCGCCAGCGCATCAAGGCCATCGAGAAGCGCCTGAGACGAATCCCCGGCTTCAAGGATCAACAGGTTTGGCGTGGAATCGTTGGAGTAGATTTCAGCCGCCCGCCGCGCGTCACCGGACTGCAGCGTGACATGCGCCTTGGCCAGGCGCCGGTCCCCGGCAGCCGCTTCAATCAACCCCGTCATGCGCTCCGTCGCGCAGAAGGCGTGAATGTTGATCCGGGGAACAGGCTGGACGTTGACCGACAGGTCCGTTTCGAATGTTTCGTCGACTTCGGTCGTCTCATCGAACGACGGTTCTTCCTCAGCCACCACCATTGGCGGGGTGTAGTCATATTCGGCCAGATCGTCATGGGTCGGCGCCGCAACGAATGGCGGATCGGTCGGCTCACTGGCGGAGGGCTCCGCGTCATCGTCGAGATCGGTGTCCGCATCCAGATCGAGATCGTCAAACCCCATGGGCGGCAGGTCTTCGTGCACCAGGAGAGCGTCAAGCTCTTCTTCCGCCGTCGGCATTGCAAATGGCGCAGCAGCCATTGGCCCGCTGGCATCATCCGTGTCCGACATCAGCTCGGTATCGTCTTCCTCGCTGTTTTCTGCCCTGGCGCTTTCGGCAGCCTCAATCGCACGCAGTTCCTCTTCCAGCGCCGGATCCTCTTCGAGGAGGCGCTGCAGGGTGGCATCGTCGAGGTCATCAAGATCAAGATCAAAATCGTGATCATCACCCGATGCGTTATTGGTGCTGTGAGGAAGCCCGCTCATATCTCACTCCAAAATCTCTTCAAAACCAGCAATCAGCTTACTGACCACTGGCGTCCCCGCCGACGGACGCTCCGTAGCTGCCTTCGCGCTGCCAGGTCCCGGCTCCGGTGTGAGGAGCGCGCGAAGCGGCGGCGCCTGCGGTGCCGATACTCGGCCCCATCGGCTGCATCTGCGTCAGGTCGCGGGGGTCCGCCACCATGGCGGCTAAATTGTGTTGATCCGCACACCCAAAGTTGGTCGGTGCGAGATTGCGAAAGCGCGTTGTCACGCCGCCGTCAAAGGCGCCGCATACCGGTCCGGTAGCAACATATTGGGTGAAGGACACGAGGACGGCCGATGGCGTGTCGCCGGTGCGATACGTGGCGCCCTGCATCGCGCCGTAATCAAGACCGAAGCTGTTGAGCGCCTGACGAACATCTGAGGCCACCTGTTGCGCGTCAATATTGCGCGACGTTCCCGATGGGGCCGTGACCGTCACCGGGCCGTGGCCGCGGGTACGATAGGCCGTCATGAAGTTGTCGAGATCAGCCAGCGCCTGACGCGACAGGCCGTTCCGTGTGCTGTCCACCGGAATTGCGACCGTCACCGTCTGTTGATCCACCGTGATCGGATGACGTTCAGCAACGCTCAAGGCCTCATTCTGCCCGTTCATCACATGGGAGCATCCCGATGCGGCGAGGGTCACAACTGAGGCAAGAATAAAGGTACGGATCATGATGCGCCTCTCAATCCAGAATGAAGCCCAAAGGCCCCTGTAAGGTGGCTTCGCTCACGCCGGATCCCTTGACCCCGTAAGCGGCTTCCAGCTTGCCCAGCAGCACCGACTGGAACACGGTCGGCGACACGTGCCCGCGGGCGGGGTCAGTCAGATTGGCCAGATCGGTCGGCTCGACCAGATAGGGTGTGGCGATAATGACGAGTTCGGTCTGGTTGCTCTGAAACTCCTGGCTCCGGAACAGTGCGCCAAGCAGCGGTGTTTCCTTGATGCCGGGCACGCCATCGATGAACTCGGTGATGTTTTCCTGGAGCAGACCAGCAATCGCGAACGATCCGCCCGATGGCATTTCAATCGTCGTTTCGGCATTCCGTGTCGTCGTGCCGGGGACCACATAACCCTCCGTCTGCACCACTTCACCACTGTCGGTCACTGTCTCATTCACGCCGAAGGATACGCCGGTCGCAAATGAAACGTCTGAGACCTCGGTCAACAGCTTCAGCTGGATGCGGTTCTTCGAGAAGACATTAGGCATGAACTCGAGGCGAACACCGAATTCCTTGAACGTCACCGACTGACGGCCATTCTCACCAGCCACAGGGACCGGGAATTCGCCACCTGCGAGGAAATTTGCACTGTGTCCGGACAGAGCGGTCAAGTTTGGCTCAGCCAGCGTTTTGACGAGGCCGTTCTGCTCAAACATGTCGAGGGCAAGGTCAAGATTTTCGACATTACCGAAACCGTCAGTGCTGATCTTGCTGCTCAGACCACCAAGTGATGAGCCGGAGATGGCGAACGAATTCTGGGCCGCAAATTCAAATGCGGAATTGTCGATGCGGGCCACACCATTCAGATCGATGCCGAGCTGGCGGATCAGGCGGCGCTGCATCTCGACAATACGAACCTTCAGCATGACCTGCCCCGGTTCGCGGATCGACATCATGCTGACGACATTTTCAGGGCCGGCCATGCGAGCGGCGATATCTTCGACCCGCTGCGCTTCGAGTGCGCTGTCGACGCGACCACTCAGGATGACAGCGCCATTCACGCTGTCCACCTCAACGCGAGCATCCGGAACCAGCTTGCCGATCAGATCACCAATGGCAACGGCATCCTGTTCAATACGGATATTGAGGTCGAGAATCTGCTCGCCATTCCGATCAAAGAAGAAAGCATTGGCCCGGCCCGGTGCATTAGCCATGACATAGACGCGGCGCGGCGTGCGCACGACGGCCTCGACCACTGTCGGGTCAGAGACCAGCACATCAGCGACATTGCGCGGCAAATCGATGACGGCCGCCTTGCCGATCGGCAGGATCAGATCGCGTGACGTCACCTGATCGCCGCCGCCCTGGTTCACCACCACATCCTGTGCTGCCGCTGGTGCGACAGACAGGGCGGGCCACAGCGAGAACGCCGAAACGATACCAGCGGCCAAGGTTTTCGAAAATGTTGTCGTCATGAATGACATCGTCTTTGCCTTGCTCACGATCAGCCCTGCCCGTACCGAATGACCACAACCTCATCAGGCGTGGTCTGTTCGATTGCTTCAACGGCACTGTCTTCGAAAATGCTGCGCAGGACGAAGGTCAGCGTCATATTGTCCCGTGCACGAATGAAAGTTTCCACCTGCGACGGTGCGACTTCGAGCGTCACCGTCCGGCCAACAATGGCGGACTCGCCACCTTCCGTGGAATAGATCTGGTCTATGGCCAGCACGCGGACATTGGAAAGAAGCATGTCGGCGCCGCTTCCCTGACCGTTATCTGCCGACCCGGAGCTGGACATGGAGGCAAAAATGTCGACGCGGTCGCCCGGCAGGACAAAGCCGCCAGAGGCCTGTTCAGCGCTCATACGCGCACTGATGGCGCGCATACCCGGCGTCATGATGGCGGCCATCATACCGCGGTCACCGTGCTGGACGACGTTCTGCGCAAAGACGGGCTCGTTCTCCCGAATGGCCGTACGGGCGCGCATCTGCGGCAGTTCCTCGTAAAATTTGGTGTTCTTCTCGGTGACGTAGAATTCCGGCACAGCGTCTTTCGGCCACTGAACCCATTTGGTCCCTTGTGGATCGATGATCGCACCCTGGCTGAAATCACGGCCAGCCACGAGCACACGGACCATCTCAGGACCCTTTTCCTGCGGCACGATATTCACGACCGCGTCCGCTGTCGGATTATCTGACGAGACAAGGAAAAACGCTGCACCGCCGGCCAATACCGCCACCAATAAGATCAGCAATCGCATCTTGCTCATGAGCTGTCCTCAGCACTCCGTCCACCGCCAGAAAAAGGCGTTCCGTGCCAATGTGCCTATCAACACTCAAGACAACGTTAATGGGCTGGTGAACTATACTTTATAAGAATTTGTTAGGATTGATTAACGCTACGCTTTTACCCGAAAGCGAAGAACGGGGTCTCTGGCCATACAATGATACCGCCGATCGCGATGGCGATACCGTAGGGCATGACCTGCTTGCGATTATAAAGACCATCGATCCAGCTATGGGTGGCGATCATGACAGGCAGTGGCATGCGCCGGAACGACATGATGAAAAGTGCCAGAAAGCCGCCCGCCACAGCAAAGGTCAGAACAAACATCGGCAGTTGCGCAACACCCACCCAGAGGCTTGATGCGGCAATCAGTTTGGAATCGCCCGCTCCCATCACCTTGAAGGCGAACAGGATGAAGCCGGCAACAAGCACCAGCGCGGCGACACCGGCCGACATGGCCATGTCCTGCAGACCCATGCCGAAAAACAGCGCCGCGAACGGCCAGCTGACGACAAGGAGGCCGGAAATATTGTTCGGGATCTTGTAGAAGCGGAAATCATTGACCGCCGCCATGACAAGAAGGGCTGGAAAGATAACGGAAATCAACAACGCCATCATGAACTCCTGGGCTGTGTCACAGCTTACAGAGACGATTTAAAGATCCGGTTGATAACATAGCAAAAAGGCCGATCGTTTCCCGACCGGCCTTCTGCCCAACACATGGGTACGCCCTTCCAGAAAGCGCTAGCCGAACAACGCAGGGCCCACTGCCTTTCTGGAAGATGCCGTGAGGTACACTGCTTATTCTGGCAGCGCGCCGAGATCGGTATCGACTTTCGTAAAAGCCTTGTTCAGTTTGGTGCCGATATTGCCGACAGCCGTGATGATCGCGACTGCGATCAGGGCTGCGATCAGGCCGTATTCAATAGCCGTGGCACCGTCTTCTTCTTTGATGAAGCGGGACATCAGATTCGTCATGGTCAACTCCTACTTTTCTGCACAATCTGGTCTTGCACTCTCCAGATGGATCCAATGTACCACATGGAAGTAAAAGAATAATCCAACAAAATCGGCAGTTTAGTGAATCGAAATTAAGCCTAGATTAGGATCATCAGTACGCCATGCTGCGCAGGGCTTCGACGTCCCGCACAACAAGTCCAGGATAATCCCGTACAGCAATCTGGCGCGCCAGCAGACCAGCAATGGCAGCAGCGGCATCACGGTCGGTCACGCCCGCGGCTTCAGCAATAACGGCGTGCCTGGGCATTTCTTCGATGACATATTCATCGTTCCGACGGCGAACCAAAGACATCAGCTGACGGAACACGCGGCGCTCTGGCCCGACGTCACCATCGCTTGGCGCTTCGAGGCGAACCACCTCTTCCGCGAGATACTGCATGAAATGTTGGCACGCGATCAGGTTGGTCTGGCATAAAGATTTCAGCGCGGCCGCATCAAGAATGATAATTTCGATGGCGGTCGCCGCGACCATGGAGATTTTTTCCCTGCTATGGCCGCTGCCAGCCAGAATGGTCGCCAGTCCCGAGACATGACCGGCACTTATATCCGAGACATCGATATCGCCTGTATCATTGACCGCCCGCATCAGGCGCGCTTGCCCCTCTATCAGGCCATAGCACATGCTGCCGTCATACTGACCCATCGCAATCACGGTATCGTTAGGATTGTATGCCACGAGATCCGCGACAGGGACGATGGCCTTGATCAGGGCATCGGGCGCGTCAGCAAAGCAGGTGAGCTGCTTGAGACCACGGACAAGGCGGGCTTCAGGGCTGTCATCTGTTGTCGCAACAGTCCCTTTCTGATCGGTCCGGAGATTTGATGACATGAGGCGCCCTGATCTTGTCGATTGGCATTTCTAGCCGCAAAGCGTTTGCATATCGGTAAAGCGAGACCCGGATTTTCGCTTAAATCCTTGTTGATGTTTTCGTGGTCCATTGTCGCGGTACGACATTTCAGGACGACCGCCATGCAGCGTCACATTCTATGCCTTGTCCCCTTCGCCGCTCTTTCCATGGCACCCGCCATGGCCGGCGACGTGAACGTGGTCATCGATCAGGCGCAGCTGTTCCAGGTGCAGGAACCGATTGGTAGCGTCGTCGTAGCAAACCCGTCCATTGCAGATATCAAGGTTCTGTCACCGACTGAGCTTGTGCTTTTCGGCAAAATGCCCGGCGCGACAAACCTTTTCCTCTTTGATCGAGACGGTAAGCCAGTGAAAAACATTGCGCTGAACGTTACGAATGGCGGCGCCAACACCATCACGGTCTTTTCTGGCGCCTACCGGCATACCTATGCCTGCGCGAATACCTGTGAGCCAACCTATACGGTCGGCGATGGTGTCCACGGTATCCGTGCCACGGGGACGGATGTAGCTGAGCAGGTCACCACCAAGCAGGAACTTGCGACCACTGCGGCCCAGGGTTCTTCTTCTACCGCGGCAGAACGCGGTACGACGGGCATGCGCGCGCCGACGACTGATAATCCTGAAGGTTAAGTCAGTCCGACTGCGAATAGAATGAATAGATCCGCGGCCGCTCAGCCGGGCGCAATCTGTTCCGGCACCATTCATCAATCGACCAGGCCATGGCCTGATCCGGGGCCTGCCCCCGCTCTAGCTTGATCTCGGCGATGAGACGATCAAGCGCGCCGGGACGCTGGGAGACCCGGACCTCACAGGCGGCCACCCCGGGGTGATCGGTAATGATATTGGCGATAGAGCTTGGAAAGACGTTGATCGCGCCGATCTGAACCGCGCCATCTAGCCGCCGTCCCAGATCAAAGGATCGGGCATTGTGCCATGCCAGATCATCCATCGCGATCAGGCTAGCCGGCCGGCCATTGGGCCGCATACGCACGATAGAGCCGTTCTTGTGTGACCAGTGCTCAAACAGGACAAAGGGATCCGGCGCGCTCTCGCGCCAAGCCAGCAGGCCGGTTTCGGTTGATCCGTACAGCTCCCGCATTGCCCCGAGCCCCCGCTGCCGCAGTCTTGCGGCAAGATCGACACTCAGCCGTTCGCCAAAGGACAGGCCCATGACGTTGTTGGCAAAGGACGGCATTGTATCAGCGAGATATCGCCACAGCGTCGGCGTTGCGATGACAATGTCCCCGAACTTCAGATAGTCGCTCAGCTCATCAGGGCTGAAGGCCCGGCCATCCGTCACGTCGATCCGTTGCAGATTAGGCGCAAGGACAGAGGTGACAAGGCCGACAAGGCTGTGGGGCGAAACCAGCGCGACCGCTCTTCGGCGACCCTGCATCAGGCTCGCGACAGCCGCTGCATCCTGGTAAATATCATCAGCGTTATGACGGGTTTCAGCATCACCCGACTGGGTTGATGGGTGAAACCGAAAATGCAACAGCGCATCGCGGATCGGCACGGCAATGCGTTTTGCCCAGGCGCCGAACGTATCGCTCGGCTCGACTTTCAGCAGCGATTCGTCGAAATCGAAGAACCGGGCGACGCGCCGAGCGCAGGATTCCCGCTGGTCGGGCGTTGCATCGACACCGCCGCGCCCCAGTTTTGTTTCCTCACCCCATCGGGAAAGCGTGAGGGTTTCCGTGTACCGACCGTAACGGCGCGACAGCTCATCAGCCGTCAAAGCGGCGACGATGGAAACGAGCTGATCATGAGTAAATGAGAAAGACTTCACCGTCCGCGATCCTCCTTCTCGGCAAGGGCATAGAGATCCTCGATCATGCCATTTGACCGATTGACCGGCCCTTCTGTCCATCCGCCACCGTCAAACCACGCCGGACGTACGCCTATCAGCGAATTGGTCCGGTAGAGCCGCCGCCCCCACAGATCATTGGGCTGCAGCCGCCGGACCGTGACCGGGACATGCTGACGCGCGGCATAGCGCAAAATCATGGCGCGGACGATACCAGGCAAAATACCGGCCGTCAGCGGCGGCGTCACAAGACCAGTATCGGTTTCGACAAACAGATTGGCCATGGAGGTCGAGGCGACATCACCAAATTCATTGGTGAATACCACGTCCGCCGCGGCCTGTTCGGCCGCAAAGGCCCGCGCCGCCAGATTGTCCGTATAGGACAGCGTTTTCATCCGCGAAGTCGGTGCTCCGGAGGACCGGATGAACGGCGCCGGCAAAAGTCGATCAGGCTCGGGATTGAAATGCTGGGCCGTGGCTGGGCTCAGAGAGATCACAATAGTCGGCGACTGATCCTCCACCGGGATCGGCAGGAGCCCCCGTGGGCCGGGGCCCCTTGTCACGGTGATACGAGCGGCACCGACCTCTTCGTCCGTCTTGTCCATAAGGTCCAACAGCCCGGCGCGCAGCGTATCGCGCTCAACCGGCAGGTTCAGTTCGCGGGCACTGACCTGCAACCGGCAGAGATGTTCGGTCAGGAAGACAGCGCGGCCCCGGTCGATCTTGATCGTCTCGAACAGGCCATCGCCCAGAAGGAGCCCGCGATCGCTTGCCTGCGCCACACGCGCGTCCGCCTCGACAATCTCTCCGTTCACCCAGATCTTCATGTCCTTATCCTAACCCGTCTTGCAGGAAATTGGCGATGATTTGATGCCCATCCGGGGTCAAAAGACTTTCGGGGTGGAACTGGACGCCCATATGAGGCCGGTCACGGTGCCGCAGGGCCATGACAAGACCATCGCTGGACCAGGCGATCGCCTTGAGCGGGCCCTCATCCGGCAGCCGCCCCAGCAGCGAATGGTAGCGGCCGGCCTGAAAAGGGTTGGGCACTTTGCTGAAGAGCGGATCGCCCTCGTGACGCACCAGACTGGGCCGGCCATGCATCGGATCAGGGGACAGGATGGTGGCCCCGCCATAGGCATCGGCCAAAGCCTGATGACCCAGACACACACCCAGAATCGGCAATTGCGGGAAGTGCTGAATGATCTGTGTACATATCGGAATATCGGAAGGGCGGCCCGGCCCAGGCGAGAGGATGATGGCGCGCGGCGCGATGTCCTCCACCACTTTCAGGTCAAGGGTGTCATGGCGAACCACCTGCGTTTCCGCTCCGGCTTCCCGGACGTAACGGGCCAGCGTTTCGACAAAGCTGTCATAAAGATCGACGACCAAGATCATGGCATCATCGACCTGAAAGGATAGGCCTTGTCTTCGGTCTCGGCATATTCCGCCGCGGGGTCAGACAGAATGGTCACCCCGCCCCCGGCCCGAAGGTCAAGGCGGCTACCGCCCGTCTGCTGACTGATCACGGCCGTTCTGATGGCGACAGAAAAGACGGCCGGACCCTGATCGGGAATATAGAACACTGTGCCGCAATAAGGCCCCCGCCCTTCCCCCTCGATTTCCGCAATACGCTCCATGGCACGAAACTTTGGTGCCCCGGTGATCGATCCGCAGGGGAACGCCGCGCCCAAGGCGTCCATGACGCCCAATCCTGACCGCAACGTACCGCTGATACGCGAATAGAGGTGATGCACACGGGGCAGCGTCCGCAGTGCACAGATCGCGTCTTCGGTGATGGTATGATCCGCACACACTTTGGACAGGTCGTTGCGCATCAGATCGGCAATCATGACATTTTCCGCCCGGTCCTTCGGGTCGCGCATCAGGGCGATGGCCAGCGCCTCATCAGCCTCCGGCGTTGCTCCTCGCGGACGGGTGCCCTTGATCGGCTCGGTGGTGATCCGGCGATCGTCGACGCGGAAGAAAAGCTCTGGGGAGTTGCTCAGGACCGCTCCCTCAGTCACGGGGATATAGGCCGCATACGGCGCTTCGCCGCGCGAGACGAGGTGCGCAAAGAGGATCGGCGCCAATCTGGACGGCGGAAGGTCATATCGGGCCGTCAAACGCCGCGAAATATTGGCCTGGAAGATGTCTCCATCCCGGATCAGGGCGATGACCTGGCGTACCTGCTCTTCATACGCCGAGGCTGATGCCCCTGGCGATGTCGCGGTCGGCGTCGGCGCTGGGTCTGCAGGCACGGGCAAACTCGACGCGGCTATCGGTGAAACCTGGCCAAACCGCGCGCACCACAGGATCGGCAGGCCATCGGGGGACGGCGGCAGGGACAAGCGCTGTTCCAACCCCGCCGCCCACTCATATCCGATATAGCCCGCAATGGTGCCGCCCGGTGGTATGTCGGCGGCATAGTGCCGCAACTCATTCAGATTTGCCGACGTCAGGATGTCCTGCGGGCGCCCCAGCGCCACCCAACCCGTCCCGGCGAAGCCCGGGCCGAGCAGCATCTGGCCGGCTTCTGCAGCGCGCAGAGCGGCAGGCGGGAGAAGAGTGCGGGGGTCGGCCAATGCAAAATCCTGCGTGGTTGTTCGCGACGAATTGCCGGTCCACGCGACGATCAGCAAGGGCAGCGTGCAAAACTGATCATCACCCCTTTGAAAAAAGCATGGGTTGGGATATCCCCGCCCAGCAGATTCAATGGTTCAACAGTGTCTGAAGGAGCGCCCATGGCGGATAAACTGGCTGTCGTATTCGGGGCTTCGGGCTTTCTGGGCCGGCACGTGGTGCGCGAGCTGGCGGCGAAGGGGTGGCGCGTCCGCGCAGCTGTCCGTCGTCCCAACTACGCCAATCACCTCCGTCCGTTGGGCGCTGTGGGCCAGATTGAACTCAGCCAGGCCAATGTGCGCTATCGCGACACTGTCGATCAGGCGCTGGACGGCGCAGACGCCGTCATCAATCTGGTCGGCATTTTGAAACCAGAGGGCAAACAGAAGTTCGCTGCGGTCCAACGCGACGGTGCCCGCAATATCGCAGAATTGTGTGCCAAGCGCGGCATCACGAATGTTGTGCATGTGTCGGCGATCGGCGCTGATGATGACAGCGAAAGCGACTATGCCCGCACCAAGGCCGAGGGCGAAGCCGCGTTCCGCCAGTTCGTGCCTGAGACTGTTGTTCTTCGCCCATCGATCATTTTCGGACCGCAGGACGATTTCTTCAATCGCTTCGCGGGCATGTCGCGCATGTCGCCGTTCCTGCCCCTGATCGGTGGCGGGAAAACGAAATTCCAGCCGGTCTATGTCGATGACGTGGCCGACTGCATCCGCCTCGCCGTTGAATCCGCTGATTATGCCGGGCGGACCTTCGAACTCGGTGGGCCTGAGGTCAAAACGTTCAAGGAGCTGATGGAGCTGACCCTGCGTATTGTCGGTCGCCGTCGTGCGCTTCTGCCGATCCCGTTCTTCGCCGCAGAGCCCATGGGGTCGGTGGGCAGTTTCGTGGATTCCGTCAGCCCCTTTGATGCACCGATTACCGCCGATCAGGTCAAGCTGCTGAAGAGCGACAATGTCGTCGGCCAGTCCGGGGAGGACAATGTAGGGAACATTGCGGATTTCGGCATCACGCCGGAAACAATGGAAACAATACTGCCCACCTACCTTGTGCGGTTCCGCAAGGCCGGACAGTTTAGTCCCGAAACGCTGTAGCCGCCGCCTCGACGGATCCCGGCTTCACGCCAATCGGGAGATGTTGATGCGGTCAGCCTGCTTTGCCATTGCCTTTTGCTGCATGGGATCGGCCCATGCGGCTGAGTGCGCGCCGCTCGGCCTCGACCGGGACGGCCTTCTGGAACTGCGCGAGGGCGGCTTTGTGATCGCCGATCCGGCTGCGCGTCGGACCTTTGCCCTCGACCTCGCCGCGTGCCTCGCGTCTCCCGATCCCGTTCTTCGCGACAAGATTGCCTATGAAGGGTTCTCGGCTCTTCTGCGTGGCGACCAGCTGGAGACCGATACCATCCGCTCACTGAGCGACCAGCTGATGGGTGTCCTGTCGGCGCCCGCCGACGCGGCCGGATTTGAAAAGCCTTTCGCCGCACTTGTCCTCTCTGAGATCGCTCGCACCGACCGCTTTGGCGATACGATGACCCCGGACGGTCTTGATGCGTTGGTCGCCGCCGCAGCCGGCTATCTATTGGGCATCACAGACTATCGCGGCTATGACGAAACAGACGGCTGGCGCCATGGCGTAGCGCACGGCGCCGATTTTGCCATGCAGCTGGCCCTGAACGATAAGCTGACATCAGATCAGCTCCACCGGCTGGCGGCGGCCATCGCTGCACAGACTGTGCCTGACGATGCGCATTTCTATATTTATGGGGAGCCGGGACGACTGGCACGTCCCATTCTCTTCATGTCAGCGCGCAATGACCGTGACGACGCCTACTGGAGCGATTGGTGGGCCCAGTTGACGGCCTCAGCCGCGCCGTCCAATGGGTGGGACACGGCCTATGAGTCCCAGGCCGGGCTGGCAGCGCTCCACAACCTCAGAGCCTTTGCTCAGGCTGTTTATATCAATGCCAGCCTGAGCCAGAATGAGGGCATACGCGCCCTCCTGCCGGGGGCGGAGGCGACGCTCCGCGCCCTGCCCTAGTCCACGTACTTGGACAGAAGACGAATATAGTCCGTCTGGTAACCGTTCGAATTTTCAGTCACCTGCCATGAATTGAGCGGCCAGCCATCATTGAATTGCAGATAGGATTTCTGTGTCGGCTGTCCTGCAGGTGGCGCGGGCGGTGTAATGCCGCACTGATTATTGTTGGCGGCGGAACCGCATCCCGTCGGGCAACAGGAATCCCAGTCATAGGACGGGTTGGCACCACCAACCAAAAATCCCGGGGCAGGACCGTAGGTTGATCCGCTTACGGAATCCCATAGCGCGCTGCCATCGCTGAACCACGTGTGGTAGAAGGTGTCGACCGATTTTTTGGCTCCCTCTGCCGCCATGTTGGACAGATAAACGAGCCCCAGCGGATTCACGCCGTGCAGATAGTGGATGTAGCCAGCGCCCGCCGCCATTGCCGCGTCCACGGACTGGGTGCCAAGGCCATAGGAGGCCTGCTGGACATAAAGCATGCCGGTTCGCGATTTGACCGCATTGCTGCCCCAGGTATAGGCGCCAAGATAGGCCCGGTAAGGATCAATTTCGCCATCCACGGCCTGCCATAGTTCATTAGAGCCCGCCATCGCCGTTTCGTACCGGTCGAGGATCGTTGTGGCGACGGTCGGGTTTGCACCGGAGACGGATGTATAAAACAGGAGGTCGCGCTGGGAATTGGCCTCAAAGCCATTGATATAAAAGCTGCCGACCATTTTCGACGCGCTGTAATTGGCTGTCACATAGTCGTGATAGCCGGACTCGCCGGTGGCATGAGCCAGATAGATGGCCGCTGACAGCTTCTTCTCCGCGCGCGCCTCATCGCTGACTTCCTGCTGCCCCGCACCCAGTCCCTGGCTGCCCATCGCAGAGTCATTATTGCGGAAGGTGACGTCTGGATTGGCGACAGCCCAGTCCCATGCCTCTTCTGCGCGCTGCTCAAGATCCGCTGCGTAGGTCGATAGCGTCGCGTCGCCAAGGCCCCCATAGACTTCACTCGCCAGAGCAAAGGCCGCTGCTGTCGTCAGGGTAGCGGAGCTGCTTTCCGGTCCATAGGTACTCGGCCCGGTCGCAGCAGAAGGGGGTGACGCGCCGTCAAGACCAACGATCGAGAGCACAGAGCCATCTGCATTCTGCATGCGGATGAGCCAGTCCAGTCCCCACTTCACCTCATCGAGGATATCAGGGATGCCATTGCCGCTTTCAGGGATGCCGACATCGTCGGTCCAGATCGCGGGACGCTCCATGTAGCTCGTCAGAAGGCTGATGACATAATCAGCGGTCCAGTTGGTATATTTGTTATAGTCGCCCGCATCGTACCAGCCGCCGTGGAGGTCCCGCTCCGTCGACGCATCACCCGGTGCGCTGTAAAGGCGCGCTTCTGTATCCTGCCCCGGCCCGACATGGCTGGCGCCGTCGGCCCAGCCTGTACCCACATAGGCCGCATCTTTCGCAAAGCCGGCACGCTGATAGAACATGACCTTGAGTGCCGCCTTCAGAACATCGTCATAGACGTCATCACCGATCTCGAAGCTCGCAGATACGACAAGGTCTTCGCTGTCTCTGATCGTGTATGTGCCCGGCGCGGTCACCGCGGAAAAATCGAGCCACCAGGCCTCATCACCAGATCCGCTATGGGAAGCGCCCCCATTCCATTCGGTTGGCAAGACAGTGAGGACGGTGGTGCCTGTGGCCTCATCGACGACCAAGTATTCATCGGCCGGGTCGATCAGATCGTCGGCATCGAACCCCGTCACCGGATTTCTGATGACCGCAATCTTCTCCATGTCTGTCCGATAGCCGAACTGATCCACAACCAGGAACGGGCCATCGCCCTCAATGCGCGCTGATGATTGCGGCGGCGGAGGGGGAGGAGGGGGAGGAGGATTATTCGGTACCGACGTTGATCCACCGCCGCCTCCACCACCGCCACAAGCCGCCAGAACGGAGGTACATACGGAAATCGCCAGCAGGCGCCGAATTGTCGACATGATGAGAGCCCTTGTTTCCTCGATCGCCGCGGCTTCAATTCGTGAGCCGGGCTTTGATATTGAAAGTAGTTTTGCTGACAAAAAGAGTTTGCGCAACGGTTTCATTGGATCACTATCGGGTTGCGCTTGTCTGCTGGCTTGGCTATGGGCCCTCACTCTCGCTGGACGGTACCCTGGCGAGACAGTTCCTTATCGGTGCCGCGGAGAAAACAGATGTCTATCGAAGCTGCTCGCAAAGCCGAGCTTATTGCCGAATACGCCACGCAAAAAGGCGACACCGGCTCCCCTGAAGTTCAAGTTGCGATCCTGACCGAGCGGATCAACAACCTGACCGACCACTTCAAAGAGCACAAAAAAGACAACCACTCCCGTCGTGGCCTGCTCAAAATGGTTTCCCAGCGTCGTCGCCTGCTCGACTACGTCAAAGGCAAAGAAGAAGCGCGTTACCAGTCGCTGATCGAACGCCTGGGCCTGCGCCGCTAAGCCGGACACGCCTGAAGTCTTCAGAACCCGCCGCGGCACCGCCCGGCGGGTTTTTTGCTGTTTGGCGCGGTTTTCATTATCGCAAGCAACACCGTTAACCATTGCCGGGGCCGAACGGGCTAGACTAGCGTCGGACGGCAGGAGAATCCCATGAGCACCCAGGAAGAGAAGGCCCCAGTGGCCACTGGCCCGACCTGGCCCCCTTCTTATCTCGACCAAGCCGGCTGGGGCTGGGTGCCGTCCTGGCTGAAGACCTATTTGCGACCGCAGATGCTGGCCATGTTGATGCTTGGCTTCGCCTCGGGCCTGCCGCTCTACATGTTCTACTCCAAGACTTCGATCTGGCTGCGTGAAGTCGGCATTGAGCGGTCAACGATCGGCTTCTTCTACTGGATCGGCCTCGCCTATACGCTCAAATGGATATGGGCCCCAGTGATCGACAAGACGGTCATTCCCGTGATCGGCCGAATGTTCGGACACAGACGGTCATGGATGATGGTGTCCATCGGCGGCACTGTTCTTGGCCTGCTGATCCTGTCTACGGCCAGTCCGGCAGACAGTCTGATGCCCGTTCTTCTTGGCGCAGGTCTCGTCGCCTTCGCCGGGGCCACGCTCGATGTCTCGATCGACGCCTGGCGGATCGAAAGTGCGCCAACCGAGGCACAGGCCAACATGGCCGCCTCGTATTCGCTGGGCTATCGCGGCGCGCTGCTTTTCTCAGGGCTTGGACTGGTCATTGCGGGCAATTATAGCTGGACCGTGTCGTTCACGGTCATGGCTTTGGCCATGGCGATCTGTGCCGCGCTCGTCATCCTGATCTCGGAGCCTGCCAGCCGCAAGACGGCCAAGCCGACAGACAACCTCCCTCTCTTTGCTGGCCCGTGGAACGCCGTCGCGGTGGGTACGGCCCTTATCGTTATTACCCGAGCGCTGCGCTGGGTAAATGTCGATACCAAGGTGCCCGAAGGCGACACCTTCATCTATCTGCTCGCCGGCCTCGCCGCTCTCACTTTCATCCTCGGCGGCTTGGTCCTGCGCGGCACACGGAGCGGTATGGCGTTGCGCGGCGCGATGGCCGCTGTCGGCTTGTCGTATGTCTTTTCCCGTGAAATTGCCGATCAGCTGACCACGGTGGATGCCAGTTCCCCCTTCTTCAGGCTTGCGGTCGTTGCCGTATCCCTCGCCGCGATCGGAGCCTTCGGCTGGCTGGTGAGCCTCAGTTTCAATAGGACCGGCACTCCTGCCCCCACGGCAGAGCAGCCCCGCGGCAAAATGTATGAGACCTTTGGCACACCGTTTCTGCAGGTCTGGGACCGGTTCGGCGTCGTCCTCGTCCCCATTCTGATCCTTGTACTGATCTACCGGACGAGTGACTTCACGATGGGCGTGATGGCCGGGCCGCTTTATGTGGATCTGGGCTATAGCACCGAGACCATCGGGGCGATCCAGTCCGCCTTTGGCGTGCCTGCAACATTCGTCGGCCTCTTTCTGGGGGGAATCGTCGCGAACACGATCGGCGTCATGCGCTCGCTGGTCGTTGGTGCGATCCTGACCCTCGTGACCAACGGTTTCTATGCCTATTTTGCGGCCCACGCCGCGGGCACGGACCCGGGCTTTCTGACCCTTGCGATCTGTGCGGACAATGTGGCGGGCGGGTTTGTGACCACGGTCTTTATCGCCTATCTGTCGAGCCTCGTGGACCCCGCCTTCGCCGCCACCCAATATGCGCTTTTCTCGTCGCTCTATGCCCTGCTGAACAAGTTGCTTGCGGGCTTCTCAGGCGTGATGGCCGATGCCATGGGCTATGAGACGTTTTTCCTGGTGACCGCCAGCTACGCGATCCCGGCCGCCATTCTGGTGCTGGTTGTCATGGCGATGAGCAAAAAACGACCGCCCAAACCGATCCTGGCCGAACGAACGACCTAGACGCCCGGCACCCGGGCGGTGCAGTCCTCAAACGCCATCGTCTTCATGTCTGTGGCGGCCGGACCCGTGGTCAGGCCGACGACGGTACCGCCTGCCGGGACGACCACGGCATAGGCGCGACAGGACCCGAGGTCATAACGCCGAAACTCGTTCTGGCCTTCGCGCCGGACCAGCGCAGGGGCGCCGGTAACGCCTTCAAGCTTAGCCACGGGGCTGCCGATAAATGCATCCGCCTTCGGGCCCGCTACTTTCTGATTGGCCGGCACACTGCCGATCAGCGCCGCAATGGGGTCGGTATCTTCCGCCTCCACGGGCGCCGCAGCTTCACTTGGCGCCGGTGGTGTGGTCTGACACGCCACCAGCGCTGTGGTGGCGCAAAGGGCAACGATTGCCCGAGTGACAAGAAAGCGGCTAGGGCCGGAGACAAACATGGAGAACCTCAAAACCGGTATGACGCACCAATTAGACGTGATCGCCCTCGGGAACGCAATCGTAGACGTACTTGCCCACACGGATGAAGCCTTTCTTGAGCAGCACGGCATTCCGAAAGGGGCCTTTGTGCTGATCGACACGGCCAAGGCCGAAATCATCACCGCCGCCCTCAACCCCACCGACCAGATCGCCGGCGGCTCTGCAGGCAATTCGATGGCATGCTTGGCGAGCCTTGGCGGCAAGGCCGGCTTTATCGGCAAGGTGGCCGATGACGAGCTGGGCGATGTCTATCGCGCATCGATGAAGGATACGGGCGTCGAGATGACGACGCGCTCCATCGAAGGTGATATGCCAACCGGCCGTTGCCTGATCGCCGTGACACCCGATGCGGAACGGTCAATGGCCACCTATCTCGGCGCCGCAGCCATGGTTGCCCCTGACGATGTGGAAGAAACGTACATCCAGACCGCAGCGGTCGTGTACTTCGAGGGCTATCAGTTCGAGCAGGACCTGCCGAACAAGGCGCTCGTCAAGGCCAGCGCGTTTGCCCGCGCCGCCGGTCGCAAGACCGCCCTCACCCTCTCCGATGTGGGCGTGGTCGAGCGCAATCGCGACGCTCTCCTCGCCTTCATCAAGGACCATATCGACATTCTGTTCGCCAACGAGGACGAGGCGCACGCCCTGTTCGGCAATCACGACAATGCGGCGGCCCTGGCCAAGGAAATGAGCGAGATCGTCCCCTTCGGCGCGGTCACGAAGTCCGAACGCGGATCAATGGTGTTCGGTCCTGACCACGCGCCGGAGGATGTGGAAGCCTATACGCCGCCGCAGCTGGTCGATACCACCGGGGCGGGCGACGCCTATGCCGGCGGGTTCCTGTATGGCTTTGTCCGGGACATGCCGCTGGACCAATGCGCGCGTCTGGGCTCGCTCTCGGCCTCGGAAGTCATCTCCCACATGGGCCCGCGCCCACAGATCAGCCTTCTCGACCTCGCGAAGAAGCACGGACTTCTCTAAGAGGTCCGCGACGCCTTTTCTTCATGGCCGGACGTGCCTTCACGTTCGGCCAACTTGGCTGCGACATCATCCAAAGTGACATCGTTGGCGGCGAGCAGGACGGCAAGGTGATAGAGCACGTCGGCGCTTTCCGCTGCCAGCTCATCCTTGTCGCCAAGTGCGCCTGCAAGGGCGGCCTCGACCGCCTCTTCCCCGAACTTCTTGGCACAGCGGGCCGGGCCTTTGGATAGGAGACTGGCCGTATAGGACGTGGACGGATCAGCGCCCTTTCGGCTTAGAACGGTTGCCATCAGGCGATCCAGTACAGATCCGATCTCAGACATATCAGCTCATCCTCATCGGCAGGCCGCGTTCCGCCATATAGCCCTTGGCCTCAGCAATCGAGTGATCGCCGAAATGAAAGATACTGGCGGCCAGCACCGCAGAGGCATGACCTTCCGTCACGCCGTCCACCAGATGCTGCAGATTACCCACACCACCCGAGGCGACCACAGGGATCGATACCGCATCGGCAATCGCGCGGGTCAGGGCTAAGTCATAGCCGCCCTTCACCCCATCGCGATCCATGGACGTCAGCAGGATTTCCCCCGCTCCGCGACGCGCCGCGTCCTGCGCATATTCGATGGCGTCGATGCCCGTGGGCTCACGCCCGCCATGGGTGAAGATTTCCCAGCGATCATCACCGACTGACTTGGCGTCAATCGCGACCACAACGCACTGATTTCCGGCCGCGCGGGAGGCCCGGTCGATCAGCGACCGATCACGGACCGCGGCGGAATTGATCGCCACCTTGTCCGCGCCCGCATGCAACAGCGCGTGCACATTCTCAACGCTCCGCACACCACCGCCCACGGTGAGGGGACAGAAGGCCTGCTCTGCCGTACGGGTCACCATGTCGAGAAGCGTCCCCCGCCCTTCGTGGCTGGCGGTGATATCGAGAAAGCAGATCTCGTCGGCGCCCGCTTCCGAATAGGCGCGCGCTGCGTCCACCGGATCACCGGCATCACGCAGGCCCACAAAGTTCACGCCTTTGACGACGCGACCATCCTTCACATCAAGACAGGGAATGAGACGAACCTTCAGTGTCATGATCTTTCCAGCGCCAGTGCTTCAAGCGGGTTGATCGTCCCCTCATAAAGCGACCGCCCCAGAATGGCGCCGCAGACACCCTCGCTCTGATGTTGCGCCAAAAGCTCGAGATCAAGAAGCGCCGCCACACCCCCGGAGGCGAGGACAGGAATACCGACCGCGCTAGCCAATTCCTGCGTTGCGGAGACGTTGGCGCCGGTCAGCGCACCATCTCGGGAAATATCCGTGTACACGATCGCAGCAATGGCATCGCGATCATATCGGGCGATCACATCCTTGGCCGCGAGAGTGGACTTCTCCCCCCAGCCATCCGTCGCCACGAAACCGTCCTTGGCATCGATACCCAGGACAATCCGCCCTGGGAAGGATTTCAGCGCTGCATGCACAAAATCAGGATCCTTCACGGCCGCTGTGCCCAGAATGACCCGGGTCACCCCCAGGGACAGCCAGCGTTCCACGGTGGCCAGATCGCGAATACCGCCGCCCAGCTGCACTTTGGCGTCGGTCTCATAGAGAATGGCCTCAACCGCGTCAGCATTCTCAGGCTTACCAGCAAAGGCACCGTCGAGATCCACGACATGAAGGTGGCCAAAACCCACATCCCGGAACTTCCACGCCTGTGCCGCAGGATTATCAGCATACGTGGTGGATTGCTCCATATCCCCATGCAGCAGGCGGACACATTTGCCGCCCTTCAGGTCAATGGCGGGCCAAAGGGCAAAACTCATGGCTCAAGGCCTCCATTTCATAAAATTGGCGAGCAGTGTCAGGCCGTAGGCCTGGCTCTTTTCCGGGTGGAATTGCACGCCGACAATGTTATCCCGACCGATCATCGCAGCAAAGTCCTCGCCATGGCCGCACGTCGCCTGAACCGAGGCCGGATCGTCCGCATCAAAACAATAGGAGTGGACGAAATAGGCATCGGCGTCTTCGGGCAGAATGGCATGCCCGCGACCCTGGACGGTATTCCAGCCCATATGCGGGATCTTCAGACCGGGCGCAGTGAGGGCACGCACCTGGCCGTTGATCCATCCAAGGCCGGCCGTCTCCCCATGCTCGAGCCCGGTGCGGGCAAGCAGCTGCATCCCGACACAGATACCCAGAAAAGGGCGGCCTGCGCCCTGAACGGCTTCTTCCAACGCCTCGCGCAATCCCGGCCGCGCCTCCAGCATTTCCATGCAGGCGCCAAACGCCCCGACGCCGGGCAGGACGATGCGATCCGCGGCCGTGATCAATGCCGGGTCGGCAGTGACATGCACCTCCGCATGGATGTCATGGTCATGGGCTGCTTTCACCAGTGCCTTGTGCGCCGAGTGCAGATTGCCGGAGCCATAGTCGATCAAACATACGCTTTGGGTCATGGGAGGCGGTTAGTCGGTCCGCCCGGCCCCTGCAATCCCTCACGCAGCCTGGGGGTGAGCCTGTGGCCTTCGCATCACGCCTGCGATGAGGATGGCGCCCAGCGCGATGACGCCAAGAAGGCCGAAACCGGTTCGCAGGGATGTCGCCTCGGACACAAAACCGATCAGCACCGGCCCGAGCAGCATGCCGCCATGGCCCATGCTGGACACTGTGGCGATGGAGGCACCGGGGTTCTCAGGATCCTCATCGGCGGCGCGGGAAATCGCGAGGGGCACCAGATTGGCATAACCCAGCCCCATGATCCCGTAGGCCAGATAGGTCACATAGATATGGCCGGACGTCACCGCGATCAGGACGCCAATGGCTGCGAGCAGGCCACTGATACGGGTCGTCATGACCTCGCCCACCCGGTGGACGAAGGGATCTCCGCCCAGACGGCCAACGACCATGGCGGCGGCAAAAAGGCTGTAGCCGAACGCCGCTGCGCCCTCGCCAACGCCAACGGTTTCAATGGCCAGCAGCGCGCCCCAATCGGCCATGGCGCCCTCTCCGATCGCAGAGCAGGCCGTGATGGCAGCCACAAGGACGAGCGCCTTTTTGGGCAGACGCAGAGGCACCTTCGGCGTATCGACGGCCTTGACCCGATCCGTCCACGGTGCGGTGGCGACGGCATGGGCGAGGGGCATGATGACCAGCACAAAGGCAAGATAGTGAAGCGCAGGAGACAGGCCGTAGTGGGCAGCGACGGCGCCAATGGCCGTCGCGCCCGCCGCGCCGATCGAGAACATGGCGTGGATCCCCGACATGATCGGCCGAGGGGACGCCTTGGCCACCGCGGTGCCCCATCCGTTCATGGAGATAACCATGATCCCGCTGCCGAAACCGTAGAGGAACAGCGCGAGACCAAAGGTCCAGACGGTGGGGGCAAATGCAATGCTGACGAGGAATGGTGCTGCCGCGAGGGAGCCTAGTCGGGTCATTCGGCGAGGACCGTATTTGTCCGACAGCCAGCCAGCGATCGGAAAGGAGACGAAAGCGCCGATCGCCATGAGGAGAAACAGTGTGCCAAGCACATCATGGGGCACCTCGAAGCGATCCTCGAACGCTGGAATTCGCGAAATCCAGGTACCGTAGAAGCTACCCGCCATCAGGAAGAAGGCGCGTGCACCGTTTGGCGCCGTCACAATTTTCTGCAGCACGACCCATCACCTTTTGAAGATGGCGGGTCGTTAGCGAGTTGCTGAGCGAAGGGAAAGCCCCGGCCCTCAGGCGCCGAGATAGAGGTTGAAAAAGGCCAGCGTCCGCGTCCAGGCCAGCTTCGCTGCCGCCTCGTCGTAGCGACTTGTGGTGTCGTTGTGGAAGCCGTGGTTCACACCTTCATAGACGTGAACGGAGTATTGCTTGTTGGCGGCCAGCAGCGCCTTTTCATAGTCTGGCCAGCCACTATTCACACGATCATCAAGACCGGCCAGCTGGATCATCAAAGGCGCCTCCACCATCGCCGCCTCCTCGGCCGTCGGCCAGCCGCCATAAAAAGGAACGGCCGCTTTCAGCTCTGGCATGCGAACGGCGAGCATGTTGGTCATGGACCCACCAAAGCAGAACCCGACCGCACCGATCGACCCGTTGCAGGCGGGGTGCTCCGCCAGCGTCTTTGCACCCGCGATGAAGTCTTCCAGCATTTCATCGCGCGAGCGCTGCTGCTGCATCGACCGGCCATCATCATCATTGCCCGGATAGCCGCCGAGCGGATAAAGCGCGTCAGGGGCAAAAGCCACATAGCCAGCCGTCGCAAGGCGCCGGGCCACATCCTCAATATACGGATTAAGACCGCGATTCTCATGGATGACCAGGACACCCGGATGTGTGCCCTCACCCGCCGGGCGCGCCAGCAGACCTGCCATCTCCCCTGCCCCGTTTGGCGATTGATAGGTCAGGGTTTTCGTCTCGATGCGCGGATCATCGGCAGCGACCTGTTGGGCCAGCGCATAATTGGGCAGCAGGCCAGACATCAGCGCGGCCACGGTCAGACCGCCCACCGCATAGCGCTGCACCTTGTCGAAAAAAACGCGCCGCGAAATATCGCCGTGGCAATACTGGTCGTAAAGATCGTATGCGCCCTGGGGCAGGTCAGGTGTTTGACGGTCGGTCATGCTGGTCGCCTCTCTTGTTTCAAAGGAACCTAGACGCCAAGGGCTGGCCCGGCGAGTGCGGCAAACAGCCCCTTTGCGATTTCAAGTCAGGGAGACGCGTGCCACTGACCATCCCGCCAGATCAGCGCATCCGGGCTGAGCGGCTGTTGCGCCGCGGCATGGGCAGATCGGCCAATAGCCTTGATCTCATCCACCGCCATCGGGCTTGCCGCGTTGCTGACAAACAGGATCTCCCGCGCCGGGGCAACGATGATCGGCGAAGCTCCGGTCGAGACGGCCAGCCCCTCCCAAAAATCGTCAAGCACCAGAAGCGAGGTCTCGCGCCGGCCGTCCAGCGTCACGGTGCCAAACCCCGCCTCGTCTATGAGCTTGAGCTTCCCCTCAATGTATTCGCGAAAATTCGCGGCGGCGATCTCATAGGCCTCATCCGCCGACAGGCCTTCCGCGCTCAAAGACGGCTCGTTCAGATAGGTCTCGGCTTCGCCGACGGATGTGGTCAGGACAGCCACGAGCGCCGGGCCGATGGGCCGAGTGATAATATCTGTCCCGATCTCATCGCGGTGGCGAATGACCGGCATGAGACTGTCCCGGTCGACATCAACGATCTTGGCAGCCGGAACACCGGCGCGATCAGTGACGAGCGCCAACGCGCAAAGGATCGCCACCAACACGGCAAAACCAGACCGCATCATGGGCTCAGCTCCCAAGACTGCCCTTTGTTGAGGGACTTGCCCCGCCGAGGCGCGGATCAATGGCCACCGCCATTTTCAGCGACCGGGCCAACGCCTTGAAGCAGCTTTCGACAATATGGTGATTATTCTCGCCGTAGATATTCTCCACATGCAGGGTCAGGCCGCCATTCATGGCAAAGGCGTGGAACCATTCCTTGAACAGTTCCGTGTCCACCTCACCCAGCTTGTCGCGGGTGAAGTGCACTTTCCAGATCAGATAGGGCCGCATGGAGACATCCACCGATGCCCGGCTGAGGGTCTCATCCATCGGAATATAGGCGTGTCCGAACCGGACGATGCCGCCCGCATCACCGATAGCCTCGGCAAAGGCGAGACCCATCACGATGCCGACATCTTCGGTCGTATGGTGACCGTCAATATGCAGGTCGCCCTTGGCCCGGACATGCAGGTCCATCAGGCTGTGCTTCGCAAAACCTTCCAGCATGTGATCGAGAAAGCCGATACCCGTCTGGACATCAGCCTGGCCGGTCCCGTCCACATTAAGGGTGACGGTGATATCGGTTTCTTTGGTTTTGCGGGTGCGTGTCGCCGTACGAGCGCCGGTCGCGATGTTTTGATCTAGAGGCATACAGGGCTCCTAGCCGACCAGGGGCGGCCGCGCAAAGAAGAGATTGTGCCGCAGGACCGGGTTAGCGCCAAAAGATTGAAACACTACAAAAGCATTGAATTTGAGCCTGATTTGCATGGGCACGGTGGACCATGCCCACCGGCGTCGCCCATACTGGGCCAAATGACGCCTGCTCTGAGAGGAATGACGAATGTTGCGCTCCCTTTTCGCCGTGTCGGCCACGGCCCTGCTCCTCACCGCCTGCGGCGGGAACCCCGACTCAAAAGTCGAGAAAGGCTGTCTGTCCATGGCCAAGTCCAATGACGACTTCACGAAGGCCGAGCGCAAATCCTTCTGCAGCTGCATGAGCGGCGGTGTGGAGTCAGCTGACAAGAAAGACAAGCTGACCATGGCCAAGCTGATGAAGTCCTATCGCAACGACACCGACTTCAAAGAGGCCCTCGACAAGGCCATTGCGGACGAAAAGCTGAGCCGTAAGGGTGCCACGCAGTTTTTCGGGGCGATCAAGACCTGCTCCATGAATGCAGCTCTATAGGCTACTTGCCTGTCTTCTCCTTCTGGGGAGTGCGGCGGCGCAGACCGGTGATCTGCCCGCGCGCCTCCTGCAAACGGGAGATGTGATCTTTATCGGCCAGACCGGCAGCTGGGCCGATATCGCCGCCCAGGCATCGGTGGGCGACAAGCGATATGGCCATGTCGGGATTGCGATCGCAAACGGGTCGGACTGGTCCGTTATCGATGCGGGCGGATCCCCGACGAGCCCCGACGCCCGGGTCGCCAGCAAATCCCTCAACGAATTTCTCGGCCACGCCGCGCTGGTCGGCATCTATCGCCCCACATTCCCGTCCAGGCAGATCCCGGCCATGACCGCAAAGGCCAAGGATGCCGCCATTGCGCGGCTGCCTTTTGACCGGGGGTTTTCTCTCGACACGGAAGATCAGATCTATTGCACCGAGCTGGTGTGGCAGGCCCTCTCGGCGGCTGTGGGCAAGGATGCTGTGCCGGTCAAAACCCAATGGGAGGGGCGCGCGGTCATCACCCTTGAAGACCTGAGCCTGTCGCCCCACCTCCAGCCGGTTGCGGAACTGGTCCGATATGACTACCTCCCCAGCCTCTACACGCCACCCCTGAAAGGAAGCCCATGACCACAATCCTCGCCGTACGCCGAAAGGGACAGATCGCCGTAGGGGGTGATGGGCAGGTTTCCATGGGACAGACAGTCAGCAAGGGCGATGCCCGGAAGGTGCGCCGGATTGGCGGCAATCAGGTCATTACCGGCTTTGCCGGCTCGACCGCCGATGCCTTCACCCTGCTGGAGCGGCTGGAGACAAAAATCGAGCAATATTCCAACCAGCTGACCCGCGCCTGTGTCGAGCTGGCCAAGGACTGGCGGACCGACCGCTATCTGCGCAAACTCGAAGCCTTGATGATCGTTGCCGATAAAGACACGACGCTGATGCTGTCCGGCCTCGGCGATGTGATCGAGCCCGAAAAGCTGGCTGACGGCGGCGTGATCGCCATTGGCTCAGGCGGGCTGTTCGCGACAGCGGCGGCCAAGGCGCTGTACGAGAATACCGACCTGTCGGCCGAGGAGATCGTGCGCAAGGCCATGGCCATTGCTGCCGATATTGATGTGTACACAAACCACAATTTGACCGTTGAAGTGATTGGCGGCTGAGGATCATGAGCAATTTTACCCCCCGCGAAATCGTATCCGAACTTGACCGCTATATTGTCGGTCAGAACGACGCCAAGCGCGCCGTCGCCGTTGCCCTGCGCAACCGCTGGCGCCGCCAGCAGCTGCCCGATGGCCTGAAAGAAGAGGTCACGCCGAAGAATATTCTGATGATCGGCCCGACCGGCGTCGGCAAAACGGAAATCTCCCGGCGCCTCGCCAAGCTTGTGGGCGCGCCTTTCCTGAAAGTCGAAGCCACCAAATTTACCGAGGTGGGCTATGTCGGACGGGATGTTGATTCCATCATCCGTGACCTGATGGAAATCGCCATGCAGCTGGTCCGTGACCGGCGACGCGAAGACGTTCGCACCCGCGCGCACAAGGCCGCAGAGGATCGCGTCATTACAGCCCTCGTTGGTGAGACGGCCAGTGAGGCGACGCGCGACAGTTTCCGCAAACGCCTGCGCGCCGGTGAGTTCGACGAATCCGAGGTCGAGCTGGAACTGATCGATACAGGACGCAGCAGCTCCCCTTTCATGGACATTCCCGGCATGCCCGGTGGTCAGATGGGGATGATCAACCTCAGCGACATGATGGGCAAAGCCTTTGGCGGGCCGCGCAAGACGCGCAAGATCCGCGTGAAGGACGCCTACGAACCGTTGGTCAATGAGGAAAGCGACAAGCTGCTTGACGACGAGCAGCTGGCGACCGAGGCGATTTCGGCGGTTGAGAATGACGGTATCGTGTTCCTTGACGAGATCGACAAGGTGGCTCGCTCCTCCGATCGCGGCGGGTCGGCCGATGTGTCCCGTGAAGGCGTCCAGCGAGACCTGCTGCCCCTGATCGAAGGCTCTGTCGTCGCAACGAAATACGGGCCGGTAAAAACCGACCACATCCTGTTCATTGCATCAGGCGCGTTCCACGTGGCCAAGCCGTCCGACCTGCTGCCCGAGCTGCAGGGGCGCCTGCCGATCCGGGTTGAGCTGTCCGCGCTCACCCGTGATGATTTCCGCCGCATCCTGACGGAGACCGAGGCAAGCCTGCCCAAACAGTACACGGCGCTTCTCGAAACCGAGAAAGTCACGCTGGAATTTACCGATGACGGCATCGATCGCCTGGCTGAACAGGCCGCAGCGGTGAATTCTAGCGTTGAGAATATCGGCGCGCGTCGTCTGTCGACGATCCTTGAACGCGTGCTGGAGGAGATTTCCTTTACCGCCTCCGACCGCAGCGGTGAGACCGTGGTGATTGATGCTGCCTTCGTGGACAGCCGTCTTGAAGGTCTGGTCGGCAATACCGACCTGTCAAAATACATTCTCTAGACGAATAGAAAACTGCAGGAGGGCCGGTGGGATGTCACCGGCCCTTTTTGATTCAGCCGTCGACTTCGTTGCGCGGGAAGACGCGCCCCCAGATGCCCGCCGACGGCACCATCGACAGAAGCGCCCGGCGCGCCGCGTTCCAGCCGATGCCGAGCAACAGGATGCCGCCGCCAAGGCAGATCATCGTCACGGCCGCCACACCGGCGCCGCCGATCCCCGTCGCCTGAACGATGACACCAATCGCGATGCCTGCCGTCACAAGACCAGACACAACCAGGGCGCGGCGGTTGAGAAGAAGTGAAATGACCCCAAAGACGGCGATGATGCACAGGGTCACAATGGACTGCTGTACCGTGAACGGATTTTTGAAGTCGGTGAAGTTGCCTTCCGCCAGAGCCGGGAAGTCCACGATGAGACCCTGGGTGCTGATCGTCATCGCCCCCCAAAGCGTGAGCGGTGCCGCAAAGAGGTGCAGCCAGAATCCATTGCCGGAGAACCGCGTTACCCGCTCTGGATCCTTCATGTCATAGACAATCCCGGCGACCAGCAACGCGAGGCCGGACGACAGCAGAACGACCGGCGCAAAACGCACCACATCATACGGGAACGCGAAAAACAGGCTGACGATCAGTAGTCCGATTGCCGCCGTCGCAACGCCCGCCACGGAGAACGGCAGCTTGAAGCGCCTATAGTAGAAGTATGATGCCAGCAGCGTTGCCAGCGGCAGGCCCAGCATGAAAATCTTCGCCATCAGCGGGATGGCCGCAACGGCCATGTTGGCGGCCGCCCGAAAATTCTTGTCGGTCGGCTCGGCGCCCTCAAAGACACTTTCGTCAAAGCCCGGATATTCTCCGTTCTCGAACTGACTGACCGTCTCTTCACCGAAGATCAAGGCAAAGCCGCTACCATAAAGGCCGATGCAAAGCTGCACGAAGGCAATAAACAGGACGATGCCGGGCAAAATTCTGCGGCGACGCCGCACCAGAATTTCCGACAGCCACCACACGATCGCCAGGACGACAGCGCACATCACAGCCATCGCGGTGATGGCAGATGTTTCGTTGGCGATGGATGACGACGTCATGGTCATCAGGATCATGATCCCGACGAGGAAGACGATCACGCCGATCGACAGAAACACATCTTGGAAATTATTCAAAAATGGCAGGGGTTCATCATTCGGATCAAAACGATCGATTGGTGCTGTCTCGGACGTGGTCATGCAGCGTCTCCTCCAATTCCCAATATTGAAGATTTGCCGTTTACCAATAAATTGCAAGCCCCCTCACCATTATACCGTCCAGACAAAAACGGCGGCCCGAAGGCCGCCGCTCTGTATTCCCAGGTTTCCAGGGGTGGTGGCCGCGGGTTGTCGGTACCGGCCCCAGCCAAGAAATTCGGATTAGTCCTCGAAGCCGTTGCCGTCGGTGCGGAATTCGGATTCGGTTTGCGAGATCCGGCTCTCGGCGCCGCCCATTTGCAGACGGGCCTTGGCAATCATCGTTTCAGCTTCACGGCGTTGTGACTGGCCTTCGGCCACATCCTTTTCGCCATCCTTGATCAGCTTCTCGCCCTTTGACATGCGATCCTCGGCTTTTTCCCATTTGTCCGCGATGTCATCGAGCATTTTCATTTCCTTGCGGACCTGTTTCGATGTTGTGGCAAGACCGAGGCCGCGAATGGCGCGAACATAAGCCTGACGCTGGTCGGCGACTTCTTTCTCGTTATCGACCAGCAGCTTCTGACCCTCGCGGCCCGATTTCTGGCCTTTCTTGATCAGGTCTGTGGCGTCCTCGAGCCGCTTGAGACCTTTGCTTTCCATCTTTTTGGCATTGTCATAGGCAGCCTCAACGGCGGCTGTTTCGCTTTGCGCGTTATCGGATTTTTGTGGAGCCGCGTCAGCAGCGCTGAACCCGGCAAGAGGCATGGCTCCTGCGAACAGGGCGACGGCGGCGGTTTTCCATGGTGAAAGCAACATGTCTTCAATCCTTTCATTACGGCCCAGACGGGCCGACCGGCAGCGGATCGTCGCTGCTGGCCTGATACTGATATGGGGCGCATGATTAGTTTGGAAAACCGAATTTAATCGGTGGTTCAAATCGAAAACATCGATATAATGATCGAATGGACGTGACGCAGGCCAAAACTTTTCTCGCGGTCGTGGAGGCTGGCAACTTTGCCGCCGCGTCAAAGCGCGTCTTCGTCACGCAATCCACCATCTCCGCGCGGGTGAAGGCTCTTGAGCAGCAATTGGGCAAGACGCTGTTTATCCGCACGAAATCGAAGTGCGAACTGACCCCGGCCGGTCATCAGTTCTATCGCTTCGCCCAGTCGATGGTGCGGGTCTGGGAAGAAGCCAAGCATCAGGTGGCGGTGCCGGACAATTTCGACGACACACTGATCGTCGGCGGGCAATACAGCCTGTGGAACCGGTTTTTACTGCGCTGGGCGCCGCTTTTTCAGGAGCGGGCGCCGCGGGTCGCCCTGCGCTGTGAAGTGGGCATGCCCCAGCGCCTGATGCGGGAGATGACCGAAGGTGTCCTCGATGTGGCCGTCATCTACCGCCCCGAGCTTCGCCCGGGCCTTCTGGTCGAAGAGCTGTTCGAAGATGAGCTGGTGCTGGTGACTACTGATCCGGCGGTCCCGCTGGATGAACACTATGTTTTTGTGGATTGGGGGGAGAGCTATCGCGACTGGCACGCCGTCACCTGGCCCACACTGCATAATCCCGGTCTGACCCTCGATTTGGGGTCTCTCGGGCTGAATATGCTGCTGAATAATGGCGGCGCAGGGTATTTCCCTAAGCGGCTGGCCCAGGCCCATCTCGATCGGGGGCATCTGGCGCAGGTGATGGACGCGCCGACATTCCACTACCCCGCTTACGTCGTCTATCAGGAAGCCTACGCCAATCCCGAAGCGATGGCCGTGGCGATTCAGACCCTTCATGAAGTGGCTGCACGCGCGATGGCGGGCGCTCTGCCGCCCCCATTCTGGACGGGGTAATGATGGGTCCGGCCTGCAATTTCTGGCGCGACCGTCACCGTTAACCTTATTTTCCGCGTGTTTCCGCCAAATCCGTGGCCTTCAGGCCACTGGCATTAACCTGTCGACATGGTAAAGTCGCCGAAAGGTCCAGAGGGGAATGGTGTGATGGCGAACCAGATAGTCGCTTTTCAGGACGAACGGCACGGCCTTGGCGCGTGGGTAGCCGAGCAGGTGGCCGCGCACATGTTCCGATACGGAATCAAGCTGGACGAGAATGGCCGGGCCATTACGGACGCCAGCGGTGCCGCCGCGCCCCAGACCTCTCTTCCCGACCCGACCCAGCGCGTCGCCTCGGCCTATGGCGTCAGCCTTTCAACAGGCGGTTCAGCCGGACTTGCCGTCCTTGATGAGCGTCCAGCCAAGCCCGATGAAGGGCTCGACTACGCTTACCGGACCTGGACGTCGCCGCGCACCACAGCCGAAGCGACCTTCTCCGCCGTCATTGCCCGCCAGGCGCAAGTCGGTGTTGTGCCGCTCTATGACAATGATCTGAGCTTCAATCGCGATACGTTGAGCGCATTGGTGGATTTCCCCCAAAACAAGGTGCTGCGCGAATATGTGGCCGAGAGCAATTACGTGCTCGCCGTGCCCACCGACCTCGTCCACGAGATTGAACAGTCAGGCTATGCCGACAGCTTTGCGCCCACGGGCAATGCCGGTGTCTTCCGCTGGAACCGTGAGAAGCAGCAGCGTTATCTCCGAAAGGTCACCCGGGTTTACGCCCCCGCCGACGCGATGAAGCACTGTGCTGCCGCCATTGACGGCCTGAAAGCCAAGGGCGTTGATGTTCAGCTTCTGCCTGACGGCGTGGACACCTATCGTGAAGGTCTGCGCATCGCGAGCGGCATGCTCGATCCGCATCGGATTGTTGAAACCCAGTTTTCTGGGACAGAGCATACGCGGGTCAGCAAGACCCGCGGCGGCAACCACACCAAACCGGTGATCGGCGTCCTGTTGTCCCATGACAAGGCCATGAGCGCTGACGGCTATCATTTCGACAGCGATTACGTGATTCTGGAATCCGAAATGGCGGGTGCCGACCGCATTCGGTCTTCATTCATTGCGATGACGAAGGGCAAGGCCCTGAAAGCGTCGCCGAAAGATGATCCTGCGCAGTTCGAGATGGCGGTCCTGCGCTCTCATTTCGTACCGGCAGAAAAATCAGTGAGCAAGAAAGTGGACAGCCGCGCGCTGTACCCGCTCGCCACCGACACGGCTCCAGCCAAGACGCGCGGGTTCGAAACACCGGCGCTCGTGCGCGCGCTCTATATGTTCAACACGGTCGGCGAAGGCGCTCGGGACTATTCATCGGTGCTGAAATCCCTGACCGATCAGGGCCTTTCATTCCGCCTGACCTCGCTCGACAATCGTCCCGGCCAGCCGCTGGTCGTGGCCGTGGATGTGCCGGCAACCCGCTATGATGCGATGAAACCTGTGCTGAAAGAGATCATGAGCCTGCCCGGTGCGCGCCGTCTGGCGGATTTCCCGGCCCTGCGCCCCATGGTGGATGAGGGTCTGCGCCCTCAGGCTGGCACGACCGATCGGTCCAAATTGGCTTTTGGCATCATCGCCCTGATCTTTGCGGGTCTCGTGGGATTCGTCCTCGCGCAGACCGCCTGATCAGGTGTCCCTGCCAGGCAGCACGAAGCCGTAGATCGACACGAAATGGCAGATACTGCCCGCCAGAACAAACACATGGAAAATCGTGTGCGTGTATCGCCGTGACCGCCAGGCGTAGAAAAACGCCCCCACGGTAAAACAAAGACCGCCCGCGACAAGCCAGATGAAGCCCGCGACGGGCAGCTCGCGGAAAAGCTGGTGCACCACGAAAATCGCGATCCAGCCCATGCCCACATAGCCTGCGAGCGAAATCCAGTCATGCTTGCCCCGCAGCCGGTCGACATAATGGGCGATGAATTTGTACGCGACCCCCAGTCCGGCAATCGTCCAGACTACCGCCATAATGACCTTACCCGACAGTTCAGGCAGGGTGATAAGGGCAAACGGTGTGTAGGATCCGGCGATTTTCAGATAGATGGCCGCGTGGTCCACGACCTCGAGGAACGGCTGCACCGACAGCTTGAACGCTGCGTGATAGATGGTGGACGCCAGATAGAGAAAGATCGCGCAGCCGCCATAAATGCTGACGGCAGTCACCTCTAGCGCGGTACCCCACGCCACGGCCTTCAAAATCAGGAAAACGAGTGCAGCGATAGCCAGCGCAATCCCGATCCCATGAGTGACGGCGTGAAGGATTTCTTCGAGGGCGGTGTGGACCTGACGTCCATCATGATAGGCGCGGGGAAGGATCATGGTTCTCAACATAGAGCATGTTCTTCACCAAAGCGCGAATTCGCGGCGGAAAAATGGCGAAAGCGCATCAACTCTCATGACCGTCAGTTGCATAAGGTCGTCACCTGACGCACAAGCGCGCCATCGTTCGCAAAAACGCAGAAACGATCAGGGGCCAAAGGCAATCCGGCCGGGCCCAGATTACGAAAAGACGAATTGAATGTTCAACATCACGAAAAAAACGACTGAATGGGCTGGCAAGATGCTGACCCTCGAAACGGGCCGCATTGCCCGTCAGGCCGATGGCGCGGTGCTCGCGACCTACGGCGAAACAACAGTGCTTGCCACTGTCGTGGGTCAAAGAGAGGCCAAACCGGGCCAGGACTTTTTCCCGCTGACCGTGAATTACCAGGAAAAAACCTATGCCGCCGGCCGTATCCCTGGCGGCTTTTTCAAACGTGAAGGCCGTCCAAGCGAGAAAGAAACGCTGACATCGCGCCTGATCGACCGTCCGATCCGCCCCCTCTTTGTCCCTGGCTTCAAGAATGAGGTGCAGGTCGTCTGTACGGTCATGAGCCACGATCTGGAGAATGATCCGGATGTTGTGTCGATGATCGCGGCTTCTGCAGCCCTCACGATCTCCGGCATTCCGTTCATGGGCCCGATTGGCGCAGCCCGCGTCGCCTATATTGACGGCAATTATGTCATCAACCCGACGACAGCAGAACTGCCTGACAGTGACCTCGACCTGATCATGGCCGGCACCGCCGATGCCGTGATGATGGTGGAATCAGAAGCCAAGGAACTGTCGGAAGACATCATGCTCGGCGCCGTCGTTGCTGGTCACACAGCCGCCAAGGAAGCCGTCGACTTCATCATCGCGTTCGCTGAAGAGTGCGCAAAAGAGCCTTGGGACTACACCCCGGCTGACCATTCCGACCTGATGCCTCGCGTGCGCGCCGTTGCTGAAGCTGGCCTCCGCGACGCTTATCAGGAGAAGGTCAAGCAGGTTCGCCAGGAGAAGATCAACGCGGTCAAAGCCAAAGCGAAAGAACAGCTGGCTGGCGAAGGCGTCGAAGATCCGATCGATGGCACCGTTCTGGGCTCGCTGCTCAAATCGATCGAATCCGACATCGTCCGTAACGACGTGATCGAAACGGGCAACCGGATTGACGGTCGTGACACCAAGACGGTTCGTCCCATCGTGTCCGAAGTCGGCATCCTGCCGCGGACCCACGGCTCGGCCCTTTTCACCCGCGGTGAGACACAGGCTATTGTCGTTGCGACGCTCGGCACATCAGACGATGAGCAGTTTATCGACGCGCTGGAAGGCACATACAAGGAACGCTTCCTGCTGCACTACAACTTCCCTCCCTACTCGGTTGGCGAAACAGGCCGCATGGGCTCCCCAGGTCGCCGCGAGATCGGCCACGGCAAGCTGGCATGGCGCGCCGTGAAAGCGGTTCTGCCGTCTGCAGAAGAGTTCCCTTACGTTCTGCGTCTCGTGTCAGAGATCACGGAGTCGAACGGCTCTTCGTCCATGGCCACGGTCTGCGGTTCCTCCCTTGCGCTGATGGACGCTGGCGTCCCGCTGAAGCGGGCTGTTGCCGGTATCGCCATGGGCCTGATCCTTGAGGGCGAGAAGTTCGCCGTCCTGTCCGATATTCTGGGTGATGAAGATCACCTCGGCGATATGGACTTCAAGGTCGCCGGTACGTCCGAAGGCGTCACATCGCTGCAGATGGACATCAAGGTTGCCGGCATCACCGAGGAGATCATGAAGGTCGCTCTTGGCCAGGCGAAGGACGGTCGCCTCCACATCCTCGGCGAGATGAACAAGGCGCTTAGCGAGAACCGTGGTGAGCTCGGCGAGTTTGCCCCACGCATTGAAACGATGAAGATCCCGGTCGACAAGATCCGTGACGTCATCGGTTCAGGCGGCAAGGTCATTCGCGAAATCGTCGAGAAGACGGGTGCCAAGATCAACATCGAAGACGATGGCACGATCAAGATCGCCTCTTCTGACGGCGCCTCGATCGAAGCGGCAATCAAATGGATCCGTGGTCTGACGGATGAGCCTGAAGTCGGCGAGATCTACAAAGGCAAGGTCGTCAAGACCATGGACTTTGGTGCTTTCGTCAACTTCTTCGGCGCGCGTGATGGCCTTGTGCACATCAGCCAGCTGTCGAATGGTCGCCCTGAGAAAACCACCGATGTGGTCAAGGAAGGCGATGAAGTGTTCGTAAAGCTCTTGGGCTTCGATGATCGCGGCAAGACCAAGCTGTCGATGAAGATCGTCGATCAGGAAACAGGCAAGGAAATGGCCCGCGAAGACAAGAACTCCGGCGACGAGTAATTTCGGCGTCGACCTGAGACGAAAAGCCCCGCTTCGGCGGGGCTTTTTTGTGCACTTAAATCCGGCTGTCCCTTGTCAGGGCCGACAGGCACCCGACATCCCGCCTGTCAGACAAAGGACGAATCAATCATGAAACAGATGACGCTTAAGGCCCCAGCAGGCCTCGATCAGTTGACCCTTGTGGACGCAGACGACCCCGGCGCGCCCGGCCGGGGCGAAGTGCGCGTCCGTATTCACGCCAGCAGTCTGAACTTTCATGATTTTGGGGTCGTCAGCGGCCGCATGCCGTCAGCCGATGGGCGCATCCCCCTTTCCGATGGTGCCGGGGTCGTCGAGGCCGTGGGCGACGGCGTCACAGAGTTCAAGGAGGGCGACCGCGTCGTCTCTACCTTCTTCCCCTACTGGGCCGATGGCGAGCCAACGATTGGCGACTTCTCCCAGACACCGGGCGACGGCATTGACGGGTTTGCGAGCGAAGTGGTCGTTCGCCCCGTAAGCGCCTTCACGCTGGCCCCTGAAGGCTGGAGCCATGAGGAGGCGGCGACGATCACCACGGCCGGCCTGACCGCATGGCGGGCTCTCATCGTCCATGGAGGCCTGAAGGCCGGCGATACGGTCCTGACCCTCGGGACCGGCGGGGTTTCCATTTTTGCCCTCCAAATTGCGAAGGCCATGGGGGCACGGGTCGCCATCACCTCGTCATCTGATGAAAAGCTGACCAAGGCAAAAGAGTTGGGTGCCGACTTCACGGTCAACTACCGGACCCATGAGGAATGGTACCCGGCGATTGAAGAGTGGACTCACGGCCATGGCGTCGATCACGTCATCGAGCTCGGTGGGCCAGGCACGCTGCCCCAGTCGATCAGCGCGGCGCGTATTGGCGGACAAATACACCTCATCGGTGTACTGACCGGTGCATCAGGTAATATTCCAACGGCAAATTTCATGCGGAAGCAGCAGAGCCTGCGCGGTTTGATCGTCGGCAATCGTCGTCAACAACAGGATTTTGTCAAAGCGCTTGAAAATACCGGCATCCGCCCCGTCATCGACAGCGTGTATCCTCTGGAGCAGCTGGCCGATGCGTTCAGACATGAAGAAGCCGGAAAACATTTCGGAAAAATCGCCGTGTCGATCTAACCGGTGGACACCACCATCATCGAACGATATTCAACCGGCGCTTCCTGCATCTGACGTATAAAAGAGCGGGCCCGGCTTGAGGGGAAGTCAGCGGGGCCGCCGGTTGAGTATGCTATGCCTCTGATGACCCTTGCCCTGCTGATGCAGGCGGCCTCACCGACAGATACCATTACCGTCACGGCGACCAAGACACCCACCGAGATCGTTGATTCTGCCGGGAGCGTCAGTGTCCTGACCGTATCAGACACCGGTGGGCTCGACGGGCTGTCATCGGCTGAGGAGCTGAGTGAGCGATTGGCTGGCGTTGAAGCCGCCGTCGCAAACGGCACGCAGATCGCCTACCAGATCCGCGGTATTGGTGCGGTGGATCACCAGGCTCTGACCCCCGGCGGGGCCGCGGTCTATAGCGACGGCGTCTTCCTTGCGACCAATGTCCAGACAGGCTTCATGCTCTATGATGTGGAACGCGCCGAAGTGTTGCGCGGGCCCCAGGGCACGCTCTATGGCCGCAACGCGTCTGGCGGCGCCATCAACTTCCTGACTATCCGTCCGTCTGCTGATCAGCCCAGAGCGGCGCGCCTGCGTGCGGGGTCGGCGGGTCTGGTCGACCTGTCCGGCGGCTGGGGCACCTCGTTCACCGACACCATCCATGGCCGCATCGCAGTACGTCGCTTGGTACAGGACGCCCTGCTGGACAATGTGGTCACCGATGCTGACTATCCCCCCGGTCCGTCATCGGCTGGCGGCGAGCGGGATGAATTTGGTATCCGGACCAGCCTCCTGTTCGACAATGCCAACACCGATGTACTTGTGCGCCTGCACGTGGAGAAAGATGCGGGAATCAACCCCTCGCCACGCAATGATGGTCTCGAACTGGACGGCCACGATATCTCCATCGGCCCCGATGGCGCTCAGCATACAGACAGTCATTTCTATGGCGCATCGGTTGAGGTGACATCGCAATGGGGCGACTGGTCAGTCTATTCGCTTTCAGCGTTTGAAGGCTATGACCAGAATTACGGCTTCGATTTTGACGGCGCGCAGGCACCTTTCGGGAATCCGAATCTGAATGCCAATTTGTCCTATGACCGTGAATTCGCCCAATGGAGCGAGGAGTTTCGCCTGAACCGTTCCTTCGGTCAGCACGACCTGATGCTGGGTGCGACCGCCGCCATTGATGACTTCAAGCAGGATTACCTGATCTGGTGCGGGACGCTTGACGAGAAGACGCTGATCGGTTCCTGCCCCTATGTCGGGGCACCGGGGCGCGTTGGCCCTGATCCCGCATCGGATGGAATGCCTATGTCCCTCCTTACACGGATCAACCAGTCGCGAAAGACCGAAGCGCTGTTTGCCCGCACGGATCTTGCGGTCAGTCCGAAGACCCGTCTTATCCTCGGTGCCCGCGCGACCCATGAAAATATCAAAGGGGACGGGTTCGGCCTGCACGTCTTTGACGACGGCATCACCGCCCTCAACGATCGTGATGGCGTAGGCCCCGCGGTGGGGTCGAACACCATTGACGACACAAGGCTGACCTATAACGCAGCGCTGCACCGAACGTTGGGCCAGGGCTGGAACGCCTATGGCCTCTTGTCTACTGGCTACAAGTCAGGCGGGTTCAATGGTGAAGTGCAGAACAATGCGGATCACTTCGCCGACGAGGGACTGTTCGAAGCCGAGACCGTCATCAATTATGAACTGGGTCTGAAGGCGCAGCCCACCACTGGCCTGCGCTTCAACACCGCCCTTTTCCATCAGCTTTATGACGCGCCCCAGGCCCGTATTTTCGTCGCCTTCCCGCAACCGGATGGCAGCGTCATCACCAGCAATTCACTCAGCAATCTGGATGAGGCCACATCAAGCGGTATTGAGGCGGATCTTGATTGGACGGCATCGCCCCGGCTGAACATTCGCGGCGGGCTGACCCTTCTGCATACGGAAATCAGCCAGACCGATGAAGATGTCACGATCAGCAACAGCGACCTGTTTGACGGCAACCCCCTGCCCTTTGCCCCGGAAGTCTCCGCCACCCTGTCAGCGCGCTACACCCACCCGCTCGCCGATCAGCGCAGCGTCGTTTTTGATGCGCACACAAAGTACCGCAGTGAATTCTATCTTGACGCTGAAGGGCGGGATGATCGCCGCCAGGGAGGCTATGCGCTTCTGGATGCGTCGGTCCGTTACGCGCTGGCGGACCAAGGCGTATCCATTGGTCTGTTTGGACGCAATCTGACGGATGAGGACTACGCCGTGTCCGGTTATGGTTTTATCGGCTACAACACTTTTCGCGGCGCGCCGCGCGTTGTGGGGGTGGAGCTTAGCCTGTCCAGATAACAAAAAGCCGCCAGCGGGCGCCGGCGGCTTTTCAACGTTAGATCTAGGCGATCAGAACGGCCAGACGCGCGGGTCGCGGCTATAGGCGAGATAGCCTACATTAGCGCCGAGACGGGCACCGACACCGGCCCGCATGGGCACCAGAGTGATATTCTCTGCACGCTGATAATTCACGCCGACCCCGCCGACGAGATAAGCCGTCCCCTCGACCCCCGGGAACCGACGATAGATTTCATCGGGGTGGGGAATGTCATAGACCAGCGTAAATGTCTTCGACGCGTTGGCGCCAACATCCCAGCCGATCGATGGCCCCTGCCAGTATACCGGTTGGCTGTAGCCGTTGCGCATGACCAGCGTGCCATGGCCGTAGCGCAGGCCAGGGCCGATCGCGCCTGACGCTTCTTCGCCGTAGATGTAGCCGTTCGGCTCACCCAGATCGGCGAAGGTTCTTTGGACGAGGGTGCCAGCCGTTTCTGCCGAAACGCCAAGCCAGTCTTCGACAGCGGATACGACGCCAGACTGCGTAAAATCACCATCGCTGGGCGGGGGTGGTGGCGGCGACGTTTCAGCGCTCGTGCGAGGCGATATGCACCCGCTGAGCGGCAAGGCCGACAAGGCCGCAGTCAGCAGCACGGTCGCAATTCTGTTCATGATCCAACTTCCCTCTTCAAGATCGCAATCCGTGCGATGTTTCGGTTCAAACGCCTAGTGACAATCCTGTGTTCCACAAAAGGAACTGAAGGCCGGATGAAGAGTTGGTAGCGATTGGCCTGTCATGAAGCGAGGGACCAGGACGATGCACATTTTCAAGGGAAAACGCGTCACGCTACTGATGCTCAGCATTGGTCTGGCGAGCTGTGGCGGGGAGAGCGATCCCGCGACACCGACCACCGCCGATGACAATCGGACCGAACGCATGATGTCCGCTGCCGACCAGTATCAGGCCTACTATCTTAGAGACTTTGGCCGGGACCCGCTGTGCCCCGGCGGCCCGGACTGGCAGTTTACCGCCGAGACGGTCGTTGAACGTTTCACCGACCAGCCGGGCACGATGTCCTGTCCGATCTCATCGATCACCGAGGCAGCCGGTGAACTGCGCATCAGCGCCGCCAATTGTTCAATCGAAGGGCAAAGCGTCGCCGGACAGGAGTGGCGGCTGGACAATACCGATACGGATCGCATCGAGATTTCCATGGCCGACCGCCACGAGACCGTGCTTCGCTGCCAGGGCTGATCAGTACCCTGTCTGGTCCGGAGCCGTCACAAAACTGCGCGGAGCCGGGTCAACGACCGTGATCCCTGATGGACGAATTTCGAGAATGGCAAGCCCGCGCTCAACCATCCCGTCTGCGCGCAGCCGGAACAGACCGTCCGCGCCCAGATAGCCATTGGGGTTTGCGATGGTCTCCACAGAGAACCGGCGGTCGTAAGGTAGTTGGGACAGGCGCGCTGTCAGCAGCGCCGCATCATAGGCCAGTGACGCAAGGCGTGGGGGACGTTCCCCGTAGGCAGCCTCATAGCGGCGCTTGAACCCTTCGGCGAGCGAGGGGTCAGGCGCGGCGAACCAGCCGCCATTCAGGGCCGGCTCTCGCGTCAGAAGCGGGTTATTCCAGGCCGACAGGCCAAGGAGTTTCACCTCCCGCACATTCACATTGTAATAGGGGAACAGCGGCGCAAGGGCCCGCAGCAAGCGGCCCTGCTCCGGCAGCAGGACAGCCTGATAGCCCCCCGACATGGCCATCGACCCAGCGGTCTCAGGCTCGCTCACCATATAGGGGTCATCGCCATTGATCCGGCTTTCCTGATCCTGCCGATAGCCGGCATTCATTCCCATATTGCGCGGCGTGACATAGTCCGGGGTGAAGGTTTCCACCGCATAGGCGGCCATGCGCTTGGCCGGCTCGATCATGGCGTCGGCGGCGCGCTCATACCGCTCCGTATGAATGATATCGCCGCCGCGCTGATAGACTTCGGTTGAGAAGGACTGGGCGACCCGATCCCCAAACTCCGTGAAGGGGGCCATCAGACCAAAACGGGCATAGCCCTGCTCGACCGCATAGGCCGTGACCCGGGAGATTTCAGCCTCAGGCGGGAAACTGAGAAGATAGACGCCGTCGCCGGCCACCTTGCTGTCAGACGAGAACGCAATCACCGGAATGCCCATGGGCCGCGCGACCGAGGCGACAGCGTCCACCGATTCCGAGAATAACGGGCCAAGAATGATTTCGGCGCCCTCGCGCACGGCTTCTTCAGCGGCGCTGAGCGCGCCTTCCGCCGTTCCGCCCGTGTCTTTCGGAATAAGCACGTATTTGGCGTTCTCACTTTCGAACGCCACCATCTGTGCCGCTTTCAGCATGGAGGCTGACACCGTGTCGATATTTTCAGAGGTCGACGAGAATGGCAGGAGAATCGCCACACGGACAACTTCGGACCGGCGCTGCTGGGGCACGGTCGCAAAACGCTCCTCATCCCGCTCGACAGGCTCACGCATCGGGACGCGCGTCTGATCACCATTGGGATAGGTCACCGGCGGCTCAACAGTTTCACAAGCGGCCAGTGCGGCGATACCGAGCCCGAGAAGGGCTACCTGTTGCGCGCCCCGGCGCAGTGTTTTGACGATCATGGAGCCCTTGTTCCCTTGGTAGCTGTGTCGACGGCTATTCATTTACCATAGGCGAGCATGGCCTTCGCCACAATCTTCGTGCCGACCAAATGACGGCAGACACGATGATTGACGATGCCGCCCCGCCATGGGCAAAGCATGCCCATGACAGATAACGCCCTCGCCCCCGGTCTTTATGTCGCCGCCACGCCAATCGGCAATCTTGGTGACATCACGCGGCGGCTGCAACAGACCCTCGCCGCTGCCGACGAGATCCTTTGCGAAGACACGCGCGTGACCGGCAAGCTGCTGCAAGCCCTTGGTATCAAAACGAAGATGCGTGCCTATCATGACCATAATGGGGCGGCGGTGCGTCCGCAGGTGCTGGACGCCATTGAGGCGGGCGGCGCGCTCGCCCTCGTTTCTGATGCTGGCACGCCCCTGATTGCCGATCCGGGTTTCAAACTCGTTCGCGAAGCGCGCGAGCGGGGCCTGACGGTCGTCGCCATTCCGGGTCCCTGCGCGGCGATTGCGGCCTTGTCGATCGCAGGTGTGCCCACCGACCGCTTCAGCTTTCAGGGGTTTCTGCCGCCCAAATCCGGCGCCCGACGGACGCGCCTCAATGCCCTGTCCAGCCGTGGAGAGACACTGGTCTTCTACGAGACCGGGCCCCGGATTGCAGATTGCCTGCGCGACATCGCCGCCACCCTGGGTGATGGGCCCGTCCTGATCGCCCGCGAATTGACAAAACTGCACGAAGAAGTCGTCGAGGGTGACGCCCTGTCGCTCGCAGACCGCTATGACGAGACAGCGCCCAAGGGTGAGATTGTCCTTATCGTTCCGGCACGCGCCGATGTCGCGATGGGCGATGCCGATGTGGACCGATTGATGGCCGAGGCGCTGGAAACGATGAGCCTGAAAGATGCTTCAGCCCATGTTGCGTCGGTGACCGGTCGGAAGAAAAGGGATCTGTACCAGCGATGGCTCGATCAGGACCGCTAGGACGGGAAAAGGCCGAGGCGCGCGGTCGCCGCGCAGAAACGATCGCTGGCCTCTGGCTGGGCCTCAAAGGATACCGAATTCTCGCCCGGCGGTTCCGGTGTGAAGCCGGTGAAGTCGACCTGATTGCCGAGCGCGGCGACACCATCGCGATGGTCGAGGTCAAGTCGCGGTCGACCCATGAGGCAGCAAGGCTCTCCCTCTCGCCGCAGGGCGAGCGACGCATTGGCGCGGCCGCCGTCATCTGGCTGGCGCGATATCGTCCGCGGCACACAGGATCAGTGCGGTATGACCTGGTGACCGTGGCGGGGTATCGGCCGCGACATTGGGCCGATGCCTGGCGGCCATATGAACGTCTCGTTAACCCTGATGATCTTTTTTGACGGTGATCACAACTTGACCGATAATCGGGCTGTTCGGCCTGTAATGCCCCCGGACAGGAAGAGGACGAAAATGATGAAATTGTTCAGGTCTCTGACCGTCTTGGCTATCGCCTTGAGCATGACTGCCTGCGTTACAAACCGCAGCCTCGGCGAAGGCCTTGATGATTCCGCGTCCAATCTGACGCTCAAACGCTATCTCTTTGCGGACAATGCCCATGATTATGGCGATGTCGATATTACCGTCTTTGAAAGCCGGCTCCTCCTCAGCGGAACGGTGAGAACGACAGAAGCTCGGCGCGCCCTCGCCCAGAAGGCGGCCATGGTCTCCACTGTCGATGACGTACTGAATGAGGTCATCGTCGGCCCGAAAACCGGCATCCGGCAGGGCGCGGCTGACGCCCTGATCGATGAGCGCCTCGGCGCGGCGCTGCTGGCCGATAACGGGGTGTTCAGCTCCAACTACAAGATCGCTGTCAGTCAGGGCACGGTCTATCTCCTGGGCGTCGCACAGGGGCCTGAAGAACTCGGCCGGGTGACGGGGCAGGCGCAGGCGATTTCAGGCGTCAAGAACATCGTCAGCCACGTGATCTATGTGGGTGACCCCAAACGCGCCAAGAAATAAAACGCGGGCCCACTGCATTTTGTTCTTGTAATGTTCCGCTTCCTTCCGCAGGTTGTACCGGCCTGCACCAGGGGAGAGAGGAATGGTCGCTGAGGTCACAACGTTCGCGTTTGAAGGCGTCGAAGCGCGTCCGGTTTCGGTGCAGGCGCAAATCACCGGCGGCAACCCGAAATTTTTCGTGGTCGGCCTGCCCGACAAATCGGTTTCGGAAGCGCGCGAGCGGATCTGGTCCGCCTTTGCCGCGATTGGCCTTGGCATGCCCCCCAAGCGGATCACGGTCAATCTGGCCCCCGCCGACCTGCGCAAAGAGGGCAGTCATTTCGACCTGCCCATCGCCCTTGCATTGATGGTGGAAATGGGCGCGGTGCCGCGGGACGCGGTTGATGGTTTTGCCGTCATGGGCGAGCTTGGTCTCGATGGCACGCTGGCCCCCACCAACGGGGCCCTGCCCGCGGCCATCAGTGCACACAGCATGGATATGGGGCTGATCTGCCCCCAGGCGGCAGGCGCGGAAGCGGCGTGGGCGGGAGAAGAGGTCCGCATTCTCGCGCCCCAATCGCTGCTGCAGCTGGCCAATCATTTCAAGGGCACGCAGGTGCTGACCCGGCCCAAGCCCGGCGCCCTCAAGGAAGGTGCTCCGGCCCCTGACCTTTACGATGTCAAAGGTCAGGAAACGGCCAAACGCGCCCTCGAGATCGCCGCCGCTGGTGGACACAATCTTCTCATGGTCGGTCCGCCGGGGTCGGGAAAATCCATGATGGCCTCTCGCCTGCCGGGCCTGTTGCCGCCGCTGACCGCACGGGAAATGCTGGAGGTGTCGATGATTCAGTCGGTGGCCGGCATGATCGAGGATGGCGCCCTGACCCGCACAAGACCCTTCCGCTCGCCGCATCATTCCGCGTCCATGCCCGCCATGGTGGGCGGCGGCAGCAAGGCGCGGCCCGGCGAGGCGTCGCTGGCCCACCACGGTGTCCTGTTTCTCGACGAGCTCCCCGAATTTCAGGCGACCGTGCTGGACAGCCTGCGGCAACCGCTCGAGACCGGCGATGTGCGGATTGCCCGGGCCAACGCCCATGTCCGGTACCCTGCCTGTTTTCAGCTTGTCGCGGCAATGAACCCATGCCGCTGCGGCTATGGCCGGGCCAGTGGACGGGCCTGCGGACGCGGCGCCCATTGCGAGGAACAATACCAGTCCCGGGTCTCCGGCCCCTTCCTTGATCGTCTGGACCTCTCGATTGAAACGCCGCCTGTCACGGCCCTGGATCTGGCCGCCCCCCCGTCAGGTGAACGTTCGGCCGTGGTCGCCGAACGGGTGGCCGCCGCGCGGGCCATCCAGGCAGATCGCGCGGGCTCGACGGGGACGGATGCTCTCAATGCCCGCGCATCCGAACAGAATCTGGCGGCGATTGCGCAGCCCGATGCAGAGGGTGCTGCGCTGCTGACGCGCGCCTGCGAAAGCCTGTCTTTGTCCGCTCGGGCCTATACGCGCATTTTGAAAGTGGCCCGAACCCTCGCCGACCTTGATGGGGGCGACGGTGTGCGTCGTCGCCACATCGCGGAGGCCATCAGCTTCCGGCAGCGCGAACCTGCTGATTCGTCAGCGAATTTCGCCCAGCCCACTGCGATGAAGAGCGCGACGCAGCGGAAATAACTGGCGGACGGCCACTATCTTCAACAGCCTTACCTTTTCTTCAAATTTTCGGAGTTTTCTGGCTGCCTATTCGTCCCACGGGAGTTTCTATGGCAGTGTCTCTGGCGGTACTCGACCGCATCGCCTTGATGGCGGTCATGACCGATGAGCAGGACCAGGTCACCTATCTGAACGCTGCTGCCGAAGAGGCAGGGGCGCTGGAAAAGGGTGACGTTTTCTCCCCGACCAAGCGACCCACCGGCATTCGGCCCGTCAAATCGCCCCACCCTGTCACCAGCCGGTTCACTACGGCGATTGATACCAACTCTGCCGCGCGGCTGATCGAATGGACCGTCTCCCCACTTGACGGCGGCAAGACCCTCTACACCGGCCAGGATGTCACGCGCGACCGCAAGAGCTGGGCCATTCTGAAGGACATGGCGCGCAGCGCGAACGATGCGAGCCAGGCGAAAATGCGCTTCCTCGCCACGATGAGCCATGAAATGCGCACGCCGCTCAACGGCATTCTGGGCATGACCGGTCTGATGATCGATACCGACCTCGACAGCAACCAGCGCACCTATGCCGAGGCCGTCCGGGAATCCGGCATGGCCCTCCTGGGACTGATCAACGATATTCTCGACTATTCCAAGATCGAGGCCGGCCATCTTGAGCTTGAAGAGCAGGTCATGGACCCAGCCGGTCTGTTGCAGTCGATCGCCGAACTTCTTTCGCCCCGGGCGGCCCATAAGGGCCTCGAGATTGCCAGCTTCGTTGCGCCGGATGTGCCGGCGCGACTGCTCGGTGACGAAGCGCGCCTTCGTCAGGTCATTCTCAACCTTGCTGGCAATGGCGTCAAATTCACCGAAGAGGGCGGTGTCAGCCTTGAACTGCGTGTCGTTGGACAGAACGACGCTGTCCCTGTCCTGCGGTTCAGCGTCACGGACACTGGCATTGGCATTTCCAAATCGAACATTGACCGCATCTTCAATGAATTTGCCCAGGCCGATGACACACGGTCGCGCGGCTATGAAGGGACGGGCCTTGGCCTCTCCATCGCGCAGCAGATCGTCAAGGCCATGGGCGGGACAATCAGTGTCGAGAGCGAAATCGGCACCGGCAGTACGTTTGCCTTTGAAATCCCGCTGCCTGCCGCACCGGACCAGCCGCGTACGGAAGACGAGCTCAAATTCGACCATCCCGTGGTCGTTGCGACGGACAACGCTTTTCTGCGGCGTATGCTGATGCTGCAGCTTGATGCGGCGGGTATTTCAAAGGTCATGTTTGCCGAGACACCGGAAGAGGCGCTGGGCCTTCTGTCCCGTTCCCCGCGCGCGGCCCTGTTGTGCGACCTGAAATTCGCCGCCAGTGACGGCGCCCGTCTGGCCAAGGCCTCACCGCGTGCCATCGTCCTTCTCTCACCGGTCGCCCGGGGCCGGCTCGAAGCTTTCCGGCGTGCAGGCTTTTCGAGCTATCTCATCAAGCCGATCCGCCAGTCCAGTCTGATGGAACGACTGACGGACGCACCGCAGCGGGCGCCACGGGCAGAACGTCTTGATTCCAAGGATGTCGGGACTGGTCCGTCAACGTCACGCAAGCTGAGGGTCCTTCTGGCCGAAGACAATCAGATCAATTCGGTCCTCGCGACGGCCATTCTCAAGCGCGCGGGTCACTATGTCGACCTCGCCGGTAATGGCCGCGAAGCCGTCGAAACATTTGCACACGCTCCATATGACATCGTCCTGATGGACATGCGGATGCCCGAGATGGATGGGCTGGAGGCCACGCGGCGACTGCGGTCGCAGGGGGCCACCGATACGCCGATCATCGCGCTGACGGCTAACGCTTCCACCGCTGACCGTGAGGAATGCCTGGCGGCCGGCATGAACGACTTCCTGTCAAAGCCGTTTGATCCCAACGACCTTATCGCCATGCTGGAGCGGTGGACCGGACAGCTTGAGGAAGCGCCCCGCGCCGTCAGCTGAGACTAGAGCGCTGTTGTCAGCTGGCTGACAATATGGTCGGTCAACAGACGACCCTTGGGACTGATGCGAAGATACGTGGAGTCCTGAGTCAAAAATCCCTCATCTGAGAGACGCGAGCAGACCGGCGCGATCCGATCTCGGATATCATCACCGAGCGCCCTCAAATCTATGCCCGCGACCTGCCGCAGGCCACCCGCCAAGGCTTCGGTCGCGATGGCGAGATCGTCGAGGCGTTCCTCGGCGTAGCGTTCCGCCGGCGTCATGGACAGATATTGTTCAACGTTCGGCTCACCAATAATGGCGGTTCGGTGCCCGCCCAGGGTCAATCGTCCGTGGGCACCCGGTCCGATGCCGATCCAGTCTGCCCCCTGCCAGTAAAGGGAGTTGTGCACCGCCTCCTGACCTGGCCTGGCGTGATTGGAAATTTCATAGGCCGGCAACCCTGCAACGCGAGTCACCGACTGGGTGATTTCGTACAAGTCCGCAGCCATGTCCTCATCTGGCGGTGACCAGTCCCCCCGGCCGACGGCCAGCCCGAATGCCGTCCCCTGCTCAATCGTCAGTTGATAGAGCGACAGATGCCCCGCGCCCATGGCGCAGGCTTTGACAAGGCGCTCTTCCCAATCATGGGCGCTTTCATCAGGCAGACCGTAAATGAGGTCGAACGTCACGAGCCCGAAACTTTCCAGCGCCCGATTAAGGGCGCGCGCTGCCGCATGGCCATTGTGGTTTCGCCCCAGAAATTTGAGCTGGTCATCATCAAAAGACTGCACCCCAAGGGACAGCCGATTGACACCAGCACGTCCATAGTCCGCAAACCGATCAATTTCAGCATCGGTCGGATTGGCTTCGAGCGTGATCTCGGCGTCAATATTGAAGGCGAACAGTGCGGCCGTCTTGTCCAGCACGGCACGGACGAGCTCAGGCTCCATCAATGATGGGGTGCCCCCTCCGAAATAGAAACTGTCGAGCGTCCGGGCGCCAAGCCGATCACGCCAGTACCGGATATCTTCGGTCAGCGCGCGCTGCCATCGATGCATGTCGATGTCGCGCGCCTTCACGACGTTAAAGTCACAGTACGGACAGATGCGCGCGCAATAGGGCCAGTGCAGATAGACCCCGGTGCGAACACTCACTGGCCGACCTCGGGCATCAGTTGCGGTGCCATGATGCGCCAGGCCCGTGCACGGTGAGAATAGGCCGCTTTGTCGTCCGGCGCCATTTCGGCAAAGGTCTTCTCGGCGCCCTCCGGCACGAAGATGGAGTCATAGCCGAACCCCGCCTCGCCGCGCGGCGGAAAAACGAGCGTGCCGTCAACCCGCCCTTCGGCCACCAGTTGGTCTCCGTCCGGGGTGACGACAGCAAGAACGCAGACGAAAGCGGCATTGAAAGGCGCTTTGACATGCCGCCCGGCCAATTCGTCGGCAATACGGGCAAAGGCCTGGGCGTAGTCCTTGCCCGGCCCCGCCCAGCGCGCGGAATAGATGCCCGGCTCGCCCCCCAGCCCCGCCACGGCGAGACCTGAATCATCCGCCATGGAGACCAGCCCGCTGGCCGTTGCCGCCGCCTTTGCCTTCAGAAGGGCGTTATCCACAAAGGTCGTGCCGGTCTCTTCCGGCTCGGCGAGCCCGAGTTCCTCGGCAGAGACAATGTGCACCTCTTCACCCATCATCCGCTGAAATTCACGCACCTTGCCCGCATTATGGGTGGCAAGAACGAGTTTCTGGCCGCTTTGCAGTCGAACAACATTTTCCACCGGCATTTCTCAATCCTGATCTTGTATCGCTTTTCGACATATCCATATCGTTATTCAACGAAGCCGTTCGGTTTCGTACACCGAGAAAGGGAAATTAAAATGTCTACTTCGCGTTTTGGGTCGGTTCTGTCCGCGCTTGTCGCGGGTGTTGGCGTCAGTTTTATTCTACTGGGTCTTGGCACAGCAGTAGCCGACTTCAGCCTGATCGTGTAGTGACGTCCGCGCTCTGCACGTGCGGTTTGGCAGGAAGGGCAGGGCTGACATCTGACCGATGTTGCACTTGCCTGCCAAACAGGCGCATTTTGGGCGATCAAAAGCAGTATCATGGCAGAAAATGCCCCATGCTGTTTGTCACACGGATCCGGGAACAGTCGCGACCAATGGCCATAAATGTGAAGCTGGACCGGATGCTGCTCGAGAGACGCATGTCTCTGACCGAACTGTCCGATCAGGTGGGCGTCACAATTGCCAATCTTTCGATCCTGAAAACCGGGAAGGCAAAAGCCGTCCGATTTTCGACCCTTGAGGCCATCTGCCAGACGCTGAACTGCCAGCCTGGCGACATCCTTGAATATGAGCCGGATGACAGCGCCGCCTAGGCCGCCCCATTCATCCTGCCCATTATCCTATATATTAAGATCATCACTGTAGGCTTGGACCCAACTTGGTTGGAAAGTTCAAGCCGTGCGTCGCTTTGCATTACCTATCACGATGGTCTGCCTGACGCTGAGCGTTCTGGTGATGCATTCGCTGCTGCCCCGATCAGAGGGGCCGACGCTGATCATTTATCCGGCAGGGACGCCGCTCAACGCCATGCTGACCCACGCCGTCACTAGCGACGCGGCGTTTCTGGGCCGCGGTCCCGTTGCGAACAGCATTCTGGTCTGGCGCGATCATGTCAGCCGCGACCAACAATACAGGCCTCCGGGCGCCGTCATGGCGCTGAATGCCACCCCCTCCCTGTGCGCCCGCCGCACAGCAAGACCAACCCCGCCCTTAACGTCGGCCGATTCCAAATTCGTCCGTGATCCACGGATTGGAGACCCTCTATGACACCGCTTGAAATCCTCCGCCGCAAATCGCTGATGCTCCTGACCTATGGTCAGTTTGTTCATGTCCCCATGCTGCTGATTGCCGGGATGGTTATTGGGTCCGAGACGACACATCTGGCCGCCGGGATGAGTTTTGCAATTGCAGCCACGGGCTGGCTGGCGGTGCAGAGTGACAAGACCGGAACGGTGGGTCGTCTGACGGTTGCAGCCGGCTATGCGCTGCAGGCCGCCCTGCTTGTCTTCGACTTTGCAGGCCACCCTTGGCAGATCGACATGCATATGTATTTCTTTGCAGCCGTTGCCGTCACCTGCGCCCTGCTCGACTGGCGCTGTGTACTGATGGCAGCAGCCGTGACGGCTGTGCATCACCTGGTACTGAATTTTGCGCTGCCCGCGTGGGTGTTCCCCGGTGCGGCAAGCCTGCCCCGCGTTCTCTTGCATGCAGTCGTGGTTGTCGCCGAGACGGGCGTGCTGGTTTGGGTCACGCACACCATGACCCGTACCCTTGATGAAGCTCATGCCTCGAAAGTGGATGCCGATCATCAGGCTGAGAAAGCCATTGCAGCACGCCTTGCGGCGGCCGATGCGGAACGTCTGGCCAAACAGGATGCAGAGCGTGCCGGGAAAGCCGAGGCCATGGCCAACGCCGCCTCTGAACAGGCAAGAGAGGATGCCCGCAAGGCAAGCGAAGCCGAACAGTCCGCCCGCGAAGCAATGGCCAAGGCGACATCCTCACAGCGGCAGCTTGAAGAACAGGGTGAAGCGCAAGCCTTCGCCGTCGGATCCCTGCGAAACGCCCTGACCCGCCTTTCATCGGGTGATCTGACCGTGCGCATTGCGGATGAATTTGACCCTGCCAATGAAAGCCTGCGCGTCGATTTCAACAAAGCCGCCGAAATGCTGAGCAATCTTGTTCACAATATCATCGATCAGACCGGCCGGATCGCGTCGGCGACGGATCACCTCTCCACGGTCGCAGGCTCGATTGCCAAACGCACCGCCAACCAGGCCGCAACGGTCGAGGAAACCTCTGCATCCCTTGAAGAAATCGCGGAGACGGTCTCCCGCACCTCGACCTCGGTCGGTGACGCTTCGATCGGTGTCAGGAAAACGGTGAGCAATGCCAGCCGGACCCGGGAAGTGATGGACCAGGCCGGTGAAGCCATGGCCGGGATCAAATCGTCTTCTGATCAAATCACCAAGATCATTTCGATGATTGACGAAATCTCGTTCCAGACCAGCCTGCTTGCCCTTAATGCTGGTGTCGAAGCGGCACGCGCAGGTGAAGCAGGCCGCGGCTTTGCCGTCGTGGCGCAAGAAGTTCGCGATCTGGCCAAGCGTGCCAGCGATGCCGCCAAAGAAATTGGTACCTTGATCGATCGAAGCGCCCAGCAGGTCGACGCGGGCAGCACTCTGTTTGACAAGGCCCGCGGTGAGCTCGACTCCATCGTCACGGCGGTGAGCCAGTTCGGCGGTGTCTTTGAACAGACAGCACTCGCCTCGCGGGAGCAGTCCTCTGCCCTGACCGACGTCACGGCAGGCGTGCGCAGCCTTGATCAGATCACCCAGCAATTTGTGTCCATGGTCGATGATTCAACCGGGGTGACCAATAAGCTGCGTGAAGACATGGAAGCCCTGTCGAACCTGGTCAGTGCTTTCACGATTGACGATGACTGCCCTCGGGCCCGTCAGACAGCCCACCGTGCGGCCTGAACAATTCAGGCCGCCACTGGGGCGTCCAGCTGCTCGCGATACCGCCGGCTGCATGGGATAACAGCACCGCAGTCCAGTTCCACCTGCAAATCCCCTTCACCGTTCGGCACGGTCCGGCGGATAAGGGCGCGATTGACGACATAGGACCGGTGCAGACGCACCGCCCCGACACCCGCATCGCGCAGGGTCTGCTCGATCGCATTCAACGTCGTTCGGGCGAGAACCGGTGCGCCGGCAGCATGGACCTCGACATAATTGCCGGCGGCTTTGACGTACCGGACGGACTGGCCGTCGATCCAATGGGTCTGGCCACCGGATTTGAGCGCGAGCCGCTGGGTCGACCGCGCCTCTTGCCGGATGGTGGCCAATTCACGCCGCTGCTCGGCCAATTGGCGCGACATCAACAGGAACATCGCGGTCAGCAGGTAGCTGAAGATGTCCTTGCGATACTCATAGATGAATTCCCGCAATGGCGCTGACGCATCCATGAAATCATACTGCCCCAGGCCAAACGCCGCGAACGACAATTTTCGCAATGCCGCCATGCACAGAACATGGATGAGAGAATAGGCCGTCACCCCTGCCACATGCACCAGCGCAACACGCGTTGTGCCATGCTGTCCCGGCGACGCGCGCGATAACAATGCAGCGACCATCGGGATCAGGGCGATCAGGACGAGTGTACTGGACGTCTCAAAAATGACGACGTGACCGACCGGTACCATGCCCACGCCATCGGTGCGTTCAAATTCGGTACTGTAGGAAAGGATCCTGATCACCAGCGACAGCAACATGAATCCGGTCAACCAAAGGAAGGTGACGCGATCAGTGTGGCGGTCTTCGCGATTAGGATCAGAACGCATCTCCATCAGGTCCCCGTAGCGCTCCGGGCGCAGACGCCACAAGGATTTTGCATCGTTTTCGTCCCACTCCGCCGCCATTCGGCCCCGGAGCGTCTGTTTTGACCCGCCGCTCCGCCCATTGTCACCGCTTTATGGTGCTGGCGCAGGCGCGCTGCGATCACAGGTCATTCGTTATGCAAGAGAGCGCCCATGACCCTGCCCCTGGACACCGCCCAACCGTCAAACAGTCGCCGGTACGACCTCGACTGGCTACGGGTCATCGCCTTCGGTCTGCTGATCTTCTATCACGTCGGCATGTTCTACGTGACGTGGAACTGGCATGTGAAAAGCGTGCACATGTCTTCGGCGGCGCAGCCGCTCATGGTTGTCATCAATCCATGGCGACTGGCCCTGTTGTTCTTCATCTCCGGTATTGCCATCCGCTTTGCCTCCGACAAGCAGAAGATCACGACCTTTACGGCGTCCCGCAGTTTCCGGCTCTTCATCCCGATCGTGGTCGGCATGTTTTTTGTCGTGGCTCCGCAAAGTTACTTTCAGCTGCGCCAGGCCGATATTATCGAGCCTGGGTTCGGCGCGTTCTATTCCGGCTATCTTGCAGAAGATGAGTCCTACGGTATCTCCACGCCCACCTGGAACCATCTCTGGTACGTGGTCTATCTGTTTGTCTACGGGCTGCTGCTGGCGCCGTTTTTCCCGCTTTTACGCCGGATCGCGAACAGCCGCGCTCTCACATGGTTTTTCGCCAGCAATCTCAGGGTCATCTTTCTGACGGCGATCCCGTTTGTCCTTTATACCTATCTGCTGAACCCCCTTTTCCCGACAACGCATAATCTGACCGAAGACTGGGCCAACCATGCCCACAGCCTGACTATCCTGCTGCTCGGTTACATGGTCGCAAAGAACGACGGCTTCTGGCGCGTCATCGGGCGGGTCTGGCCGGTCACGGCGGCCGCGGTCGTCATTCTGCTGGCCTATCGGCTTTGGGTCATCGACGCCTGGAAGGTCTGGATGCAGCACAGTGCCTTGGCGCCCATCGTCGGCCCGAGCTGGGAGACGGTTGAGACCTACTATGCATGGCTATCGATCCTGACCCTGCTCGGACTGGCGCAGCGATTTCTGAACCGGCCATCCGCCGTCCTCCGCTATCTGACCGGCGCAGTGTTCTGTTATTACATCCTGCACCAGACGATCACCGTGTCGGCCGGATACTGGCTGACCCGTCAGGGCCTGGGTGTCTGGACCGAGTTCCTGCTTGTTACCGGCGCCACCGCCCTTGGCTGTGCGCTGGGCTATGAGATCCTGCGGCGGATTCCATGGGTGCGGATCGGCTTTGGCATAAAGCAACGCTAATCCGGGCGCTTGTTCACAAGGAGGCCCCGATGCGGTATGGGGCCTCTCTTTTCCACAACCGAAATGTGCCGTCGCCGTGACCACTCTGATCGATCAACGCCCGCCTTCGCTGACCCGCCGTCCGAGCCTTGTCGGTCTGACGCGGGATGAGCTCGCCAGCCGTCTGGCGGACGATCTGGGGCTGGAGAAAAAGCCGGCACGCATGCGCGCGACCCAGGTCTGGGGCTGGCTCTACAGCCACGGCGCCACGGCGTTTGAGGACATGACCAATATCGCCAAGCCGATGCGCGAGAAGATGGCGCGGCTCTACGATATTTCCCGGCCCGAAATCATCGAGCGTCAGGTCTCCTCCGACGGCACTCGCAAATATCTGCTCCGTATGGGTCCGGGCATTGAAGTGGAGAGCGTCTTCATCCCCGGCGTCGGTCGCGCCGGCGCCCTGTGCGTCTCGTCGCAGGTCGGCTGCACCCTCAACTGCACCTTCTGTCACACCGGCACTCAGGCGCTGGTCCGCAATCTGACCGCAGAAGAAATCGTTGCGCAGGTTCTGGTGTGCAAGGACGATATTGAGGAATGGCCCTCAGGCAAGGATGAGCGCAAGCTGTCCAACATCGTCTTCATGGGGATGGGTGAGCCGCTCTATGCGCTCGACAGTGTCGCGAGTGCGATCGACATCATCTCGGACGGAGAAGGCATTGCCATTTCCCGCCGCCGGATCACGGTCTCCACGTCCGGAGTTGTGAACCAGATGCACGCGCTGGGAGAGCGGACCGAGGCCATGCTGGCCATTTCCCTGCACGCCACCAATGACAAGCTGCGCGATGAGCTGGTACCGATCAACAGGAAATGGCCGCTGAAAGACCTGCTTCAGGCATGCCGCGATTATCCGGGTACCTCCAATGCACGGCGCATCACTTTTGAGTATGTCATGCTGGACGGCGTGAATGACAGCGATGAAGAGGCGCGCGAACTGGTCCGCCTGCTCAAAGGCATTCCCGCCAAGATCAATCTGATCCCGTTCAATCCATGGCCCGGCAGCCCTTATCAGTGCAGCTCATGGGAGCGTATCGAGCAGTTTGCCGAGATCGTAAACGATGCAGGCTATGCCTCACCTATCCGCACACCGCGAGGTCGGGATATTGCGGCGGCCTGCGGGCAGCTGAAGTCCGACAGTGTCAAGCAGCGGGCGAGCGACCGGCGCAAGGCCGAACTGGCACAATCCGCCCCCTGAATTATCGCAAGGCGGGATTGATTGCCGTGCTGACCGGTGTCGGCGTGGGATGTGCCCAACGACGCTCCAGCCTTTTCCGCGCGGGCTCATGAATGTTGACGCGCGACAGGTCTCCATCCGCCCAAGCCATGACTTTCGGGTCCATCACGGCGAACCACAGAGGCGGGATGGAACTCAAGACCAGGCAGCCCGGATACCCTGATGGCAGGCGCGGCAGGTCCGGGAAATTACGCAGGGTCTGGTATGGGCGCATCGGATTGGCGTGATGGTCAGAATGTCGCTGCAGATGAATCTGCAGCACGTTCGACACAATATGGTTCGTGTTCCAACTGTGATGCGGCTGGCAGGGCTCGTAGCGCCCATCATCGAGCTTCTGCCGTAACAGACCGTAGTGCTCGATATAATTGACGCAGGTCAGAACCGACCAGGCGACAAAATGGTGGACCACCATGATGGGCAGGACGACCCAGCCCCAAAGGGCGGTCAGTACCGCCATGATGGACAGGGTCACGGCGTGGGTCATCAAGATACGATTATGGCACGACCAGACGGCCATGCCCTTGCGCCGAAGGCGACGGGCTTCGATGCGCCATGCGCCGGTGATGGCAGCGGGGATTTCGCGCAGGGCAAACTGATAAACATTTTCTCCCATCCGGGACGACGCGGAATCTTCCGGAGTCGAGACATGGATGTGGTGCCCCTGATTGTGGGAAATGCAGAAATGCCCATAGCCCACGCCAGCCAGCGACAGGCGTGCCATCAGCTGATCAATGGGCCGGGTCTTATGACCCAGTTCATGGGCGAGATTGATCAGGCTGGCGCTTGCCACGCCGAGACCGAAGGTCAGCACCGCAATCGCCCAGATCGGCAGCGACTGGGTCGCGATGAAGCCAATACCGCCTATCACCGAGATATGACCGCTGACGACAAGGATATGCGCGATGCGCATGTAAAAGGGGTCAGCGGCAAGACGGTTCACGTCCCCGGCATCGACATTGGTCAGGTCCTCGCCGACCAGGAAATCGATCAACGGAATGAGGACGAAGGTGTGAACCGGCAGGATAAAGACCGTCCACAGCGCACCGTCATTCAGAAAATAGATCGCCATTGCAATGAAGGGCATGGCGAACACCCACAAGCCGCCTGCAAACCAGGCCCAACGCTTTGGGTCCGCCTGCGTGACGGAGTCACGATAGCGGACGTCTGAATCAAACTGGACGGTCAATCCGAATTTCCCTGATGGCAGGACTCTCTCCGAGCGTGTTTTTAGGGCGGTAAGCCTGCGATCGTGCTAAGGCCGAGCGTTGGATTTTCATCAAATTGGATCAAACCATTGGGGCTTCCAAGGCACAGTCGGAGGCCACCTGCTCTGCCCAGCCGATCCGCGCCGCGAAACCTCTTGGCGATCCGGCGTCGGGCGGCTAGGCTTTAACAAATGGTTATGCGGGGGACCTGACCCATGGGAAAAACTGAAAGTCTGTTTGCCGGCATTTTGTTGATGGCCGTCGCGCTGGCGGTTCTCATGGTCGTGTTCAAGGATGACGGCAGCAGTCGTCCCGTCGATCCCTCTGGCGGCTTTGCTGGGACGCCCAGCGCCAGCAGTGGCGGCATCGTCTTTACCGGCAACCGGGATCAGGACATCTGCACCTGTTACGAACAGGCCTATTTTTACGGCGACAGCCCCCGCTCCATCGAAAGCATTGAATATAAAGGCGGGTTTTCTGCCTGCACCCAGCGCCTCGGGCGCGATGGCTCCAATGCTTGGACCTGGGGCTGGGCCAATGGCCAGCAGGCGCCTTCAACGCCCAATACCTGCCGAGGCTATTTCAACAGCCTGCGCGGCACGACGCGCTGATCAGCCTGTCTGACTCAAGCGAGACGCGCCCCCGCAAGGCGCGCGTCAGTGATGCTCCATTTTCAGTGGGCGGTTGAGCAGGGCGTTGATCGTCTCGTCGATATCGGCCTTGCCCGACACGAGCGCCGCCACCGCACTGGCGATCGGCATGTCGACCCCGGCTTTTTCTGCAAGAGCAACGAGGATGGGTGCGGTCGCAGCGCCCTCCGCCACCGTCTGCCGGTTGGCCACGATTGCCGCAGCGGACTGCCCCCGCCCGATTTCATAGCCCAGCGACATGTTGCGGGACTGTCTCGACGAGCAGGTCAGGATGATGTCTCCCAGACCAGACATACCGTGCAGGGTGGAGCTCCGCGCGCCTTGGGAGTCCGCAAAGCGCAGACATTCCGCAAAGCCTCGCGTCATCAGTGCAGCCCGCGCGCTCTCTCCATAGCCCCGGCCATCGACAATGCCGCACGCAATGGCGAGCACATTCTTGACCGCCGCACCAATGGCAACGCCGCTCAGGTCGTCGGTGAGATAAGGACGGAAGGCGGGCGTCCCTAGCGTCTCGAGCCAGCGATAGCCCCGCGCCTCGTCCTCATCGGCGAGCGTCACGGCGGTCGGCAGACCCGCTGCGACATCTGCGGCGAAACTCGGGCCCGATAGAATACTCACCTGCGCCTCGGGCCAGACCTCGGCCATGACCCGATGCGGCAGCAGGCCGGATCGCTGCTCGATCCCCTTGCAGCACAGCGCGATTGGCAAGGGCCGCTGGCCGGCCGCTTCGCGCAGTCTCTCCATCTCTGCCCGCAGATGCTGGGTCGGCACCACGCCCAGAACGGCATCGCCATCGGCCAGCACGCCGCGATCTGTGGTGGCGGAAATTGATGGCGGCAGGCGGTGTCCGGCCAGATAGGTCTTGTTCTCACCGGTCTGCCGGATCTCCTCGACCACCTTCTCGTTGCGCGTCCACAGGGTCACCTTCCGGCCCGACCGGTCGAGCAGAATGGCGAGCGCCGTCCCGAACGCCCCGGCCCCGACGACCACGCAATGATGAAATGGTTGGGTAGAGGTGCTCATGCTTTTCGCCCTTTTCGTCCCGACCCCAAGGTCACATTCGCCTCACGCTCGTCCAGCGGCCACCTGGCCCGCGGGGCCAGCGACAGTGCACCGTCGGCGCAGGTCGGATCGCGCCGGTACAGTTGCGCCCCCGCATAGGCGATCATCGCCGCATTGTCGGTACAGAACGCAAAGCCCGGCAAGACCAGTCGCGCTCCAAATTCCTCGGCCACTGCGCCAAGCTGCTGGCGTAGCGCGGTGTTTGCGGCAACCCCGCCCGCTGCCACAAGATGTAGCGGCGCACCGCCGTCTTCAGCGAGCCCTTCAAAGGCCCGGCGAACGCGGCGAACAAGATGATCGACAGCGGCGGCCTGGAAACTCGCCGCAATATCGGCGCGCATGGCTTCGGTCAGCGGCTCGTTGTCCGCAATCAACAGGCGTACGGCCGTCTTCAGACCCGAAAACGAGAAATCACATCCCGGCCGATTGGCCAAAGGGGTCGGCAGGGTAAAGGCGTTGGCATTGCCCTGCTCCGCGAGGCGCTGGATAGCCGGACCACCGGCGCCATCAAGCCCCAGCAGTTTTGCCGTCTTGTCGAATGCCTCCCCCGCGGCATCGTCAATCGTCGTGCCTATCCGGCGAAACCGGTCAACATCTTCCACCAGCAGGATCTGCGTATGGCCACCAGAGACGAGGAGCAGCAGGTAGGGAAATGGCACGGCCTCTTCCAGACCGACCGACAGGGCGTGTCCCGCCAGATGATTGACGGGAACCAGCGGCAGGCCAGTCGCCAGCGCCAACCCCTTGGCAAATGAGAAGCCCGACATCACCCCGCCGATCAGGCCCGGGCCGGCCGTCGCCGCGATCAGGTCGATCTGCTGCATGGTGACGTCAGCCTCGCGCAGGGCATCTGCGACCACGCCGTCAATCAGTGCGGCATGGGCGCGGGCCGCAATCTCAGGCACCACTCCACCATAGGGAGCGTGAGCCTGGTCCTGGCCAATTACGATAGAGGATAAGACCTGTGCCCCGTCATCCAGCCGCAGCACCGAGGCGGCTGTATCATCACAGCTGCTTTCAATACCGAGCACCAGAAGCGGGCGATCCGCTTGCGCCGTCATGGTGCCCGGCCTAGTCATCTGAGCCATGTCCGACAAGCCCCTGCGTATTGCTTCCCGCCGTTCTCCCCTCGCCCAGGCTCAGGCCCGGATGGTGCGAACCCTGCTGGCCAAGGCCGCCGGCGTCGCCGCCGACGACGCCGAGGGGCGGTTCCCGATACTGACCTATGTGACGTCAGGGGATCAGAACCTGACACCGGACCTGGCGGCCATTGGCGGCAAGGGGCTGTTCACAAAAGAGGTCGAGGCCGCACTGCTGAGCGGTGAGGCCGACATTGCCGTCCATTCGATGAAGGACATGCCCGCCGTCATGCCGAAAGGTCTGGTGCTGGCCGCCACCCCGGCGCGGGAGGATCCACGGGACAGTTTCGTGACGGTTGAGGGGCAGACCCTGAATGAGATGCCAGAAAGGGCTGTCATCGGCACAAGTTCGGTCCGCCGCGCCGCGCAGTTGAAGCGGTTGCGGCCGGATGTGTCGATTGTCCCCATGCGCGGCAATGTCCAGACACGCCTGCGCAAATTGGCCGATGGGGATGCCCAGGGGACGTTTCTGGCGGAAGCTGGATTACGGCGGCTTGATGCCAGCGATGTTCGGCGCATGCCGCTCGACCCCGCTGTCATGCTGCCCGCGCTCGGTCAGGGGACATTGTGCGTCCAGGCCCGTCTTGATGACACCGCGGCCTTGGCGTCGTGCCGCCAGATCAACTGTCTTGAGACAGCCCTGGCGAGCGCGGCGGAGCGGGCCGTCACCCAGCGGCTGGAAGGGTCCTGCCGGACGCCGATCGCCGGCCTCGCTACTGTGACCGACCGCACCCTGATGCTGAAAACGGAGCTGTTCTCGCTCGACGGCGAAGAGCGGTTCCAGGCGGCAGCGACGGCCCTTATGACCGGAAACGAGCGTCAAGACCTGTTGCGGGCGAGCCAAGCGGGCGAGGATGTTGCCGCGCAACTGATTGTGCAGGCCGGCCCTCTCTTACAGTCGCTATTGTCTGCATGAGGGTCATCCTCGTCACCCGTCCCGAGCCGGACGCCACCACGACCACGGCCCTGCTGAAGGCCCAAGGCTTGCCGGCGCAGGCCACGCCCCTCATGACGGTTGAGATGGGCGGTACCCTGCCCCACCCATCAACCTACGATATGGTGGCCTTCACTTCGGCCAATGGGGTGCGCGCCTATCATCAGGCGATGGGCCCGACCGGAAAGCCCTCTTATTTCGTCGGCGAGGCGTCGGCCGAGGCGGGCCGTGTCGCGGGCCTGACGATTGCCGGTGTCGGCGGGCACGATGTGGAATCCCTCGCCAAGCTTATTCTCGTCAGCGCCCCGCCGGGACGGGTTCTGCACATCCGTGGCCACGATCAGGCTGGCGATCTGGTTGGCCGATTGACCGATGCTGGCAGGCCAGCGGCCTTCGCGGCGCTTTATCGAGCCATGGCGCCGACCACCCTGCCCGATCGGCTGAAGACCGAACTGCAAACGGGCGACGCGATCGTCACGCTCTACTCCCCCCGCACCGCGCAACTGTTCGCGGAACTGTGTGAGAAAGCGGGCATTATCGCGCCTTTGACCCGTTGTAGTGCGGCCTGCCTGAGCGAAAATGTCGCCAAGGTCGCGCGCCGCCTGCCCTTCCAAAAGGTCATGGTGGCACAGGCCCCGGATCAGGCCCACTTCGTTGACATGCTTCTGTCCGCTCGCCCATAAGCGGGCGGGGAAGACGATCGGGCGAGCCACAGGGGCTTGCTTGCCTCGGATGCGCACTACATCTGATCAAGAGACGGCCTCGACGAGAGAGTAATATGCCCAGCGAGAAAAACCCGCCTGAAATGGACGATCACCGCGACGAGACGAGTGGCGAAAACCATCCCGAGACTGCCGCGACGCCGCGGATTGGCGATGATGAAACGGTTGATGCCGAGATCATCGCTGCGGACGACACGACAAACGTCGGCGATGACGCGGTCGAAGCCGATAGTGTTCACACTCACTACGACAGCGACGACACCGTTGAGACGGCCGACGATGAAAAGAGCGGCGGCCTCATCGGCCCGTTTGCGATCATTCTTGGTGCTCTCGCAGTGGTGGCAGCGCTCGTCTATTTCCTCAATCGCGGCAACGATATCGAGACATTGACCCCGCAAGGGGATGACGCTGCGAGCGCCACGATCGCCCAGCCAATCAGTCGCGAGACGCCGCCTGCCAATGAGGCTGACGGTGGCGACAACACGGTCGTGCCGGTTGCGGACGAGGACGAAGACGATACTCCGCCCCCTAATGAAACTGAAACGGCCACGACGGACGACGACAGTGATCCGTCAAACACCACCGATGAGCGCCAGGGTCGTAGCGCCCTCGTTGCCTTGGCCGCCGCCCGCGCCGAACGCCAGCAGGCCCAGGCCGCTGAGACTTCGAGCAGCGCAGACGTCGCGACGACCGCGACTATTCCGCCAGCGGAAGATGACGCCGATAAGACAGATGCCGCCAGCGAGAGCCTGGCAGAGCAGGCTGTTGAAGAGGTTGAGGAAACCCGCAACGAAATTGCCGCTGCAACCCAGACGGTGCGTGACGATGTTGCCGAGGGTGCCCAGGCTGTAGGCAACGCTGTTGAAAATGTTCGCGAAGATGCGGCAGCGTTGATCGACAATGTCGAGGAAAACGCTGACCAGGCAGAAGACGCTTCCGCTTCTGACGAAACGACGCAGGCGACCGAAGAAAATGCTCCGACCCGCGAGGAACTGACGGCCGTCGTCGGTGATGACGAGAGCGACGACGCGGCCACCAGTGACGAGAGCCAACGTGTCGAGGAAAACGTTGACGAGGAGACATCTGCGTCATCGACAGCGGCACTGCAGAATCCTTCGACAGCGAATGTCACCGAACGGACCACCACACAGGAGCCGACGCCAGAACTGGTGGACCGCGTCAAGAACGAAGTCCTGCGCGAAACCGAACAGGTCGTGACGCAGGAAGTGTCCGCGCTGCGTCAGGAGATGTCGGAGCAACAACGCCAGCTCGCTGAGCGTCAGCAGGAAACCAATTCGCAGCTCGTGCAGCTCAACGACCGGCTGGAGGCCATGCAGGTTGGTCAGCAGGGTGACTATACGGTTGCCCGTCAGGGGACATTGCTCCTCGCGCTGGCCGACCTCAATGCCGAGATCGACAATGGGACGCCGTTCAGCCGTGAGTTAGACAATCTCGACCGGATCGCGCCGGGCCGCACCGACCTTGGCGTTCTGCACCGCTATGCTGATGTGGGGCTGCCCACGACCGACGAGTTGGAGGACCGGTTCAAGGATGCCGCTCGCCGGGCCCTGGCCAGTGAGAAGCGCGAGAATGCTGAAGGCCCGATATCGCGTCTCGGGGCGAACCTGTCCGGCCTGTTCACCGTCCGCCGCGTCGGCGACGTTCCCGGCGACACATCCTCAGCTGTCATTTCACGTGCTGAAAATCAGCTTGGACAGAACAATCTGGCGGGCTCGGTCGAAGAGCTGAAATCGCTCGACGGTTCCGCACGCGAAGCGTTTGAAGAGTGGATCACCGACGCCACCGCGAAATTAGAAGCGAACCAGCGCCTTCTCGCCCTGCAGAGCATGGCGGCGCAAGCGGAATAACCGCCCGAGGGCGTGACCCGGCCGGTCGCGCCCCTCATCACCACGGCCAATTGCGAGCCTGATTGAATAATGCTTCGAATACTGATTTTTCTGATTTTTGTTGTCATTGCCGCGACGGGCATCACATGGTTGAGCGGTATTGATGGCTTGACTGAAATGCAGTTCGGCGAGTGGGTGATGGATGTCCGCACGGGCCTCCTTCTCGGCCTCGTCGCATTCTTTCTCGTCTGCTTTTTCATTGCAGGCATGGTTTTCTTCGGGCTGATCAGATTGCCCAATTCCATCCGTCGCCGGAATGCCGACAAACGCCGTGATCGCGGCATGGTCGCTCTCAGCCGCGGTCTTGAAGCTGTGGCTGCGGGTGATGCAGAGGACGCGCAGCGCCATGCGCGTATCGCTCACAAACAACTGAACGAACCCAGCTTGACACGGCTTCTTACCGCCCAGGCGGCACAATTGGCAGGCGATGAAGAAACGGCGAAGGCAAGCTTCTCGGCCATGCTGGAAGCGCCGGAGACGGAGTTTCTGGGCCTGCGCGGCCTTTATCTGCAATCCCTTGCTGCGGGCCATCGCGACGAGGCACGCGACTATGCAGAGCGGGCCTTCCACCTTCGTCCCGGTGCCGACTGGGCCTTCAATGCCGTGTACGGCCTGAACCTTGATCGCGGTGCATGGGGCGATGCGCGCAATGCCCTGCAGCTGGCCCAGCAGCACAAGCTGGAGCCGAGCGATGCGGTCAAACGCAAGGAAGCCGCCCTTCTGACCGCACAGGCGTATGCTGCCGACAACGCAGAAGATTCGGTGACGGCGCTGCGCGACGCAGAAGCCGCCCTGAAACGGGCGCCGGCCTTTACCCCGGCCGTCGTCCTTGCCGCCCGTCTGGAGGCCGCCGCCGGACGCCGGTCGAAGGCTGGGCGACTGCTTGATGACGCCTGGGCTGCGGCTCCCCACCCAGCGATCGCCCGCACGATGGCCGAATTGTTTGACGGGGAAAGTGTCGAACGTCGCGCCGCGCGTCTGAAGAAACTGGCCAGCAAGGCGCCGGAAGCCGATGAATCCAAACTTCTGATCGCCGAGCAGGATATTGCGCTTGGCGATTACGAGACCGCGCGCCAGACCCTCGAGCCGCTCCTGACCGGCCAGCCACGCGCCCGCGCCTTCACCGCGATGGCCCACGCCATTGAGGGCCTGCATGGTCGCGATGCCGCACAATACTGGTTTGACCGGGCAGCCGCCGCACCGCTCGATCCTGTCCCGGGTGCTGACGGCGCCTTCAACTTCACGATTGATGGCTGGCAACGCCTGATCCGCGAATTCGGCGACCACAACCGCCTCGCGCCGCCCCCCCTTGAGGAGCTGCGGACAGGTCTCAGCCATGACGAGATCAAGCTGCTGACAGCGCCGCCGCCCGTACCCGAGCCCGAGCCAGAACCGCAGATCGCAGCAATCATCGAGCCGCCGAGCGATGAGAGCGCGGAAGCCGTCGAAACCGAAACGGCACAAGAGCCGATACCAACCCCAGCTGAACCGGAGCCACCGAAAGAACCCCTCTCGGCAGAGCCGCCGGAGACGACCGAGGCCGTTGATCCTCCCAAAACGACCAGCTCATAAAAAAAGGCCGCTTAGCGCGGCCTTTTTCGTATCGGTAGAAGCCTCAGGCTGCGGCCATCGCGTCCCGCACCCACTTCTCAATATTCGATTTGGTATCAGCACCCACTTTGCGGGCGATCGGCTCGCCATCCTTGAACAGCATCAGGGTCGGCACACCACGAACGCCATACTGCATCGGAATGCTTGGATTCTGGTCGATATCGACCTTTGCCACAGTCACTTTGCCAGACATTTCCTGGGCAATCTCATCGAGCGCCGGCGCAATCTGACGGCAGGGTCCACACCAGGTGGCCCAGAAATCCACCAGGGTCAGCTCACTCGACTGCAGGACATCTTCCTGAAAGCTGGCGTCAGACACGGTCTTGATAGACATTTTTCAAATCCTTCCATGCCTCGAACACTCTCAAGGCGCGTTTGTTCATCGGTGCTAGAAATAAGCTAGCGCTGCTGCACTGCAAGGTCACGCGAAACGATGCTTTCTGACCCTCAGTTCAGCATTTCTGCCGGGATCGGCATCAGGCGAGGCACATGGGTCCACAGGATCGCTGCGCGGATAGTTCGGCCCGGGTATAGTCGAGCCAGGAGCTGGGCGTAAATACGCATCTGTCGACGGATCGCTGGCGCCATGTCGTCGACGCTCTCCGGCGGTGGCCGGTGGGTCTTGTAGTCGAGGACCAGGACCTCGTCATCGGTCACAAGAAGGCGATCGACCTGACCAGAGTAATGTTTGCCATCAACAATACCCTGCAGCGCCACTTCGGCACGCGCCGCCGTCGCAAAGATTGCTGCGAATCGCTCATCAGCCAGAATAGTCATGACTTCGTCAATGAGTGCCGTCTGTGCCGCGGCTGGCAGATCTCCGGCCCGATGAGCCACAATTCGCGCAGCGGTGTCTCGGCGCAAATCCGGCCCGATGCCTGGCAGAATTTCCAGCAGGAGGTGGATCAGCAATCCCCGCTCCTGCGGCGTCAGACGGCCCGTCTCCCGCAGGCGCGGCGGCAATATGGGGCCCTCATCCTCACCTTCCGTGACTGATGGAAACTGCACGGTTCGCTCAACCTCGTCGGGCACAGGCTGAAACATCCAATCCGGTACAGGCACGAACTTGAGAGGCTCAGCCGTTTTCTGATCCGCCAAGGTGGCAGGCATACCAGCCTCCATCACCAGTGCGTCACCATCACCCCATGCGCGCCGCTGCACACGGTCTTCCATGCGATGGAATGCTTTCAGGGACAGGGCGTACCACGAGGCGGTATGCGGATCTTCCTTCAGCATGGCATCCTGCTGCTCGGCAACGGTCTTCGCGCCTTTTCGGCCCACACCGCAAATATAGAGCCTTTCCTCAGCACGCGTCGCTGCCACATAGAAACGACGCCGATATTCCTCGAGCTCCCTCTGCTTGGCCAGATCGAGGGCGCGGCCCAGCGGACCGTCATCATCCTCTCCCGACCGTGGCCGAAGGACGGGAAAGCCGCGCCGTGGGCGGGGACGCTCATCATCGCTGGCTAGCGCAATCATCTTGTCCCTGACGATATGCCCACCGGTCGGCTTGTGTCCTGCATCCGCCAGAAACACGATCGGCGCCTCCAGCCCCTTGGCGCCATGGACCGTCATGAGGCGGACCGCATCCTGACTGGCTTCATTCTGTTTCTTGATATCGGCATCAAGGTTCTCGAGATAGGAGAGAAACAGCGGCAGGCTGCGTGGTTCCGACAGCTCGAACTGCAGCGCCTCGTTGAGCAGCTCATCAAGCGCTTCATTGGACGCCGCCCCCAGACGCTGTGAAAACCGGAACCAGCCGGTGGGCACACCCTGCTCAAGCAGGGTCGATAGAAACGCATACGGACCGAGGCGCGCACCCTGTTGTCGTGCCGTCCGAATTTCCGTGATTGCCAGTGCGGCCTTTTGACGAAGCGCTCCATCCTCATCCGCCGCCTGACGCAATCGAGACCATAACGGGACGTCGCCGCGACCGTAGGCCAGCGCGAACAGCTCATCTTCAGAAAAATCCCAAAGGGGAGAGGTCAACGCTTCGGCGAGGCTAAGACTATCATCCGTATTCACCGCGAATCGCAATAGGGCGAGGAGGTCGCGAACGGCCACGTCCTCCTTCAGCTTGATCCGGTCCGCGCCCGCCATGGGCACGTTCTGTCGGGCCAGCGCGCGGAGAATTTCGTAGAACTGGGCGCTACGCCGTTGGCACAGGATCAGCACATCACCCGGCACAATTGGCCGTCCCTTGCTGCTGAGCACGGTCTGCTCGTCCAGCCATTGGCGGATCTGGGATGCAATCTGATCTGCCAGCCGACGCACTGGGTCGCCCTTGCCGCGTTTGTTGACAGGGGCATCCCATGGGTCGCCGTCGTCATCGGTTTCGTGACCGATCAGGGGCCACAATTCTACCCGACCATATTGATCAGGCTTTGCGGATTTGTGCTCAATTGGCTTTTCACCGTGTACGCCACTTCTGTCCATATCCACGAAGAGCGCATCGACGAAATCGAGAACAATCTGGGATGACCTGAAGGACAGGAAAAGTTCAACGGCCTCAAACGCGAAGGGCGGCGGGATGGCGACTTTCGTCTCGGCAAGCTTGTCGTCAAACAGATCCGCATCCGCCCCCTGGAACGAATAGATCGACTGCTTTTTGTCGCCGACGACAAAGAGGGTGCGATTGCGGCCACGATCATCCTCACCGGAAAAGAATTCGCGGCGAAAAGCCTCAATGACCTTCCACTGGGGAAGCGCCGTATCCTGCGCTTCATCCAACAGGATGTGATCGATTCCCTCGTCCAACTTGTACATTACCCACGCGGCCTGCCCCTCATCACCGGAGAGGAGCGTGGCAGTCCGATCAATCAGATCCGCGAAATCCAGGGTACCGAGCGCCTGCTTCTGCCGTTCATATTCCGCATGCGCCCTGATGGCCACATCAAGGACCGCAGATGTCGCCTCGAATGCCGCCGCCGCACGCTCCCGCGATACCTGCTCCGACAGGAGATCAATCAGCGCCTGCGCGTTGTGAGCGTAGTCCGGTACGATGGCTGATGCTTCTTTCCCGGGCTGCCTTACCGCCGCCGGTGTTTTCCATCCGGCGTTGAGGAAGCCATCGGCCAGAGTCACAAAGGCTTGATCCGGCTCCACCTCAAAATCCGCGAGCGCTGAGCCAGCCGCTATGGCCTGCTTGCCCAGCTTTACCCACTTGGCCAGTTGCGACGCCTTGTTGTCGAGGTCCCGCAGGAAAGCACGATCGACAAGGCGCATTGTCTCCTCGCGCCATTCTGCAATCGATCCCCCGGCTGGCAGGCCGTGAATGGCGCGCAAATCAGCCAGGTAAGCTTGTCGCCCGCCGCTGTTGATCATTTCTTCGTGAACGGAAGACATCTGATCGATCAGTCCTGCGAGCACAGAATCCTGATCATCGGCCATGCGGAACCGGCGAACGAAATGCTCAAGTGCCGTATCACTGTCGATCAAGGCGCCCAGTGCCAGCTTGCGCATGATGCGCCCCCGCATCTCTGCCTGCTCACTGTCATCGATGACACGAAAGCCCGGCAGCAGGCCCGCCTCCAGCGGAAACCGCCGCAGCACGCTCTCGCAGAAGGCGTGGATGGTCTGTATTTTCAGACCGCCTGGCGTCTCCAGGGCCCGCGCAAAGAGTTGGCGGACCTGCAACAGGCGATCGGGTCCGGGCGCATGCTCTCCCAATTTCGCCAAGGCTTCCTTCAACGTCTCATCGTCTGCCAGTGCCCATTTTCCCAGATCGCGAAAGAGACGGATCTCCATTTCCGCGGCAGCGGCCTTCGTATAGGTGATACAGAGGATGCGCTCTGGCAACGCGCCTCCCTGCCCTTGCGGCCCACCATCCATCAGCAGTCGGATGACCCGCTGGGTCAGGACGTGCGTTTTGCCCGACCCGGCATTGGCCGACACCCAGGCGGACTGGGTGGGAGCAGACGCCCGCGCCTGTAATGCTGTGGTGGTAATGACATCGGGAAGTGTTGGATCAATCATCGTCACTCCCCTGCCCGGCCCATTCGCCGCGCCGCGCCAGGTGATCATAGTCACCATAGGCATTGGTGAAAAAGGATCTCGGTTGAGACAGATAGGCCTGATCTAAGTCGCGGTAGAAGGCCAGATGTTCTCTGAGACGGCGATCCGCGTCTGTGACGTGAACGTCTATCTCATCAGACCCAACCGTGTGCTTCCCATTGAACAGCGGCTCATCATCTGATCGCGCACTGAACATATTCAAAAATGCGATCTGTCCCGCGACTTGTGGGCCTGCTTTTTCAAACGCGCCGGCTGCCAGCATGAGGGCCGTCACGCTCAATTGCGGGCTGAATGTCGCCATCTGATCAATCGTGGGGCGCTTTTCGCTCGACTTGAAATCGACAATGCTGACCTTTCCGCCGTCAAAGGCGTCAACCCTGTCGACACGTCCCCTGATATGAAATGCGCTTCCATCATCCAGATGGAAGGACCATTTCCCTTCAGCTTCGATCAGGACAGGATCGCCATACTGGCGGCCCTGCTCCTCATACAGATGGACGAACTGACAGAAATTGGCGATATCCTCACCCCACAGAATTTGCAGCTCATCAGGGTAATAGCCCGACGAAAATTCCTCGCGGACGAGCGCGCGCGCGTAGGTGCGAAGGTCTGTCGGCAACTCACCTGCAGGCATTTCGCCGATGCGCTGCATAACATTGTGAAATGCGGTCCCCTTGTGTTTGGCACCGATGGGATCGTCGAGCCGGTCCCATGCCCGCAGACCGAGGATATGCTTTGCATAAATTGAATAGGGGTCGCGCAGCATCGTCTCGATATCTGAAATGCTGAGTTCGACCGGTCGTGCACTGACTGGCGGCTTTGGTTCAGGTGCGGATCGCGGCACAACTTCCGTCGCCATCTGCCGCGCGGCGAGCAGAGTGCGCAGGCGCGCAGACTGGTCGAGCGCCTTACGCATATCAGCCTTGTCGAGAAAACTTTCCAGCCGGACAAGCCACCGGGACGGGGTCGCAGGATCACGCCCCCTGCGGGCCGAACGAGTCAGAATGACGTGGGGGCTGGCCGCCGCCTGAGCGAAATCATGGGCCGCCCGGCCAATCTTCTGTTCTGGAGACGGTAGGCCGAGACGCTGGCGCATAGGCCGTGACAGAAAACTGTCCGTGGGCGCCGCATCAGGCCAGACGCCTTCGTTGAGGCCCGATACGATGATGGTGTCGGCGGTCTGCAGGCGTGCCTCCATCAAACCGTAGATGGCCAGTCGGGGATGGCCGCCCCGCTTTCTGACCACGCCACTACCCAACAGCGCCTCGAACAGCTCGTGATAAGAGCCGTTTACTCCACCCTCCGGAAGGAAGGACGACTGCAGCAGAGCGCCCAAATGCCGGGCAAGATGCTCCCCGTCCTCATACCGCCACAGTCGCTGCTCTCCCGGCTCGTCCGGCAGGCTGGCAGCGCGCTCGGCGATGCGGACATGGGTGGAAAGGCGGCCGGCCGTATCCGTCTGCTCACTGAACGTCCGGCAATGGTCAATCAACTCGTCCAGAAGGGCAAGCACGTCCGTTGGCGGGTCATCCTTTGCCGCCACAATAGCCTGCAATGCCGCCAGATCAGGCGCCTGTCGACGGCCACGCAAGCGGCGGTCCAGTTTCTGATTGATCGCCTGGACATCGGCGCGGTCACGCCCAAAGGAAGCCAATTCATGGGCCAGCATCGCGGTCAGCTTGACCGGACAGGCGGGATCATCAAGCCAGGCCGCGACGAGCCGCAGAAATGTCCCGCGATAGGTGCCGCCCGCTGGCACCCCCCCTGTATCATCGACGTCGATTGACCATGCCCGCAGCTTGGATGTGACGCGTCGGGCCAGCTGCCGATCGGGGGTAACCAGCATGACCGTGCGATCAGGCTGCTCAAGCGCCTCGCGAATCAGCAGACTGACAAAACCCGCTTCCTCATCCTCGGTCTGCGCCACCGCAAGGGAGAGCCCGCGGCAAGCCTCCGCCATGGCGCCATTCGCATTAAATTCCGTGAACCGTTGATACCAGTCGTCGGTGGCGGCAGCAGGCCGTAATGCAAGGGAAAGAAACGAGCGACGAGCCTTGGCAGACAGGTCGTCGTCCATCCCGGGCCAAGGATGGACCGCGGCGCGGTCATCAAAACCGAAATCGCGATCAAGACGCTCACGAAACAGCGCCTGCGGATGAGGTGGGTCAATCAGCGACCAGGCCCGCTCGTCCATTTCAAGATCAAGGCCTGGAAAAACAACGCAGCCGGACGGCATTTTGGCCACCGCCGCCATCAGCTTTCCGGTTGCTCGGACCGTCCCGAGTGAGCCCGCAACGATGATTGGATGCCCACTCTCATGCGCGACCAGGTTTTCTGTCAGCGCCTCCATGAGGACGCGCTGGCGTTCTGCGGGCTCCATCCAACCCTGCTCTTCCGTCAAAGCAGGCCAGAAGCGGCTGATGATCGACAGAAATTCGAGGGACTTTTCCCAGTGCGCGGCGGCGTTCTGAACGTGCTCTGGATGGTTCAGATCGTGGAGGGCGGAGAGAGGCACATCTTCCAGATGGAAACTGTCGAGCAGACCAGCAAGATCGTCGGCAGCCGTCAGACAGGCGGGCCAGTCCGCCTGCTGATTTGTCTGCCGGATTGTTCGCGCCAAAATAAGGCGGCGATCGGTCAGATCAGCTGCTGGAAGGAGGTCTGAAGCCTCCGCCGGCGGCATGCCGGAGAACAGGAGGTCTTCTTCCGTCACATCGCCCAGCGCGCGCAGGCGGGGCAAGATAACTGCGCCGCGACCGGCCGCGATGGACTTCTCGAAAAAGACGTCGGCAAGCCGACGAACTGCACGCCGATTGGGCAGGAAGATGGTCAGATCAGCAATTGCGTCAGGTTGATCCGCATACGCAGTCAAAATCGGCGCCGCCAGATCGGCCAGAAACGGTCGGCCCGCTGGGATGGTGTAAAGCGCGGGCGTCGGAGCCGTCAGGAAATCGAGGGCAGACCCCGTCACGGGGCGTCAGGGTGCAAATGACGCTCCGCTGCCTCAAAACCGGCCCGGTCCCCCACATGCATCCAACGCAGATCGTGTACCAGACCAAAAAGGCGCCCGCTGGCCATGGCCTTTTCCCAGAACACACGAGTTGATTTTGGCTCGGCCTTTTCATCTGCCCACAGACGAGGATGGATGATCTGCAGGCCCGAAAAGACATAGCGCGGGCCTTCGCCGTCCCAGGCCAGCCGTCCGCTGTGATCGACGACGAAGTCACCATTCCCCTGATAGCCGGAGGTCTGCTCCAATGGGACGAGCAACAGAAGGGCGTCCATTTCCCGGTCTTCCCAGACCGAACGCAGCGCGCCAACCGGGTCGTGTGACCCCGCTTCGATGATCGCATCTGTATTGGTACAGAAGACAGGGCCATCCCCCAGAAGCGGCGTGGCCCTGATTAGACCACCGCCCGTCTCCATCAGTTGGTCGCGCTCGTCAGAAATCGTGATTTCAGGATCGTGACGGTCCGCCAGATGCGCCTCGACGGCATCAGCCTTGTAGTGGACATTGACGACAGCGCGCTCGACATCGCCCTTTGCGAGAAGATCCAACGTCCAGTCGATCAACGCCTTGCCGCCCACCTTGACCAAAGGCTTCGGCAGATCACCGGAGACCTCGCGGAAACGTGTACCCAGCCCGGCGGCCAGAACCATCGCGGTATCCAACCGGCACGTGGTCATGAGATCACCTTTAGAAGGTCGGGCATATATTGCTCCGTCCACCGCCGGATCGGCGCAACAGGCGGACGGATCAGATCAATCTGATAGAGCTTCAGGACACGCGGCAGAAAGCTTGCGTATTTTGCCTTGCCATCGCGGTTGATGAGGCGCGCAAAGATGCCAAGAATCTTGGCGTTCCGCTGCGCAGCGAGGACGGCGTAATCGATGTCGTATTGGGCAGGATCCGGGACCGATGCCCGGTCGGTCTGGTACAGCGCATCAATGACCCCGGGCGCCACATCCCGCCGCGCGTCTTCAAGCAATGACACAGCGTCATACGCAGCGTGACCAACAAGGGCGTCCTGAAAGTCGATGATGGCCAGCCCGTCATCGTCAGCAACCAGAATGTTTTCAGCGTGGTAGTCTCGTAGCACAAGCGTCGTCGGCGGAGACAATTGCGAAAGCGTTTCCAGCCAGGCAGAATTCCAGTCTTCAAGCGCGCGGTCAGACAGGCTGACGCCGATATGGGGGGCAAACCACTCGGTCAGCAGGCCGGCCTCCGTCAGCAGGACCAGATTGTCATAGGTCAGGAGCGGCCAGTCGCCTGCAGCATCAGGTACACTGATTTTCCGGACAGCCCGCAACACATCCATGGCACCCGCATAGTGCCGTGCCTCATCCTCGGGAACCACCGCCGCTTTTGCCAGCAACAGGTCACCGAAATCTTCAAGGAGCGCAAAGCCGTTCACCGGATCGTCTGCCAGAACGTTCGGCGCCCTGACATCATGCTGGCGCAGCAATTTTGCGATGCCGGTGAAGGCATTGAGCCGCGGCCCCGCGAGACGCGCCATGGCGTTATAACCGAGCGCGCGGCGCGCGGCCTCATCGGCGTCGGGCGGGCAGCAGGCCGCCTCCGCCCCCGGCGGTGCGTCCATCAGCAATGCCGTCTCGTCACCGCGGCCAAGGCGAAAATAGCGGCGGGTCGATGCGTCGGCCGTCAGCGGGATAACCGACGCATCGGACCACCCGGCCTTCTCCAACAGCGCCTGGCGCGCAGCATCGCGTTCATTCATTACACTGCTCATTGTGTTGTCCAATCAATGCCATCCAGCCGTCGCGCCCAGTCCTCATCGCCAGACAGGTGCCAGACGCGCCCATCATGGCTGATTCCTTCGCCCGCGATGGACAGCCCGTGGGGCGGCAAATACCCTTCGCCATGTTCGGGCCATTCGACCAGCGCCGCGCCGGACTCTAGGGCATCGTCGATCCCCAGTTCCAACACCTCTGATGGATCCTCAATGCGATAGAGATCCGCATGCATGAGGGGAACCCGCCCCTCATAGGCCTGCACGAGGGTGAAAGTGGGGCTTGGCACCTCTACCGGGTGGCCCGCCAGCGCGCGGACCAGGCCCCGGGCCAGGACGGTTTTGCCCGTGCCCAACGGCGCCAGCAGGCACAGAAGGTCCCCGGGCCGGACGAGAGCGCCCAGGCGCCGTCCCAGCTCTTCGGTACGATCTTCAGTTCGACAGGCGATGGACAGAAGCGGTTTCACCACCGGACTATAGGCGGTTTAGCCGCGCCGCCCAATGGCTCAATCGCGCCCTGCCCCTTGTGAATTGTCCCCATAGCCGCGATATACGCGACCCTGAACGACGGCAAGCGCAGGGATTACAGTCTATATGGTCAAGGTCACCTATATCGAACATGACGGCGTTGAGCATTCCGTTGATGCCGAATCCGGCCTGACGGTCATGGAAGTCGCCATCAAGAACGGTGTGCCGGGCATCGATGCCGATTGCGGCGGGGCCTGCGCCTGCGCGACCTGCCACGTTTATGTGGATCCGGCCTTTTCCGAGAAAACTGGCGAGCCGACCGCGATGGAAGAATCCATGCTGGATTTTGCCTCAGAGCGCGAAGACACCTCGCGCCTGTCTTGCCAGATCACGATCAATGACGACCTCGACGGTCTGATCGTCCGCCTCCCCCAATTCCAGGGATAAGCCGCCGAACGGTTGACAGACGGGGCCCGATGTTCCCTATTTGTGCCAATGCTGCCCGATCCTTCCAGCCTTGCCGCCCTGCAGGCCCGTCCGGACGTGACCGAGATGGTCACGCGCGGGGTGTGCCGCATCCTCCTGAACGAGGGGTGCGCCGTCCTGACAGAATTTACGCTGGCCAATGGACGTCGGGCGGATGTCGTGGGCCTCTGTCCCAAGGGGATCATCACGATCGTCGAGGTGAAATCGTGCCGCGCCGATTTCGAAGTTGATGCCAAGTGGCAGGATTATCTGGATTATTGCGACCGGTTCTTTTTCGCGGTCGATGAGTGTTTCCCGCGCGAGATCCTGCCCGATGAAGAGGGGCTGATGATTGCGGATGGCTTTGGCGGCGCGACGCTTCGCCCGACGGTCGACCGCAAACTGGCCGCCGGACGGCGCAAGGCCGTGACATTGCGGTTTGCCCGACAGGCGGCCTTCGCCGCGACAGGCCGATGATACGTCGAAAAAATAGTCGAGAGAGCGCCGCGTCCCGCCCTTCTGAAACTAGAAGATTGTTTGTCTTCTCCCCCCTTGTCGTAGGCGAGAAAACGAAGACGCAAGCGCTCTCGAGGCGTCGCCTCGGAGAATGAGGGCAGGTTCATTCCCCCGACCATGCGGGCAGCGATACTTGGGCAATTCCGCCGCCGCAATGCCTATTATCACATTATTACGCAGGAAACTATAGTTGTGCGTCAGCGCGCTGCACTCGCCTCACGAGATTTTCTGACAGGTGCCGCAGCAGATCGCCATGGTTCTCATAGACCCGGGCGGCGCCGCATTCCGCCAACCGCTCATGGTGATCTTCAAGACAGTGTCCACCGCCGGTGAACCCCCAGACGGTGGCCCCGGCCGCAACGCCGGCTTCCACCCCATTGGGACTGTCCTCAATGACCAGACACTCTGTCGGGGAGACCCCCGCCCTTTCGGCGGAGTGCAGGAAGATATCTGGCGCAGGCTTGCCGTGAGACACATCGTCCGCCGAATAGACGTGATGGCCAAAATGAGGACGAAAGCCGTAGCGGTCGATTTTCGAATCCAGGAAAAACTGGCCCGATGACGAAGCAACAACAAGGGCCACGTCAAAGTCGCGGGCCAATGTGGCGACGATATCCAACGCGCCCGGCACCGCCTGCATCTCATCGCGCTTCGCCCGGCGCTGGTCGACGAAGCCCTCGAACAGCGCGTCGAACTCATCATCGGACGATGGCCGACCCAGGATCATGTCATATTCTGCGCGCATCTCCCCCGCAAAGCGGTCGGCGCGCATGCCGGTGAAACGCCGGATGACATCCCGGGCTGTCAGGGAAAAGCCGCGATCATTCAGAAAGCGGACAGAATCCTCAAGACCGACAATTTCGGAGTCCACAAGGACGCCGTCGCAATCGAAAAGAATGGCTTTGAAACTCATGCTCTCTAGCTAGGGCCGTTGGCCCTGGAGGAGAAGGGCGAAGAGGCGAAACATCGCCCCTTCTTACCCGGCCGCCTAGCGACGCTTCATGATCAGGCCGAGGATCGTCCCCAGAACACCGCCGCCAACGCCGCCTTCGAGCAGGTTCTGCACATACATCATCATGTCCGTGCCATTGGTGACGAGATCATTCATGCCCGCCTGCTCAGCACCGAAGCCGGCCGCAATGCCGCCAATGATACCGCCCAGCAGGCCACCACCGGCGCCGCCGCGCAGCAGTTTCGCAACGATCGGCCCGAGGACCGCCCCGCCGACACCGTTCAGGATCAGCGGCAAATATTCTTCCAACATCGTTTCATCCCTCAATGACGATGGGCTTGCCCACCCAACTTCAAGGGGACGACATTTTCAGAAGGCCGTCCAGTATGCGATGAAATGAATCCTGCCAATTTTGATCATATTTTTACATTTTTTTCAGTATTCTTTATGGCATAACGACGCGCTGCAGCAATTCATGACATTAAAAAGCGAAATACAGTTTTCTTATCGCTTTTACTGCCCTCTCTTCGGGCATGGTCAAAATGAAAAACCCGGCCAACTGGCCGGGTTTTTACTTGCATAACCGTCGTGAAGAACGATCAGCCGCCCATGCCCGCAAAATAGGCCAGCATCAAGAGCGCCACGATGTTGGTGATCTTGATCATCGGATTGACCGCAGGTCCCGCCGTATCCTTGTATGGATCGCCGACGGTGTCGCCCGTGACCGCCGCTTTGTGCGCCTCGGACCCTTTGCCACCATGATGGCCGTCTTCGATATACTTCTTGGCGTTGTCCCATGCGCCACCGCCAGCGGTCATCGACAGAGCCACAAAGAGCCCGGTGATGATGACGCCCATCAACATCGCCCCGAGGGCCGACAGGGCCGCATTCTTGCCGGCAATCGCGCCGCCTTCGTTGAACCCTGCGACGGAGACACCGATCACGATATAGAGGACTATCGGCCCCAGGATTGGCAGCAGGCTGGGTACGATCATTTCCTTGATCGCAGCGCCCGTGAGCAGGTTCACCGCGCGGGCATAGTCGGGCTTGGACGTCCCTTCCATAATACCCGGATCGGCCCGGAACTGCCGCCGGACTTCCTCCACAATCGCACCCGCTGCGCGGCCTACAGCCTGCATGGCCAGGGAGCCAAACAGGTACGGCAACAGCCCGCCCGCGAACAGACCGATGATGACGTATGGATTGGCGAGGCTGAAATCGACCGTCACATCCGCGAAGAACGGATAGGTTTCAGGGTTGCGTTTGAAGTAGGCGAGGTCCTGCGCATACGCCGCAAAGAGCACCAGCGCCCCAAGGCCTGCAGAACCGATGGCATAGCCCTTGGTTACCGCCTTGGTCGTGTTGCCAACGGCATCGAGCGCGTCCGTGGTTTCGCGCACGGAGGCATCCAGCTCGGCCATCTCGGCGATACCGCCCGCATTGTCGGTCACAGGCCCAAATGCATCAAGCGCGACAATCATACCAGCGAGGGCCAGCATGGTCGTCACGGCGATGGCGATCCCGTAGAGCCCCGCCAGACCATAGGTGACGCCGATCCCCACCATGATGATCAGCGCAGGCAGAGCGGTCGCCTCCATGGAGACGGCCAGCCCCTGGATCACATTGGTGCCATGGCCGGATTCCGATGCCTTTGCGACGGAGCGGACAGGGCGGTAGGCCGTGCCCGTATAATATTCCGTGACCCAGACGATACCGCCCGTGATGATCAGCCCCACAAGCCCACACCAGAACAGGTTCATGCCGGTGATGGCGCGGCCCTCGGAGGTTTCAAACACATCCCCCAGCCCGATCATCAGGGCCGTGACAATGAACAGGGCGACCACGGACAGCGCGCCCGTTACCAGCAGGCCCTTGTACAGCGCCCCCATCACATTCGTTGAGCCCTTGCCCAACTTGACGAAATACGTTCCCGCGATCGATGTGAGAATGCACGCCCCGGCAATCGCCAGCGGGTACGTCATGAACATGCGCACCGTGCCAAAGGCGCCATCCGGGTTGGCGGCGATCGCATAGGCGTCAGGGGCAAAGAGGATGGAGCCGAGCACCATCGTCGCAGCGATCGTCACCACATAGGTCTCGAACAGATCAGCTGCCATGCCAGCACAGTCGCCGACATTGTCACCCACATTGTCCGCAATGGTCGCGGCGTTGCGCGGGTCGTCCTCGGGAATACCCGCCTCGACCTTTCCCACCAGGTCACCACCGACATCGGCGCCCTTGGTGAAGATCCCCCCGCCCAGCCGGGCGAACACCGAGATCAGCGACGCCCCAAGGGACAAGGCCACAAGACCGTTGATCACGCGGCGGTCATCGACGTGCTCTGACACTGCGGAAAGAACGCCGAAATAGACAGCGAGACCCAGAAGCGCGAGGCCAGCCACCAGCATGCCGGTGACAGCGCCGGATTTGAAAGCCAGATCAAGGCCGTATTTCAGGCCCTGACGGGACGCCTCGGTCGTGCGCACATTGGCACGCACCGACACCAGCATGCCCACATAGCCAGCAAGGCCGGACAGAATAGCCCCAAGGGCAAAGCCCACGGGCGGCACCCAGTCGCGGAACAGGAATACCAGCAGAACGAGAACGACAACACCAACGATGGCGATCGTCGTGTACTGCTTGTTCAGATAGGCCTGCGCGCCTTCCTGAATGGCGGCGGCGATCTCCTGCATCCGGTCGTTTCCGGCCGGCGCCTTCATCACGGATTTGCCGGTGACATAGCCGTATCCCACGGCAATCAGGCCCGCCAGAACGACGAGCAATAATGTAATTGGCATCGAAAAGCCCTTTCGACTTCTATGGTTCGTTTCCTCAACCGGCGAAGGTTTGTCCCTCGTCCGTATTGTGTTGGCGAAAGGGTCGCAGTGCTTAGAGGCTTCGTCAATCCGCTACCGTTTCGAAGGCAAGAGCAATTGCAGTGAAAAAAATGCCCCGCTCGATGAACGAGCGGGGCATGTTTGCAAGACCAGATGGGGTAGTGGATCAGAAATCCGACCAGTCGTCGGGATCGGTGGCGTGCTTCAGGGCGGCGCTGCCATGGCTCGCCGAAGCGGCGAACTGGGCAATCTGGCGCTGTTGCTCCACCACTTTGGGTTTCGGCGACGACGACCGGACAGCTGGCTTCGCTTCCGATGTCTGGAAGTGCGCGATGCAGCGGACCAGTTCCGAGGCTTCCTCTGACAGGGCGTGGCTTGTGGCTGTCGATTCCTCGACCATGGCCGCGTTCTGCTGGGTCGCCTGATCCATCTGGTTGATGGAGTTGTTGACTTCAGACAGGCCGCGGGCCTGTTCCTGGGCCGACACCGCAATCTTGGAGACAAGCTCGCTGACTTCCTTCACGCTGCCCATGATCTTGCTGAGGGAGCCCCCAGCATTACCGACCAGTTCAACACCAATGCCCACCTGTTTGGAGCTGCTGGAAATCAGTTCGTTGATTTCCTTGGCCGCATCCGATGAGCGACGCGCCAGCGCACGGACTTCCGTTGCGATGACCGCGAAGCCCTGACCTGCGTCCCCTGCCCGGGCCGCTTCAACGCCGGCGTTCAGTGCAAGGAGGTTGGTCTGGAAGGCAATCTCGTCGATCACACCGAGGATCTTCGATACCTCGCTGGAGGAGGCTTCGATATTGCCCATGGCTTCGACGGCCCGTTTGACGATGACGTCGCTTTCCTCGGCCATTTGCCGCGCTGAGCCCACGGCCTTGTTGGCGTGGTTGGCGCCTTGTGCGGTTTCGTTGACCGCCTCGGTAACCTCGTCCAATGCTGCGGCCGTCTCTTCAAGCGTCGCCGCCTGATTGGCTGTCCGCTTGGAAAGATTATCTGCAGCGCTCGAGATGTTGCGCACGGTCGCATCGATATTGCCGGCATTGCCGATGATCGCATTGACCGCCTGCTCAAGTCCGCTGATGGCGGAGTTAAAGTCGACACGCAGCTGTTCGTACTCAGACGTAAACGGCGTGCTGATGCGGTGGGTCAGGTCACCGCTGGCCAGCGATTTCAGGCCGCGAGCCAGGTTTTCGACGACTTGTGCCTGCTGTTCACTCCGTACACGCTGCTCTTCCATGGCAGCAGCTTCGCGTTCACGCTCTTTTTCCTCACGACGGCGCTCTTCCTCTGCCTTGCGCTCAAGCTCAGCGCGTTTCTCGTCTTCACGAGCCCGCTCTGCCTCTTCACGACGTGCTGTTTCTTCACGCTCAGCACGCTCGGCTTCGAGTTTCTCCTGGTGGAGGATCTCGATCCGGTTGGCGTTCTCGCGGAAGACCTCAACGGTCTTCGCCATGGAGCCGATTTCGTCCTGACGCTGGGTTGATGGAACCTCGACGGCAAGATTCCCTTGCGCCAGCTCGGTCATGCTCTTTTGAAGTCCGATGATCGGTTTGATAGCCATTTTGAGCAATACGAAAAACATGGCCCCTAGCACAATCGCGACGAAGGCGATCCCGAAGCCGATAGTCTGATTTCGCACGTTTGAGACGGCCGCCTTGGACGCCGCGTTGCTCCACGCCACACCAACATAGCCGAGCACGGTGCCCTTGTTCGGGTCCGATATCTTGACGAATGTCATGTAATGTCCGGGGTCGGTATAACTGACCATTTCCGTCGACGAGAGATCCGAGCGGGCCTGACCCAGCAGCGCTGAGAGGCTGGTATTTTCATAAAGATCGGAGGCGTACGTATCGAGTACCGTGCCGTCACCTGAGACAACGAGGACGTCGGACAGGTTTGACGCCGCATCCTTCCCCGTCAGCGAAGCATAGGCGCGCTCGATCGAGTCTTCCTTGTGCCACTTGATCCCACCACGCATCTGCGATGCTACAAGATAGGATTTCTCAGCGAAAGATTGTGCGGCTGACCGCGATTCCATTCGGCCCACGAGGCCCGCCTGGAAGGTAATGAGAACTGCAAGCCCGCCCACCAGCAGGACAGACAGCACAGAAACAAGTCTGAACAGAAGTGATTTTGACACTGAATGATTCCTTTTGGACGGTTTATTCTTCGACGGTATCAGCATCGATACCAAACGTGGCGGCACCGATGACAACACCCTCAGAAACGACGGGAATACTGACTTGAACCTGGAAGACCTGCGTTGACTCGTCTTCCTCGACGTCATCAATAAAGAGGGCGTCAGGACCGACGAGATAGGTCTCTTTCCATTTCGCCTCATCGCCCTGCCAATAGTCGGACGTGACGTTGCTCAACGCGACGTTGAGGCCGTTGTCATCCATGATGATGATTTCAGCGATCAGCCCGCGTGTTTCCTGGACAATACCCTGCATTTTCGCCGTCAGTGCCGACTGCATGACCCCTTCGATGACCTTGCTGTCGCCTTCACGCCAGCGGCGATCCAGAATGGTAATGTCGGTAGGCGTTAGATCTGTGTAGGCACGGTTTTGCGCTTCAATCGCCTCGATGATATCGGGATCTTCAACGATTTTCAGCAAGCGGTCAGTGACAAATGCCCGGACCTTGGCTTCGGAAACCGTCGCCTGAGCTGCCGCCGTCCCCTGAAGCGAGGCGACACCCCCTATCAGGATACCGCTACATGCCAATGCTGTTTTCAAATTCAACATACTTCCACTCGCTTCTTAAAAATCGACCTGCATACGCAGCATGGAATATTGAGGCTCGTAGTCCGGCACCGTGGTGCCGCCCGATGTGGAATTGATGACGTGGTTGGCCATCAGCTTGATGCGGCTGTCTGGGTACCAGTTCACGCCCACTGTCACGCTGTCCATCTCGCCGCCGGCAGAAATGCCGTCATCGAGGAGGTCGAGCGTTGTGTAGCGGGCGGCAACTTCGAATGCGCCGCGGCCGCCCTCATCCACCGGATGATTTGGCTTCACACGACCGACCGTGCCGTCAGCCACTTTGTAGCTGCGCTGTTCGCCGGTCAGAAAATACGAAACGTTGGCGTAACCACCGGAATAGTCGAGGTCTGGCATGCTGTCGCGACCGACCGTGGTCTGGCTGTATTCAGACATGACCGAGAACGGCCCGGCAATGAACAGGGCCTCGACAGCGTTGGTCGCAGCCGTTTCAGCGCCGTTGATCGATCCCGTGCTGACGAGCTTTTCGTTGATGACGTGCGTCTCACCCGCGCCGCTGTATTTGACGACATGGTCATCAGCAGGCGTCATTTCGCGGTAGGTCGATACGCCCAGATGCAGGACGTTGCGACCATCCTCGCTCAGGATCGGTGCACCGACCACGCGGCCCGATACGGACCAGGGCTGGTCAACACCATTGATATTGTTCAGGTCCCCGCCGAAAATACCGCCAGCCACGCTCATATGCTTGCTTGCGTAGGTGGCGCCAAAGCCCATGCGGCGAATGGGACGGAATGGCTTGATGCCGTTTGACCGCTCAATGAAGGTCAGATGCAGGTTCGACGACATGTTCTCGATGCCGGTGAACGCCTTGAAGTTCCCGGCCATCAGTTTGACGTTGTCGATACCCGTATAGGTAATGATGGCGTCCTTGATGGACGTCTTGTTGCCCTCAAAACCAAGCAGGACGCGATAAGACACGTCGTCCGAAACCTTGCCCTTGGCACCGAGCCACAGAAGCCGAATTTCCGATCCATTGATCGTTTCATTGCCGTCATGGCTCAGACCCGCATCGATGGCGATGCGGCCATCCAGCTTCATCGTCGGATGAGCCTCTTCCGCCATCGCAGGCAAAAGGAACTGTGATGTCACAGTCATGACACTGAGCACGGCCCCACAGCGCATTTTCATTGTTCGGTCTTTCTGTTTTAGCCCCGTTGAAAGCTGAAAAGATCAGAATTCGACACCCATTGCCCGGTCGCCGAATAGCTTAACAATCCATCAACATAGCTCTTGGAACGATATGTTATGCACACTTCTAGACTGTCATCTTTTAAATGAAGTAAATGATCATATATTATCTGCGTTGTTAGGTATTTGTTGACGACTTGCCGTCTGTTGGTTGCCCAAGGGACGCACAAGGGCGATTGACGGCAGCCGACGTTTGCGGCAGCGCAAGGGGATGAGCACACAGAACAGCCGCGCCGCCCTGAAACTTCGCAATGCGACACCGCAGGACATCCCTGCCCTGATTGAGTTGTCGCGCCGAGCCTATCCCGGCTTTGCGCCCTACACCCCGGGCATGATCCAGGGGCAGATCACGACCTTCCCCGACGGCCAGTTCGTCGTGGAATATGATGGCACGATCGTCGGCCATGCTGCGTCGTTCCTGATCGGGGAAGACATCGCGTTCAAACGTCATAGCTGGGAAGAAATCACCGGCGGCGGCTATGCGGCCCGTCATGATCCGAATGGCGACTGGCTCTACGGCATGGATGTCTGCGTGGATCCGTCACGCCGCCGCCTGCGGATCGGACAGCGTCTGTACGATGCGCGTCGGGCGCTGTGTGAGGGTGAAGGGCTGAAAGGCATTCTGTTTGGGGGCCGGATGCCGGGCCTGGGCAAGCGCCGCAAGGACTATCCCGATCCGCTCGACTATATCCAGGCGGTTCGCGACAAAAAGGCGGTCGACCCGGTCGTCAATTTCCACCTGCGTGCCGGGTTCGTACCCGAGATGATCATTGAGCGCTATTTGCCCGATGACGCGGAAAGCAGCGGCTGCGCCTCCCTGATGGTGTGGCGCAACCCCTATGCCTCGGATGAAGTGGAGAAAGGTTCGCTGACCTACGGTCAGAAAGAGACCGTGCGTGTCGCGACAGTCCAGTTCCAGCAGCGGATGATTTCAAGCTTCGAAGATTTCATCAGCAACGTCGAATACTTCGTTGATGTGTGCGCGGACTATCGCTGCGACTTCGTGACGTTCCCGGAGCTGTTCACGCTGCAGCTCCTTGCTCTGTCGCCCAAGCGGTTGAGCCCGGCGGAATCGATCGAGACCCTGACCTCCTATACGCCACGCTTTGTCGAGGCGATGCGGAACATGGCGATCAGCTACAACATCAATATCATCGGCGGCTCACACCCGACCCGTACGGATGATGGTGAGATCCAGAACGTCGCCTATGTGTTCCTGCGGGACGGATCGGTGCACGCGCGTGAGAAAATTCACCCCACCCCCAACGAGCGGTATTGGTGGGCCATTCAGGGTGGTGACGAGGTCGCCACAATCAGCACGGATTGCGGTCCCATTGGCGTTCTGGTCTGCTATGACAGTGAATTCCCCGAGCTCGCCCGTCGTCTGGCCGATGAGGGCGCGCGGCTGCTCTTCGTGCCGTTCTGTACGGACAATCGACAAGGCTATCTGCGCGTCCGTTATTGCTGCCAGGCTCGGGCAATCGAAAATCAGCTCTACGTGGTGATGGCCGGCAATGTGGGTAACCTGCCCAACGTCGAGAACATGGATGTTCAGTATGCGCAGTCTGCCATTCTGACCCCTTGCGACTTCCCGTTCGCCCGGGACGGTATTGCGGCTGAAGCGACCGAGAATGTCGAAACCGTGACGATTGCCGATCTGGACCTGACGGACCTGGCCTGGGCCCGGGCCCAGGGCACGGTGCAGAACATGCGGGATCGCCGGTTCGACCTCTACAAGACGGTTTGGAAATAATCCGGACACCAAGGATCAGGCCATGACCATCCACATTGCCAAAGAGGAAACGGGATCGAAGGGGCGGCTCATCGCGCATGTGGAGGGGCGTGACGATGTGGGCGACATGACCTATTCACGGATGAGCCCGAAGGTCGTTATCGTCGATCACACGGGCGTGCCTGATAGCCTGCGCGGCCTGGGCGTCGGTGTGGCGCTGGCCGAACGGATGGTGGCCTGGGCCCGCGAGGACGATTTCAAGATCGTCCCGCTGTGCCCGTTTTTCAAAGCCCAGCTAGCGCGCCACGACGACTGGAAAGACGTCATTCAGGCGTAATTGCGGTGCGGCTAATTGCCAGCGGAACTGTAGGGTCGGCTCGTGCGCTTCTTTGGCACACAAAAGGAGGCGCCCCATGGGCAAGAAGACCCTGAAAGACATTTCTAACGCGATGCGCAATATCGACATCGCCATGCTGTCGACTCACTCGACCAACGGCCAGATCGCCGGTCGGCCGATGAGCAATAATCGCGACGTCGATTATGATGGCCAATCCTATTTCTTCACCAATGAAGACACCCGGACGGTCGACGATATCCGCCGCAACGCCCAGGTCGGGCTTGCCTACAAAGGCGATGAGGATTTTCACATTGCTGTCGAAGGGGAAGCTGCGCTCATCAAGGATCGCGAAGCGTTCCGTGAGCATTGGACGCCAGACCTGGACCGTTGGTTCAAGAACGGACCGGATACGGATGGGGTCATCCTGATCAAGGTTGAGGCGACCCGCATCCATTATTGGGACGGACTGGAAGAAGGGGAGGTCAAGCCCAGCTAGGGCGAGACCTTACTTTTTCTTGGCGTTTTCAATGCCTTCAAGGATCAGTCGCTCAGCGGCTTCCTTGCCCTGCCACTCAATGACCTTGACCCATTTATTGGGCTCAAGGTCTTTGTAGTGGTTGAAGAAATGCCAGATCCGCTCGAGCAGAATGGGCTGCACATCTTCGTAGGTATGGATGTTGTCGTAATATCGCGTGAGCTTCGGGTGAGGTGCCGCGAGAATTTTTTCATCCACGCCGGCTTCGTCTTCCATCAGCAGGACGCCAATCGGCCGCGCGCGAACTACAGCCCCCGGGAACAGCGGACGCTGTCCAAGAACCATCACATCGCAAGGGTCGCCATCGCCGGACAGGGTGTGCGGGATGAAGCCGTAATTGCACGGATAACGCATTGAGGTGTAAAGGAAACGGTCCACGAACATGGCCCCGGAATCCTTGTCGACTTCGTATTTGATCGGCTCGCCGCCAAGCGGCACCTCGACGATCACGTTGATATCACCCGGCAGGTCTTTGCCTGCGGGAATCTTGGAAATATCCATGGGTTGTCAATCCTTTCGGACCGCCTCTAACGGTAGCGTTGCGGTGCAGCAAGACCTCACGGTCCGAAAACGTTATGCGAGGATCATGCCGAAACGACGGTCTGATCGATCGAGCCAAAGATGGACGCGCCATCTTCATCAAACATTTCAACGCGCACCGTGTCCCCCACCCGCATGAAAGGTGTTGAGGCTTCACCAGTATTGATCGTTTCAATCATGCGAATTTCTGCGATGCAGGAATAGCCGCGACCGCCGTCTTTGACGGGGCGCCCGGGGGAGCCGTCAGGATCCTTGTTGGAGACCGTACCGGAGCCGATGATGGTCCCGGCGCCCAGGGGTCTCGTCTTCGCCGCATGCGCCACCAGCTGCGCCAGCGAGAAGGTCGCATCTTGGCCTGCCTCTGCACGTCCGAATGGCTCGCCATTGTAATCGACACAGAGTGGATGATGGACGAGATAGTTTGACCAGGCTGCGCCCAGCTCATCGGGTGTCACCGCAAGCGGTGAAAAGGCCGTCGGCGGCTTGGACTGAAAGAAACCAAAGCCCTTGGCCAACTCACCGGGGATCAGGCCACGAAGTGAAACGTCATTGCACAGCATGACGAGGCGAATGTACTTGCCTGCCTCTTCCGCTGAGACGCCCATGGGGACATCACCCGTGATGACGGCGATCTCCCCTTCCATATCGCAGCCCCAGGCCTCGTCGGCGAGCGGGATTGTACCATGGGGCGGCAAAAAGCCGTCCGATCCCCCCTGATACATCAGGGGGTCAGTGTAGAAACTCTCGGGCACTTCCGCGCCACGCGCTTTGCGGACCAGTTCGACGTGATTGATATAAGCGGACCCGTCCGCCCACTGATAGGCGCGGGGCAGCGGGCTTTCGCAATCAGCTTCGTCGAAGGGGCTGACACCCACCCGGTCTTCCTCGACCTTCGCGGCGAGCGCGCTCAGTTTTGACCTGACCGTATCCCAGTTATCGAGCGCTGCCTGAAGGGTCGGCGCGATCTCACGCGCATCGGCATAGGTGGTCAGATCGCGGGACACGACGACGAGCATCCCGTCGCGCGTCCCGTTTTTCAGTGTTGCGAGTTTCATGAGTTTTCCGTTTCCGCCGCGATTTTTTCATGCAGCCACGCTGCGTGGCGCGGTGCTTTTTTGGTTTGGGACCATTCTTCAAGCATCATCGGGGCAACGCGCTTGAGCTCAGCCAACTGTTCAGGGGTAGAGGTATTGCAGGCCAGTTCCAATCGGTGGCCGTTTGGATCGAAGAAATAGATCGACTTGAAGATGCCGTGATTGGTCGGTCCGACCACGTCCAGGCCTTCCGCCTCGGCCTTGGCCTTGACCCGTTCCAGATCATCCAGCGAGCTGACCTCAAACGCGATATGCTGGACCCAGTCCGGCGTATTACCGTCCCGGCTCATCTCCGGCTGTTCAGGCAATTCAAAGAAAGCCAGCACGTTACCTGACCCCGCATCGAGAAAGACGTGCATGTAAGGGTCGTAGGCGCCCGTCGACGGGACATGGTCTTCAGCGATGGCGAGCTGAAAATCCATGTCGAGAACACGACCATAAAATTCGACGGTCTCGCGAGCGTCCTTGCAGCGATAGGCCACGTGGTGGATGCGTTGAATAAAGGGTGTCATCCCCTGATTGTGGGGCGAAGAGGTCCTCACGGCAAGATCATGTTTCAATTGAAACTATAAATCTTGGTCGTGACGCCCTGTCAGCCATGAAAAAGGCCCGCCGAAGCGGGCCTTTCGATCACCGTGCAGTCATGCTGCCGTTACTCGCTGGTTTCGGCGTACAAACCGAACGTCGCGCCGACGAAGCCGCCAGCCGTCCGGGTCGACAGGATCTTGCCGTCAGCATCGTCAAGCAGCATCTGCCACTCGCCATCTGGCAAACGGTAGAAGAAGTCATACGCATCTCCATCAGCCGTGATACGCAGATCCAGCGGCTCGCCCGACGACATGTCCACCGACTGTTCGGCAACGACCTCGCCATAAGGGTTTTCCTCCGCGCCCGCTTTCTGGCGTACCGTCACCGCGAAGGTGCCATCCCCCATACTGTTCAGGCCGAGGGCGTAGAAGTAGTCGTCGCTCTGCAGGACCGCGAGACCGGCCTCATCACCGGACTGCACGGGATTGAACGTCACCGTGGTCGTGGCCGTTGCATAAATATGCTGTTGCCGGCGGGCGATCAGCGAGGGCTGGCCGCCCTCGCCCAGCCGGTCAGCGCGGGCCGTGATGATCACGTCTCCATCGGCAAAATCGTACCACTGCTCCTTGGGCACGCGAAGCGTCATCCAGTGCGGCGGCAACTCGCCGCTGGAGAAGTCTTCGGTCAGCGTGAAATTTCCATTGAGCGGCACATTTGACCGGCTCGACAGGGGCAGCTCAGGCCGCTGGGCCTTGTACTTCACCTCTTCATCGCCGGTCACGATCAGCGGCCAGCCATCTTCCCACCGCACAGGCATCAGGAATGTTTCCCGCCCCGTGTTGTAATAATCCCCTTCATAGGGACGCACGCCGAGGAATGTCGCCCACCAGTTCCCCGCATCGTCCTGGGCGATATCCGCATGACCAACAGAGGTGATGGGATTCTCCCGGTCCGCCGGCAGGTGGCGCTGTGTCATGATCGGGTTGCCTTCATAAGCCTCGTAAGGCCCAAGGACATTATCGGCCCGCAGCACGACCTGGCTGTGATTGACGGCCGTGCCGCCTTCGGCGGCACTGAGATAATACCAGTCGCCGATCTTGTAGATGTGCGGTCCCTCAATCCAGACCGGCTTCTCCTCGATCCGCACACCACCATTGATGAGCAGGGTCGGCTCGGCAATGGACTGAAACGTCTTGGGATCAACCTCGCGCAGCCAGATCGCGCGATGGCCTTCATAAAGAGGCTCACCCGGAGGCGCGTCATTGTTCATGACATACACCTTGCCGTCCTCGTCGAAGAAAACGGAGGGATCGATCCCACCGACTTCCGGCAGCCAGATCGGATCAGACCAGGGCCCTGCAGGATCAGTCGCCGTTACGATGAAGTTGCCGCCGCAATCGACGCACGTGTTGGCGACATAGAATGTCCCCTCATGATACTCGATGGTCGGCGCGAAGACGCCGCGCGAGAGACCGAGGCCGTCAAAATCCAGCATGTCGGGACGGTCGATGACGTTGCCGATCTGCGTCCAGTTAATCAGGTCCGTCGAATGAAGAACCGGGATGCCGGGATAATAGGCAAATGTTGAGTTGACGAGATAATAATCCGAGCCGGCACGTGTCAGGCTGGGGTCCGGATAGAAACCGGCCAGAATCGGGTTCTGGTACTCGTCCGCTTCGGGCTTGTTGGCCGCGAAAACAGGATCACGTCCCTCGTAGATGAAATTACTGAACCGCGCCGTTGGGACGGCTGGCGCCGAGGCCTCAGCCATCTCACCATCGGGTGTTTCTGAAATCGTTGCCAATTCGTCCGATTTGTCCGCGCCACATGCCGTGACGAGCAAAATCGAGGTCAGCGCCGCGCTCAGTTTGAATTTTCGTTCCACCTTTTCCTCCAGTTGTCCTGCTTTGGCACATCGTTGCCAAGCGCCCTCCCCCTTCGCTTTAAACGTCGAAGAGGCCTTGTATTTCATAACATGATAGCGTTATCATAGCCATTCAATCAGAGGGCTCATATTGTGAGACTCGGCATAGGCGAGAGCCCGGCGCCGACGGACTGCGGTAGTAGCATGGCCCCATTGGAGGAACCAGATGGCACAATTTTCACGCCGGGGGTTTGTCACCCTCTTGGGCTCAACAGCGCTTGTCGCCTGCACCGGTAAGTCAGGTGCGGAGGCGTCAGCCGAAGGTGCCGTTTCCGGCCAGCCTTCCCTCGCCAGTCTGGCCAAGGCGAAGAACATCAAATTCGGCTCCGCGATGGCCGCCGGTCAGCTCAACAATGATCGCTATACGGACATCATCAAGCGTGAATGCGGCATCATCGTCGCCGAGAACGAGAACAAGATCTACGTCATCAATCCTCAGCCTGATGTGATGAACTTCGCCCCCGGTGACGCCCTTGTGGATTTTGCCAAGGCGAATGATCTGGGCATGCGCGGCCACACGCTCATCTGGCATCATCCCCAATGGCTGCCCAAGTGGATCAACGAAAAAGACTGGGGCTCGGCGGCGAATGCCGAGGCTTATCTGAACCAGTATGTCAGTGCAGTGGCGAGCCGGTATGAGCCATTCTACAGCTCCTGGGACGTCGTCAACGAGACGATTGACCCTGCCACGGGCGAGCTGCGCGAGACGTCATTCTCTCGCGCCATGGGCCCTGAAGTGATCGATTATTGCTTCCACGTGGCACGCGAAGCGGCCCCATCGGCGAAGCTTGCCTATAACGACTACATGGACTGGGCCCCTGCCAGCGATAAGCATCGCGCAGGTGTCCTGCGGCTTGTCGAGCGCTTGGTGAAATCCGGTGCACCGATCGACGCGGTCGGCCTGCAGAGCCATTCCAACGAAGACGCCCCCGCTGGCTATACCAAGGAGCGGGCGCGGATCTGGAAATCGTTCTGCGATGAAATCGTTGGAATGGGACTGGACCTTTACATTACCGAGTTCGACGTCGATGACAGCCGCATGGAAGCCGACATCACTGCCCGCGACACAGAAATCGCAGCGTATACAAAAGATTATCTCGACCTCATGCTGAGCTATCCGCAGACCAAGGATCTTCTGATCTGGGGCATGGTTGACAGCGAGAACTGGCTGCAGGGCTTCCAGCCCCGCGAAGATGGGCTGCCCAAGCGGCCGACCGTCTATGACGCGGATTACCAGCCCAAGCCGATGCGTGACGCGATTGCCGCCGCGCTGAAAGCTGCGCCCCAGCGGGATGCAGGCTAGACCCGCTACCGCCACCGCCCATCCCCGACATGCTCATAATTACAGATTGAGGATCATCAGTGTTTCTCGGAATTGATATTGGGACATCCAGCGTCAAAGCGGTTGTGACCAACGCCGATGGCGACGTCATCGACCAGGCAACAGCGCCGCTGCCGATTTCCCGTCCCCAGGCCTTGTGGTCCGAACAGGACCCGGCCGACTGGTGGGACGCCACGAACAAGGCCGTGAAGGCCCTGTCACCCGATCGGCGCAAGAAGGTCGAAGCCATTGGCCTGTCCGGCCAGATGCACGGGGCGACCCTGCTCGACGCCAATGACAAGCCCCTGCGCCCGGCCATTCTGTGGAATGACGGCCGGTCAGCAGCGGAATGTGCCGAGCTGGAAAAGATCGAACCGCGCAGTCGCGAGATCACCGGCAACCTCGCCATGCCGGGCTTTACCGCGCCCAAGCTGTTGTGGGTTCGCAATCATGAACCCGATATTTTCGCCAAGACGGCGAAGGTCCTGCTCCCGAAAGACTATGTCCGCCTTCTGATGACCGGCAACTATGCCAGCGACATGTCCGATTCAGCCGGCACGCTCTGGCTTGATGTGGCCAAGCGCCAGTGGTCGCCGGAAATGCTCGCCGCGACTGGCCTCACAGAAAGCCACATGCCCGAACTGTTCGAAGGGTCAGAGGCAACGGGCCAATTGCTCGAAACCATTGCCAATGATTGGGGCGTTCCTGTGGTCCCTGTCGCTGGCGGCGGCGGTGACAATGCGGCCGGTGCCGTCGGCGTGGGCGTTACGGCGCCGGGCGAGGCGTTTCTTTCGCTTGGCACGTCGGGCGTCCTGTTCCTGTCCGGTGAGGCGTTCATGCCCAACCCGGCCGAGGCTGTGCATGCCTTCTGTCACGCTCTCCCCGATACATGGCACCAGATGACGGTGATGCTGTCTGCAGCATCCTGTATCGACTGGGCCGCGCAGATGACCAACACACCCGATGCCGGGACATTGATTGCCGCGGCCGAAAAGCGGAACCGTCTGGACGGGGAGGAAATCTTCCTGCCCTATCTGTCCGGTGAACGCACCCCGCACAATAATCCGTATGCACGCGGTGTATTGTTCGGCCTGAACCATGACAGTGACACGGCCGCCATCGCCCAAGCGGTGATGGAAGGCGTTGCCTTTGGCTTTGCCCAGGGCCTCGATGCCCTCGTCAATGGCGGCGGCAGTGTGGGTACGATCACCGTTATCGGCGGCGGCGCCCGATCTTCCTATTGGGGACGGATCCTGGCGGCTGCTCTGCAACGCCCTCTCACCTACCGTCGGGATGCCGCTGTCGGCCCCGCCTATGGTGCTGCGAAACTCGCCCAGCTGTGCACAGGCACGGGCGATCCTGCGGCCATTCTGGCCGCCCCGCCCGTTCTCGAAACGATCGAACCGGATCCAAAGGATGTCGCCATCCTGGCCCCGAAACGCGAGCGTTTCCGTGAAATCTACCAGAATCTCAAATCGACCTTTCCGCAAGGAGCCTGAACACCATGGCCAATATGAAAGATTTCTTCGCCGGCGTTGACCCCATCAAATTCGAGGGTCCTGAAACCAGCAATCCGCTGGCCTTCCGGTATTACGACAAGAACCAGAAAGTCCTTGGCAAGACGATGGAAGAGCATCTGCGCCCTTCGATCTGCTACTGGCACACCTTCTGCTGGGACGGTTTTGACGTCTTCGGCGGCGGCACCTTTAATCGTCCGTGGCACCAGCTGTCAGGCCAGGAAATGGCCGACGCCAAACTCGACATCGCCTTCGAGTTCTTCACGAAAATGGACTTCCCCTATTTCTGTTTCCACGACGTGGACGTGATGGCGCCAGCCGCCACCATGAAAGAGCATGTCGAGAACTTCGCGGTCATCGTCGACAAGATCGAAGAGAAAATGGGCGAAACCGGCAAGAAGCTCCTCTGGGGTACGGCCAACGTGTTCTCGAACCCACGCTACATGGCGGGCGCGTCGACCAACCCTGATCCGGAAGTCTTCGCCTGTGCGGCGACGCAGGTTCGCCATGCGATGGACGCGACGAACCGTCTGGGCGGTGAGAACTATGTGTTCTGGGGCGGCCGTGAAGGCTATGACACCCTTCTCAACACCAAGGTCGACCGTGAGATGGACCAGCTGGCCCGCCTCCTGACCCTTGCTGTCGAGCACAAGCACAAGATCGGCTTCAAGGGCACGCTGCTGATCGAGCCCAAGCCGCACGAGCCAACCAAGCACCAGTATGACCGCGATACAGCCACGGTCTACGGCTTCCTCAAGAAGCACGGCCTCGAAAACGAGATCGCGGTCAATATCGAGACCAACCACGCGACCCTCGCCGGTAACGCCATGGATCACGAAGTTGCCATGGCCTATGCGCTGGGTATCTTCGGTTCGATCGACGCCAACCGCGGCGATCCACAAAACGGTTGGGATACAGACCAGTTCTGGAACGATCAGGCCGAAATTACCCGCACCATGATCCACATGCTGCGCAATGGCGGCTTCACCACCGGCGGGATGAACTTTGACTCCAAAGTCCGTCGTCAGAGCATTGACGCTGCCGACCTGTTCCATGGCCATATTGGCGGTATCGACGCCTTGGCTCGCGGGCTTCTGTCCGCCGCCAAGATCATCGAAGATGGCAAGATGGATGAGTTCCTGAACGAGCGTTATGCCGGTTGGGACAAAGATCTGGGCCAGTGGATCATGAACACTGCATCACTGGAAGATATTTCAGAACGCACGGTGAAGGATAATCTTGATCCGAAGCCGAAGTCTGGTCGTCAGGAATACATGGAAAATATCATCACTTACGCCGTCTGAGTGTGAATTTTCCCTGACAAAGAGAAGCCCGCCCCCTCGGCGGGCTTTTTTTATTGCGAATGCGAAGCTACGAAAGAAAAACCAATTCCACCTATCAATCTGTCAGGGGAAGAGGCGCCAACAGGGCGTCGCATCCTTGAACGAAATTCAGGCCTGTTCCATGTCACGACGCCAGCAGATCACGATCAAGGAAGTCGCCGCCCATGCAGGGGTGTCGCAGATGACCGTGTCTCGTGTTCTGAACAGGGCGTCGATGGTGCGCGAGGAAACCCGCGAAAAAGTTGAGGCGGCGATCAAGGCCCTCAACTATCGCCCTAATCTGATGGCACGCGGGCTTGCCGCCGGTAAGGCCCTTTCAATTGGACTGATCTATAACAACCCCAGCCACGGCTATCTGGGCGAGCTGCTGATCGGCGCCATGAAAAGCTGCCGTGAAGCCGGGCACCATCTGATGGTCGAAGACCTTTATTCAGAACACGAAGCACTGGAACCGACCGAGCTGGCCGAACGCCTGTTCGATATGGGTCTCGACGGCGTCATTATCGCGCCGCCCCTGTCCCACAATCATGATGTGATCAAGGCACTGCGCGACTGGGACGTATCGTTTGTCCTGATCGCCCCCGGTGATATTGCCGGCAATGATCCGACCGTGACGATCGATGATGCGGCCGCAGCCCAGTCCATGACACAATATCTGATTGATCGCGGCTATCGGGATATCGGTTTCATCATTGGACCAACCAACCAGACCGCCAGTGGCGATCGCTATGACGGGTTCCGCAAGGCGATGTTGGAAAATGACATTGCGATCGACGACAACCTGATTGCCAAGGGTGCCTTTACCTATCGTTCCGGCATGGTCGCCGCCCAGCGGCTTCTCAGCCTGCCAAAGCGGCCTGCGGCCATATTTGCCAGCAATGATGACATGGCGGCCGGGGCCATCGCTGCCGCCCATTCAATGGGTCTGAAAGTGCCGGGTGATCTGGCCATTGTCGGCTTTGATGATACACCCATTGCCAACGCCATCTGGCCCCAGCTTACCACCGTTCGTCAGCCGATTGCCGATATGGCCCATCGTGCTGTCAGTATGCTGAGTGAAAGAATATTGGGCGAGCAGTCTTCCATGCCCGACGAAATGGTCCTGCCGGTATCGATCGTTGAGCGGGAATCTGTTTCCTGACCTTTTGCCGGGCCTGACGCATGGACAGGCCCGGTCAACACGAACCATTATTGGCCCGGGGTCACACTGCCGCTTGGCAGGCTGGACGGATCCACCCCCTGCCCAAGGTTCATGACATAGAACTGGCCAAATTCGACGGTCTGCTGAAGGTCGCCAATCTGGAAGGTCATGTTGAGTGAACCATCTTTGTAATTCTGATCGGCCACACCTGACAGATAATGGATCTGCCAGTCGGACGTCAGATTGACCGCGCGCTCAGCCACACCGGTATAGGGTTCAGCCGCCTGCTGCAGACGCGCATAGACGCGGGCCTGACCATTGTCCGGGTCCATCTTTTCCGCACGGCCCCAGAAAGCAATCAGAACGGTCTCGCCTTCGGCGACCCCCTTCTCAACCGTGGCGACGGCCGAGATTTTCCAAGCCTGATCTTTGGCCTTCTTAACGCGTACCTGATAGGCCGACTCGCCCGGTGCATTCGGTGCACGAACGATTTTCGCTTTGATGTCGTCACCCCAGCTGTTCCACGCGGAAGTCAGCGGGTTGTTCATCAATGTCCCGGGCAGGGACTCTTCCAGGATGGCTAGTGCCTCGTCATCGCTCACCTTGTCCTGCGCATGCGCGGACAGGGGCATCAGGCACACCAGCGCCGACAGTACCAATCGTTTCATTCCAAACCTCCCTATCGTGACGGCCGATTATGCATAGGGCCTGTCATTTCAACGATCATACGCCATGGTTTCATGGATAAAAAGTACTGCACAAGGCGAAAGAGAGTTCACGCGCTTTGGAAATGCGCCACTGTTGCGGCAGCGCCATTGTCCAGCAAGCCTTTCAAGGCCGATGAGAGTTCTTGCTGCAACGCAGCATCCTGCGTCATGATAGGGTCAAAGATGGCGCTGAGCGCTGTCAGCGCCTGGACGGTGGCCTCTGCCTCACCCCTGTTCCCTTCAAGGGCCGCAGCCGTCTTCTCAGCCAGGGGGTCATCGACACGGTATGGCTGCCCCTGTTCATCTGTTCCGTATTGCCACCGCATCCAACCCGCAATGGCGAGCGCATGGGCAGGTGATGACAGGCCCCGGCGATGGCGCTCAAGATACGCAGCGACAAGGCGTTGCGGAATCTTCTGACTGCCATCCATCGCGATTTGTACCGTGCGGTGTTGAAGTGCCGAGTTGGAAAAGCGCGCCTTCAGGGCCTGCCGATAGGATTTGGGGTCGAACCCTTCAATCGCCGGCAGGGTCGGTTCAACCTCGTCCCAGAGGGTGTCCACGACGTTCTCGAACCCCTCGGCCGCCATCACCTCATGAATATAGTCGTGGCCTGCCAATGCACCGAGATAGCACATCAAGGAGTGGGAGGCATTCAGCATCCGAAGTTTCACCGATTCCCATCCAGCCACATCGTTGGTCATCTGTACACCAACGGTCTCAAGCGGGGGACGGCGCCCGGCAAAGCTGTCCTCGACCACCCACTGAGTGAACGGCTCCGCCTTCACCATGGCGGCATCGTGATAACCGAAATGGGTCTCAAGCGCCTCAATGTCCGCCTCGGTTGTTGCCGGTACAATGCGGTCGACCATGGACGATGGAAATGCGCCGTGTTCGGAAATCCAGTCCGCGAGCGCCGGGTCGATCTCTGCCGCAAGATCGAGAACGGCCGTCCGCACACGCTCACCATTGTGCGAGAGGTTGTCGCAAGACAATACGGTGAAAGGAGCGAGTCCCCTCTCCCGCCGCGCCATGAGGCCCGCAACCAGAAATCCCGGCGCTGTACGCGGCGTCGCGATGTTTGCAATATCGTGCTGGATATCGGGATCAGACAGGCGCAACTGACCACTGGCCACATCTACGCAGTAGCCTTTTTCCGTCACGGTCAGCGTCACCAGATCGACGTTTTCCTCTGCTAGTGCTGCGACAAGGGCTGCCGGATTGTCCGGTGCCACGAGCACATCGTGAATGGCGCCGCAAATCCGCGCCTCCTCGCGATCGCCGTCGCGGACAAGGATGGTATACAGACCATCCTGCGGGTTCAGCTGTTCGGCCACCTGGCCTGACCGGAGGGACGATCCACGGATCATCCAGCCATCATGACCGGCCTCCATCAATGCCTGCATGTAGTGGGCCTGATGCGCCCGGTGGAACGCCCCCGTCCCCAGATGCACGACACCGATTGCTTGGGTACGATCAAAAGCAGGGCGTACAACCTTGTCGGGCAGCGTTGAGAGTGTCGTCGTTGATAGTCTTTGCATCACTTACCCAATCCAGGGAGCCAGAGGGACAGTTGCGGGATCAGCGTGACGGCGAACAGCACCGCGATCAGCGCAAGATAGAAGGGCCAGATCGTACGAATGACCTGCTCGGGTTTGGCACCACCCACGGCACAGCCAAGGAATAGCACCGACCCCACTGGCGGTGTCACAAGACCAATGCCGAGGTTAAGCATCATCATGATGCCGAAATGGACCGGATCGACCCCCGCCTCCATCGCCACCGGCAGGAAGATCGGCGTCATGATGATGATCAGTGGCGCCATATCCATGAACGCGCCGAGCACGAGCAGAATGGCCATGATGATCAGCATCACCAGCGCCGGGTTGTCCGACACGGACCCCAGAAGACCGGCCAGGGACTGTGGCCCTTCAAGCAGAGCGAACAGCCAGCCGAACATACCCGCTGCCCCGATGATGAGCATCACCATTGCCGTGGTCTTCACCGCACCGGCCGCCGCCTGCAGGAAGCGCGTTGGCCCCAAGGACCGATAGACAAGGAAACCGATGATGATCGTATAAATGACCGCAATGGCCGAGCTTTCGGTCGGGGTGAAGATCCCCTTGATGATCCCCACCACGATGATCAGGGCCGTGAACAGCCCGGGAATGGACATAATCAGCGCCCGGACGAAATTTGACCACCCCGGGAATTCCCCCTTGGGATAGTTGCGTTTCCGCGCGACGAGCCATGCCACGACCATCAGAGCCAGGCCGGCCAGAACGCCGGGGACGATACCGGCGAGGAAGAGATCAGCGACACTGACACCCACTGGACTAGCCGCCGCATAGATGATCATGTTGTGTGACGGCGGAATGAGAATACCGAGGATCGCCGCTGTGATTGTCACGTTCACGGCGTAATCTGCATCATACCCCTTTTCCTTCATCAACGGGATGAGGGTTGAGCCCATGGCTGAGACCGACGCCACGGATGATCCTGAAATGGCGCCAAACATCATGCTGGCGCCCACATCCACCTGCCCCAGACCACCGCGGGAGCGGCCGAAAATGGCTTCTGCAACTTTGACCAGCCTTTCGGCGATACCCGTGCGAGCCATCAGCTCGCCTGCAAACACGAAGAACGGAATAGCCATCAGGGCAAAGACGTTCATCCCCGCGGCCATACGCTGAAACGCCACGACGGCGGGAATATCGAGCGCAAAAAAGGTGATGAGGCTCGATGCGCCAAGAGCGAACGCGACGGGCACGCCAATCAGCAGAAAGACGCCCAAAAGAACGAGGAGAATGATCAGTTCCATAGTGGCTTCACCTCGTCCCCGCGCGCTTCGGTCAGTATATGTTCAAGAGAAAAGAACGCGATCAGAATGCCCGCGCCCGCGATGGGCACATAGGCCAGGCCGCGAGGCAGGCCGAGGGTTGGGATGACATGCTCCCACGTTAGGGCGATAAGCTGAAACCCGCTCCACGCCATGAAAACACCGAACACCAGAACGATCAGATGACAGAAGGTTCGGAGCAGATAGCTTTGCCGGGCAGGCAGCATGTCCTGCACCAGCGTGAGGCGGATGTGGAACCGTTCGCGAACGCCGACGGCAGCCGCGAAGAGGATGAACCACAGCATAAGGAACAGGGCCGCCTGTTCCGTCCAGGCCGGGGCCGCATTGAGCACATAGCGCGCGAAAACCTGCCAGCCGATAATGATCGTCATACCGATCAGACCAGCGGCCGATAGATACAGCGAGAGACGACTGGCGATACGGGAGACCTTGGCGAAACCATCAAGCATCGGGCACCTCCACCGCCAGAATGTCGTCAGCAAGCTTGCGCATATGCGGCTCGGTCAGATATTTCTCCCAGACCGGCTGCACACGCTCAACGAATGGGGCGAGTTCAGGGGTGATGACCTCGACCCCAGCTTCCAATACGCGCTGTTCCGAGATGGCGGACCGTTCATCCCATTTCTGCCGCATGAAGGGGACACTGTCCCGCGCACACAGACGGATCAGATCCTGCGCTTCCCTGTCCAGCTTGTCCCACCGCTTCTTGGACATCAGGAACACTTCCGGTGCCATCACATGACGGGTCAAGCTGTAGAACGGTGCGGCTTCAAAATGCCGGGAGCTTTCATAGGACGGCCAGTTGTTCTCTGCTCCGTCGATCACGCCCTGAAGGATGGCCTGATAGATCTCGCCATAGGACATTGGCGTTGCATCACCACCCAGGGCTTCGACCATGGACACAAAGAGATCCGAATTCTGCACACGGATTTTCTGGCCCTTGAGGTCTTCGGGTGAATTGATCAGCCGGTCACGGGTATAAAACGACCGGGCGCCACTGTCATAATAGCAGAGCCCGACCATGCCATGGGGTTCAAACGCATCCAGGATCGCTCGCCCCGGTGCCCCGTCGAGAGCGGCCCGGAAATGCGCCGTGCTGCGGAACAGAAAGGGAAGTGTCGGGATACGTGTTTCCGGGACGATGGAACCCAGCGGTGAGATACTGACCCGGTTCATGTCGAGACCGCCGAAGATCGTAATCTCCAGCGTGTCTTCCTCGCCGCCCAGCTGCGCGCCGGGATAAACCTTCAACTGCAGCTCGCCATTCGATCGTTCCTTCAGGAGGCGGGCAAATTCCTTCACCCCCAGAACGGTCGGGTAATTCGGGGGATGCGCATCGGCAGAGCGCAGAATGCGGGCATCCTGTCCGCACCCTGTCAGGCTGGCGGCACCCAGTGCTGCCCCCGCCAACAGAGCCGAACGGCGAGTGAGTGAGGGCGTTTCCATGATTATAGTTTGTATGCCTCTTTGGCGAGCTTGTAGCTGAGGGCGTGCGCCACTTCGTGCGCTTCGTCCTCTTCAAGCCGGTGTTCAACAACCAGCTTCGCAAGGAAGCCGCAATCCATCCGGCGCGCCACATCGTGCCGTGCAGGGATGGAAAGGAAGGCGCGCGTATCATCATTGAAGCCGACGGTATTGTAGAAGCCCGCCGTCTCTGTTGTCTGCTCGCGGAACCGGCGCATCCCCTCGGGGCTGTCGTGGAACCACCAGGCCGGGCCAAGCTTCAGCGCCGGATAGTGACCGGCCAACGGTGCGAGCTCACGCGCGTAAGTCGTCTCGTCCAAGGTGAAGAGAATGATCGTAAGATCCGGATTGCTGCCCACTTTCGACAACAGGGGCTGCAGCGCCCGGACATAGTCCGTCCGCATCGGAATATCCGCCCCCTTGTCCCGACCAAAACGGTTGTAGACATAGTCATTGTGGTTGCGGAAGCAGCCAGGGTGGATCTGCATGACCAGACCATCATCGAGGCTCATTTTTGCCATTTCGGTCAGCATCTGCCCCCGGAACAGCTCGGCCTCAGCTGCGGTCACGTCCTCGGTCCGGACCTTGTCGTAGAGAGCCGACGCTTCCGCGTCAGTCAGATCGGCGGTGAAGGCGCTGGGGTGACCATGGTCACTTGAGGTCGCACCCATCGTCTTGAAATAGGCACGACGGTTGCGCAGCGCATTCAGATAGCCCGAATAGGTCGCGACATCTTCACCTGTCATGTCGCCCAGCTTCACGAGATTGTCCCGGAAACCACGGAAGTCAGGGTCCAGAACATTATCTGGCCGGAAAGCGGTGATGACTTTCTTGCCCCAGCCTTCCTTCTGAATTTTCTGGTGATGCACGAGCGGATCGAGAGGGTCTTCCGTGGTCGCGATTACTTCGATGCCAAACTGGTCAAACAATGCCCGTGGGCGGAAAGCATCAGACTGCAGTTTCTCGGCCATCACATCATAATAATGGTCGGCCGTCTTGGCGGTCAGGCGTTCTTGGAGGCCAAAGACCTCCGAGAACACCCAGTCGAGCCACATGCGTGATGGTGTCCCGCGGAACAGGTCGAAGTTGTCTGCGAATAGGTGCCAGATCTTGCGCGGGTCCTTTTCGACCGCGCGGCCCGTCCCATCAAGCGGACGGACCCCGAGATCTTCCAGCGGCACGCCCTGACTGTACAGCATACGGAAGACGTAATGATCAGGGATGATCAGCAGCTCGGCCGGATTTGGAAAATGCTCGTTATCGGCAAACCAGCTGGGATCAGTATGCCCATGAGGGCTGATAATAGGGAGGTGCCGGACCTCTTCGTAGAGCCGTCGGGCAACTGCGCGTGTATCAGCGTCGGCGGGGAAGAGACGATTTTCATTCAGTGACAGCGGAGGCATAATTTAAAGCGTGCTCCTTACACGGTATTTCTGGCGTTCAGCAGAGATCTCGGCGCGGGCGCGGGCGACGGCGTCGGCTTCACTGACCGAAAAAATCATATCGGCAACGCCGCTCAGATGGCTGCGCATGGCAGCACGGGCAGCATCAGGGTCACGCTTGCGGATGGCATCGACGATAGCGCCATGCTCATCGATCCGCGGCTTGATCCCTTCGGCTCGCATCTTGGTATGAAACTGGATGGACTGAAGGGAGCTGGCACGGGCATTCCACAGCTCCGTGATCACATGAACGAGAGCGGAATTGTTCGTGCCCTCGGCAATCGTCAGGTGAAACTGACGATCCACCTCTTCGGACATCACAAGATCGCGCGCATTCTCGGCTTCCATCTTCTCAAGAAGCCGCTCGAGCGTCGCAATGATTTCGGGCGAGGCCTGGGTGGCGGCGAGAGCTGCGGCCTCGGCCTCGATCAGCGATCTGGCTTCGAGAAGCTCATAAGGACCCACATCCATCGGCGCCGGGGCGCCGCGGCGTTCATGGGCGCGCACATAAACACCGGAACCCGAGACGATATCGACAAGGCCATCGACCTCCAGCGCGATCATCGCCTCGCGGATGGTCGGGCGGCTCACGCCATAACTCTCGGCCAGAACTCGTTCAGCCGGCAGCCGGTCCCCGATCGCATATTCGCGTCGCAAGATCTCGTCCGCCAAAGCCTCAGTGACTTTGGCATATAGCCGCTGTTGCGCCATGGGCGGTCTCTGCATTCCCTAAGTGGTCAGGCCTGTTTTTGTTGCATTGCGAAATTGGCCAGACATTTTACAATCAGGGTGACAGGCCAATTTCGACCTGTCAATACTGGCCAAAAGACGTCGAGGAGGAACGTGTCAGATGAAAATAACAGGTGCCAAAGTCATTGTGACGTGTCCGGGCCGGAACTTCGTCACCCTGAAAATCGAGACCGATCAGGGTCTCTACGGGATTGGCGACGCGACCCTGAACGGTCGTGAACTGTCCGTGGCCTCGTACCTGACTGACCATGTGATCCCCGTGCTGATCGGCCGTGACGCGAGCCGTATCGAAGACATCTGGCAATACCTGTATCGCGGTGCCTATTGGCGCCGTGGCCCCGTCACCATGTCCGCCATTGCGGCAGTCGACACGGCCCTGTGGGATATCAAGGGCAAAGCTGCAGGCATGCCAGTCTACCAGCTTCTTGGCGGCGCGTCCCGCGATGGCGTGCTGGTGTACGGACATGCCAATGGCAATGATATCGAACACACGGTGGATGAGGTCGGCCGGTATATCGAACTTGGCTACAAGGCCATACGCGCCCAGTCCGGCATTCCCGGTGTCAAAGGCGCCTACGGTGTGGCCAAGGGCACAATGTACTATGAGCCTGCAGATTCGGCCCTCCCCAGCGAAACCGTGTGGAACACCTCGTCTTATCTGAATTTCGCGCCGAAACTCTTCGATAAGTTGCGGGAGGTGCATGGCTATGATGTCGAGCTGCTGCACGATGTCCACCACCGCCTGACGCCCATCGAAGCCGGCCGTCTGGGTCGGGATCTTGAGCCATACCGGCTGTTCTGGATGGAGGACTGCACCCCGGCGGAAAACCAGGAGGCATTCCGCCTGGTGCGGCAGCATACAACAACACCGCTCGCCGTGGGTGAGATCTTCAACTCGATCCATGACTGCCGGACGCTGATCCAGGAGCAGTTGATCGACTATATCCGCACGACCGTGGTCCACGCGGGCGGTATTACCCACCTCAAGCAGATCGCGGCTCTGGCTGCCCTGTATCAGGTGCGGACCGGCTCCCACGGTGCCACGGACCTGTCGCCGGCCTGCATGGGCGCGGCCCTCAATTTTGACCTCTGGGTGCCGAATTTCGGGATTCAGGAATATATGCGTCATACCGAAGAGACCGACGCGGTCTTCCCCCACGCCTATACGTTTGACGACGGCTACCTGCATCCCGGTAATGAGCCGGGCATTGGCGTCGACATCGACGAGGCCTTGGCCGCCAAATATCCCTACGATCCCAAACAACTGCCAGTGGCGCGCCTGACCGACGGCGCCATGTGGAACTGGTGATGTCAGGCCAATCATCCCGCATCGTCGTCATGGGCGAATGCATGCTTGAGCTGTCCGGTGGCTTGGGCGGTGACACCCGCCTTGCCTATGCCGGCGACACGCTGAACACAGCGCTCTATCTGGCGCGAGCCGGTCTGACACCCGATTATGTCACGGCGCTGGGCGAGGACCCCTATTCCGCCGAGATCATCGAGGGCTGGCGCGCCGAAGGCATCGGCGCCGATCATGTGCTGCGGCACCCTACGCGCGTGCCGGGGCTTTATGCCATCCGGACCGATGATGAAGGGGAGCGACACTTCTACTACTGGCGGGAGAATTCAGCGGCCCGGGCCTTCTTCCAGATTGAGGGGCAGGTGGCCGCCGTGGACCATGCAGCCAAAGCGGACTGGCTCTATTTTTCCGGGATCACCCTATCGATTTTCGACGCCGCGGGTCGTCAGCGCCTGAAGGATATCGCCGCGAGCGTAAAATCCCGTGGCGGACAGGTTGTGTTTGATCCCAACTATCGCGCCCGCGGCTGGTCCTCTGCCGGTGAGGCGCGCGAGGCCATTCGTCAGATCGCGGACACCTTCACTCTCGTCCTGCCGACATTTGACGATGACGCTGCGCTGTTTGGTGACGCAAGCGTGCTCGACTGTGCGCACCGCTGGCAGAAATGGGGGGCTGCCCGCGTGCTGGTCAAAGACGGCCCCCGCGGCTGCACCATCGTCGAGCAAGCAAATACAACAATGATCCCGGTGGAACAGATCATTCGACCGAAAGACACGACTGGCGCAGGCGACAGCTTCAACGGCAGTTTTCTGGGACAGCTTATCTCCGGCGCGCCGCTTGAGATCGCAGCCATTGCTGGCAATCGCACGGCCGCAACGGTCATTCAGCATCCTGGCGCAATTATTCCGCGTGCCGCCATGCCTGACCTCTCGGCAGAGGCGTTATATGCAGTGCACAAATCACTCAGCCTGACCTGAAACAGCAAGAGAATTGCTTGTCAGGCGCAGAGATTGAATGTTAGCCCTAACAACCTGATCGAAAGGCGCGTTATTTGCTTTCATGTGGAGAGCATAGGCGGCTACATTGGTCGACAATAATTCCATGGGAGGAATCCAGGTGTCAGAGACACAAATGAATCAAGTGCAGGAAAAAGGCGATTTCGGCTTCGTCCTGCTCATCAGTATCGTGGCCACTATTGGCGGCTTCCTGTTCGGTTTCGATAGCGGCGTCATCAACGGGACCGTCGATGGTCTGACGTCCGCCTTTAATTCTGACAGCGTCGCGACAGGCTTCAACGTTGCCTCGATGCTGCTCGGCTGTGCCGCCGGTGCGGCCCTCGCTGGCTCCCTGTCCGACATGTTTGGTCGCCGTACCATGCTGATCGTCGCGGCAGTGTTCTTCATCGTTTCGGCCTGGGGCTCGGGCATTGCAGGCTCTTCCGGTGAGTTCATCATCTACCGGATCATCGGCGGCCTCGCCGTGGGTGCTGCGTCCGTCATGGCGCCAGCCTATATTTCCGAAATCGCGCCAGCGCATCTGCGCGGCCGCCTGTCGTCGATCCAGCAGGTCGCGATCATCTTCGGTCTCTTCGTGGCGTTTCTGTCCAACTATCTGATCGCTGGCGCTGCTGGTTCGTCGACTAGCGAATTCCTGCTGGGCTTTGACGCCTGGCGCTGGATGTTCTGGGTCGAGCTGCTGCCGGCTGCGATCTTCCTCGTGGCCCTCTTCTTCATCCCCGAAAGCCCGCGCTTCCTCGTCGCCCGCGACAAGTTGGCTCAGGCGTCCAAGGTGTTGGAGCGCGTTTCCGGCACAGTCGCTGGTAAAGCCAAGGTCGCGGAAATTGAAACGTCGCTCGCGAATGACCACAAGCCAAGCATTGCGGACGCCTTTGGCGGCGTGGTGTTCAAGCCGATTGTCTGGGTGGGTATTGGTCTTGCCGTGTTCCAGCAGCTCGTCGGCATCAACGTCGTGTTCTATTACGGCGCTGTGCTGTGGCAGGCCGCTGGCTTCACCGAAGAGCAGGCCCTGTTCACCAACGTTCTCTCCGGTGGTCTGTCGATTGCTGCAGTGATCCTCAGCTTGCTGATCGTCGACAAAGTCGGCCGCAAGCCGCTCCTGTGGATTGGCTCCCTTGGCATGGCCGTCACGCTTGGCATCGTCTGCTACGCCTTCTCGACCGGTGAACTGCTGGTCGATGGCAGCCTCGATCTGTCCGCTGAAAACGGCCAGCTCGCACTCTACGCGGCTCTTGCCTATGTGATGTTCTTCAACTTCTCATGGGGCCCCGTGATGTGGGTCATGCTCGGCGAGATGTTCCCGAACCAGATGCGTGGCTCCGGTCTGGCTGTGGCCGGCTTCTTCCAGTGGGTCGCCAATTTCGCGATCACCATGACCTTCCCGATCATGCTGGCCGCCAAGAATATCGGCCTTGTGGGTGCCTATGGCTTCTACGCCGTCATGGCCGCGGTTTCGGTCGTCTTCGTCCTCTGGGCCGTCAAGGAAACCAAGGGCAAGGAACTCGAAGCGATGACCGATCACTGATCGGTCTTGCGACTAAAATCCAAGAAAGCGGGAGCGGCATTCGCCCTCCCGCTTTTTTTGTGCGCTCATCGCTGGGCAGCGGACTTGTCGCGGCATAAAATGCATCATGAGCCGGAACAGCCACGCAGACGCCGCCGCATTGGACGGCGAATTTGAGAATGCCGCCCTATGGCGCGAAGAAGCTCTGCAGCTGCGGGCCATCCTGCAATCCTGTGATCTCGACGAAGCACTGAAATGGTCAAAGCCCTGCTACGGGCGCGACGGCCAGAACGTCGCCATCATCCAGCGCTTCAACTCAGGCCTAGCGCTTCTTTTCTTCAAAGGCGCCCTTCTTGATGATCCGAAGGGGTTGCTGGAGGTCCAGGGCCCGCAGTCCCGATCTGGCCACAGAATGATGTTCATGTCGGTGAATGACATTCGCCAGTCCGAACAGGCCATCCGTGACTTCATCAAGCAGGCCATTGCCCTCAATGACGCCGGCGCTCGCGTTCAAGCCGCCTCGCCCCCGGCATGGCCAGCAGAACTGTCAGAGGCGCTGGCCGTGGATGCTGTCTTTGACAAAGCCTTTCGGGCACTCACGCCCGGACGTCAGCGCGGCTACTGCCTGTATTTTGAAGGCGCCAAGCAGTCCAAGACCCGTCATTCGCGGATTGCGCGATATCGATCCGCCATCCTTTCGGGAAAGGGACTGCTCGACCGGTGAAAGCGCACAAAAAAGGGCGGCCCTGAGAGCCGCCCTTGTCATTCGTGTGCCGCCAGTGATTATTTGACCAGCGGGAAGTTCGTGCACGTCGCGCCGCCCACAGCAGGCACCACGGCGATTTTGGCCAGGACGATTTCCAGCTCGCCCGTCGTTTTGAGAGCGAAGGTGTCGATCTTCGTCATATCAACGCCGGCATCCGCAACGCATTTCAGCGGCAGCATGACAGACTGCACGCCGCCATAATTGCTCTGGCTGAACATGCTGCTGACATTGAACGGCGCACCACAGTCCTCGCCGCAGGCAAAGGTCAGATGGACATCACCGCTGGCCGGCGTCTCAACCAGGTAATCGATCGCCAGGGCGAACTGCGCGTTGGTCTCACGACTGAAATCTGTCGGCGTGCGCGTCATGATCAGTTCAGCCGGCGCCGAACCATCCCAGGTGGCGCGCAGGGCGTTTTCCTGCTGCCCGAGGTCGGCGGGCTTGACGGTCAGCGCCTTGCTCGGTGAGCTGACAGCACCCAACGACCATTCTTCAGCGCCCTGATCATCCATGACCTTCAGGGTCCAGCCACCGATAACGGCGCCATTGTCGAACAGGGTCAGCGTGTTCGCCTCAGTCGCGACGGCATCCTCGTGCAGCTCATCAAGCGTGCTTTCGTCACCATAGGTGAGGCCATAGCCCAGCGGGAACAGCGGGTCGTAATTCTCATCGCCCTTGTTCAGGCGATACTGGTCTGCCCGCTTTGGCCACGAGAATGAGAGGCGACCGGTAAAGTCGTGCTGGACCTCACCCGCAGCGTCCGTGAACAGAACGTCGGCCAAGGCACCCGCCTGCGTGCCTGGCAGCCACGCTGCGACGAAGGCATCAGACGCGTTCAGCTCGGGGTTCATCCACAATGGACGCCCGGACAGGAACACAGCCACGACAGGAACGCCGTCGGCTTTCAGCTTGCGCAGAAGCTCCACGTCGCGATCATCACCCGGCTTGTAATCGAGCGTACCGATGTCACCACGGAACTCCGCATAGGGATCTTCACCGAACACCACGACAGCCACATCAGGAGTTGATGAAGTCTCGCCATTGCGATCGACCATCAGTGTGCCGCCGGCATTCTCAACATTCCGCCGAATACCATCGAGCAGTGTTTCCGCCTGCGGGAAGTCCTTCTTGCTGATGCCTTCACCCTGCCAGGAAATCGTCCAGCCGCCCGACAGCTTGCTGAGATTGTCAGCGCCGTCACCGGCGACCAGCACATTGGCGCCCGGGCTGAGCGGCAGGACGTTGCCGTTGTTCTTGATCAGCACAGCAGATTTACGGACAGCTTCACGTGCGATTTCTGTATGCTCGTCACCGCCGAGATATTCGAACTTGCCGGTGTACTCGCGCTCACTTGGCTTTGGCTGTTCAAACAGGTTGGCACGCATTTTTACGCGCAGGATACGGCGGACAGCATCGTCCAGACGCGCCATCGGAATTTCGCCAGACTGAGCGTGGGCCAGCGTTGTCTCGTAAAGACCTTTCCAGCTGTCCGGTGCCATGTACATGTCGAGGCCAGCATTGATCGAGTCCGGACAGTCCGTAGCCGTACAGCCCTTGATCTGGCCGTGGCCGTTCCAGTCACCGACGACAAGACCGTCAAAATCCCACTGCTCTTTCAGAACATCCGTCAGCAGATCCTTGCGGCCATGCATCTTCTGATCGCCCCAGCTGGAGAACGACGCCATCACCGACTGCACCCCGGCGTTCAGGGTCGAATAATACCCCGCACCGTGAATGTCGCGCAGCTCTTCTTCAGTGGAGATCGTCTCGCCCTGGTCCTTGCCGCCATCAGTACCGCCATCGCCAAGGAAGTGCTTGGATGTGGCAACGACCTTGCTGGAATCGAGGAAATTGTCCGTTCCCGGCACGCCCTGGATCCCGTGGACAAGCGCCGCGCCCAGTTTGGCGATCAGCTCAGGCTCTTCGGAATAGCTCTCATAGGCGCGGCCCCAACGGTCATCCCGTGCAGCGGCCAGCGTGGGTGCGAATGTCCAGTCGAGACCCGTGACGCGGATTTCCATCGCCGTGGCCGCGCCAATGCGCTCCAGCAAGTCGGCGTCGCCCGTGGCACCCAGACCGATATTGTGCGGGAAGACCGTCGCGCCGGGAATATTGGTGTGACCATGAACGGCGTCCGTGCCCCAGATGATCGGTATCTGTGGTCCGTCCTCAGCCATGGACGCTTCCCAGAAGGCATCGGCGAGATCGATCCAGTCCTGCGCGGGACCATGCAGGTCACCATTGGGGGCGGAGTTGCCGCCATTCAGGACCGACCCGAGATAGTATTTCTTGACGTCTTCGGGTGTGACGGCGCTGATGTCCGCCTGGATCACCTGGCCGACTTTCTGCTCCAGCGTCATGGCGGCGATGATCTCGTCGATTCGCTGCTCCATGGCCGGATCCTTGGCCACCGGCATTTTGATGGTGCCCCAGATGGCCGGATCAACCGCCTTCTCTCCATTATTCACGGCGGCAGTCGCGGTGGATTCGGCATCCGCCGTCATTTCCGGTTTACCCTGGGTTTGGGCAGACGTTTCAGGCATTGATGTTTTCTCCTCATCGGCGCTGCACCCCGCGACCATCGCGAGCGCCAGGACGGCCGAAATGCCGAGCCGATGGCCGTTGCGAAGTTGGTGGGCGGCGGATGCAGTGTGTCTGTTCAACATGGTCCATTTCCGTTTGGCTTTAAGTCGGCGCGTTGCCGACGCGGATCAGTTTATCCCGTCAAGTACGCCATCAGGCGCTCGCTGGGGGTGTATAGTCAGGGGCGTAGTCCTGGAGGCGATCATACCAGAATATTTTCAGGAAGATCGATGTCACCACAATGAGGCCGGCGGCGATGCCCGCCTTCTCCCAGTGACGAATGACAATGAAAATCGGGAACGCAACGAGGCTGGTCTGCCACACGATACCCACCGCCACATTGATCATGTCGCGCTTGAAATCGCGGTTCGGCGCAACGGCACGGCCGGCGTCTTCCAGTGATTTCTGCACCGGTCCCCAGAACCCCCAGGGCCGCGTGCGCAGATAAAACTCCTGCAGGACGGCTATGTCCGTTGCTGGCGTCATCTTAGAGGCGATCACAATGGCTGCCATCGACGCGATGAAGAAGAACGGGAAGGCCACCAGCGGCGTCAGCGCCGGGCTGAGGCCAAACAGTTCGGCAAGTATCTCTGTCTCCGGAAAGCCGAGCAGCAGCGACAGGGCGATCCCCACCAGCATGCCCCAGAAATAGCCGTAGCCATTCATCCGCCACCAGTACCATTTGACGACGTTCGCCGCGGTGTAACCGCCGTAAAGACCGGCAATGACGATATTCACTACGCCGTCGATCGACGTCAGGAACAGCCCCGCAAAGGTCCCGATGATCACGAACAGCGCCGAGACCAGATAGCTCAGCCGCATATAGGTGCGGTCGGAGGCATTGGGGTTGATGTACTTCTTGTAGATGTCGTTCACGACATAGGCAGGCGCCGCGTTCAGCGGGGCCGCGAAGCTCGACATGAACGCTGCCAACAGACCTGCCAGCGCCAGACCGAGAAGGCCGGCCGGGATGAACTCGCTCAACGCGAAGGGCAGGATCGCTTCGAAATCAGCGGCACTGCCCTGCGCCCGTAGCTCGTCCGAGAAATAGACGAGGGCCAGCACAACAAGGCCGGCAATGAGGAAGTAGCGCGGCACGATCAGCACGCAGTTCACGAACCAGCTCATCTTGGCGGCCTCGACCGGCGTGCGGGCCGACAGGATGCGCTGCATGTCATAGTTCGGCGCAGGGCCCGCCATGGAGATGAAGACGCCCTTCAGCAGAACCAGGGCGAAGAAGATGCCGAAGAGCGAATAGCCCTCATTGGCGATCTTGTCGTTGGCGGAGGGAATGAGATTGGACCAGTCGAGGCCAAGCTCCCAGCCAAAGAACGGGTTGGCCCAACCCTCGGGAATGGCCGCTTCGATCATTTCCGGCGAGGTGTGCGAGAATGCGATCCACGCAATGCCAAGGCTGGCGACCGTCATCACACAGAACTGCATCACCTCGGTGAAGACCACCGAATACATGCCGCCTTTGATCACGTACAATGTGGTCAGAACCACCACCACGACACCCCAGGCCTGTTCATTATAGCGCGTCATCAGCGCGTCGCGCTCCAATGCCAGATCACTGGTCAGGCCAGCCCCCTGAAGCGCGTCGGGCAGGAAGAGGTGGAGGTTCAGAATGTCCGCAAGATCCAGCGGCATGAACTGTGCGGACAGCTTACCAATGCCCAAGAACCCATAGGCCATGTAGGCGAGCACCAACATGAGCGCGAACAGCACAACGATCAGGTGGCTAAGACGGGCTGATGGACCATCGCCGAACCGCAAGGTGATCCATTCCGCGCCGGTCATGGCGCCGGAACGGCGCATCCAGATCGACAGGAAGACCATCAGGAAAATCTGGTTGAAGACCGGCCAAAGCCACGGAATGAAGACAGATTTCAGACCGTAAACGAACAGCAGGCTGACGAGCCACATGGTGCCCGCGACGTCAAACATGCCCGAGGCATTCGACAGCCCCAGCGCATACCAAGGCAGCTTGTTGCCGCCGAGGAAGTAGCTTTTCATGTTCTTCGACGCGCGGCTGGAAATCCAGAAGCCGATAAAGAGGGTCGCGCCAATATAGACGAGAATGATAGCGATATCGATTGCATGGAGCTGCATGGTCAGCCTCGCCGTTGGTGGGTCGTGAGGGGAAGATTGGATGATGGATAGGCCAACCCCATCCGCTGGGACGCGGACGCAGGACGTGTGCTGCAGCGTATCTGCTGCCTGATCTGGTTGGTGAGCACCCTCAATTTCCTCCCAAGGCGGCGCGCATGAGCGCCGTGTTTATGCTCGTTATCGCTGGTCCAGGCTGCCAGGAGCAACAGGACTGCCAACACTTCTGCAGCCTTTCGCATCTTCGGCGAATAGGCCCCGGCTGGCTGAGCCAGAACCTGCTCTACAAACGATTACATTGCAATATTTGAGACACAAAAACGCGGATGAAATCACACTCGCGAGGATTGAAAACGTTTCATCGCCATTTTCATCGAATTTCCGCGCTTTTCAGCATTCCCTTCCATTTTCAGGACAAGAATGCGACTTGTTTCATGCAACAGAGGGGCGCTACAATTTTGTCGCAGGTCTGTTTCATCAATTTCATAAGAAGGTCCGCACCTTGGCACAGATCAGAGACGTCGCGCGCATGGCAGGCGTATCGCCCGCAACCGTTTCACGGGCCTATACGCAGCCGGACAAGGTCTCGCCTGACACGCTCGCGCGGGTTCGCGAAGCCGCCGAAAATCTCAATTACAAGCCGAACTCCATGGCCAAGGCGTTTCGCGGCAAGAGCACCGACAGTGTGCTCATTTTGGTACCGGAACTGTCGAACGTGCTTTTCACCCGTGTCCTATCAGGCATTGAGCGGGTGGCGACGGAAAACAATTATTACCTCCTGGTCTCAGACACCCATGACGACGTGGAGATCGAACGATCCGGGGTCGAACTGGTCGAAACCAACCGGGCGGATGGGGTGATCCAGCTGGGCGGCCGCCCCCTGGAAGTCCTTCATAAGCGCGGCGATGATTGCGGCATTCCATTTGTTCACGCGATTGAGCCGGTGGGGCACCGCCCCTACCCCACGGTCAGCGTCGACAATGAAGCGGCCGCGGAGTCCATGGCCAGCTATCTGCTCGCCCTTGGTCATCGGCGCATCGGGGTGCTCGCCGGCATTCCGGACCGCGATGTCACGCGCACGCGCCTGAACGGGTTTCGCCGAGCGCTCGCCGCCTATGATCTGGAGTACAGTCCGAACGATGCCGAATTCAACGCGTTCTCGCTGAGCGGCGGGGCCGAAGCAGCCCTGCGCCTGTTGACCCGCACGCCGGACCTGACCGCCCTGTTCTGCATGAGTGATGAGATTGCGATCGGTGCAATGCGCACCTGCCTTGATCGGGGGATGCGCGTCCCGGACGACATCTCCATCACAGGCTTCGACAACATTGCCTTCAGCCGGTTCAGCGCACCACCACTGACAACGGTCATGCAGCCGGCGGAGCGCATGGGCGAAATTGCCATGACACTGATGGTCAACCGCCTGAAAGGTCGCCCCGGACAGGAGCGGCAAATCCTCCCCACCGAACTCGTCATCCGCGGCAGTTGCCGACGCATCTGACGCATCCTAAGCGACGATCAGGGACCCGAGCCGTCCAGGCGGGTCGAGGGAGACAGTGCGCATGAATGTATCGAAATGGTTGGGGGTGTTCGGCCTGTCTGCCCTGGCCGGATGCGGCGGCCAGAACGAGGGTAAGCTGATGGATGACACCGGCCCCGTCGTTGAAGGTATCTCGATCTGGCCCGGCTTTGTCCCCGATGGGCGGGCCCATGTGGCAGGGCGGCTGCCGGTGCTTGAAGCCTATGACACACTTGATGGCGGCGTCATCTTTCTGGGCGACAGCATTACAGAGGGCGCGGATCTGCCGACACTTTTTCCAAGGGTAGAGACGCGGAATTTCGGCATCGGCTGGGACACAACGGATGGCGTCCTGACCCGACTGTCACAGCTCGCAAGGCATCACCCTGATCGACTGTTCCTGCTGATCGGCACGAATGATACGGGGTATGATCATGGTCCGGATCATATCGCCCTCAACATCATTGAGATCGTGCATCGCCTGCAACGCAGCCTGCCTGAAACCGACATCTACGTCCTGTCGATCCTGCCACGTGAAACAGCAGGCAACATGACCATTCTGCCCGCCAACCGGCTGGTGGCGGAGGCGGCGCAGAAGGAAGGGTTCACTTTCCTGAATATTGCGCCGGCATTTGCGGCAGAGGACGGCACGATGCTGCCAGAGCTGACCGGTGACGGCCTTCACCTGAATGATGAAGGCTATACGGTTTTCAGCGAATTGCTGCGCCCCTGCGTCGAAGAAGGATGCGAAGGACTGTAAGCACCCTTCGCCAGTTACCTGTCAGTCCGCAGACTGAACGCCGAGTTCAATGGCATGATCTTTCATGAGCGCCATGGTCGATTCATCGGTGTCGAACACTGAATTAAGGCCCTGTGGTTCCTGGGGCGGATCACCCGTATAGCTGCGATCACCATCCTGCCAATTGCCGTCGGGGTGTTCGGCGCGACCAGCACCGCCCCATGTCCAGATGTTGGAGCCGACCAGCGGACCATCAGTGGATGCGCTCTGTTCGATCCGGTCATAGACATAGCTATAGAAGCGGTCACGAAAATCGGTTGTCGACTCCACCGACAGAGCGCCGCCGTCGCGTGGCAGACCAAATTCCTCGATCACGATCGGCTTGCCTAACTCATTCGCAAAGCCGATGTGCTTGTCGATATAGGCGCCCGAATTGGCCAGGACACGATCAAATGTGCCTTCCATGTCCTGATCGTCCAGCCAGCCCCAGTTGTAAGGCCACATGTGGAAGGTCAGATAGTCGATCGCGCTCGTATCGTGCGCCTCGAGGAAGCAGGCATCATTGTCTGCACACCCCATGAACCCTTCATTCCCCGTGGAGACGAGGTGATTGGGATCGAGAGACTGGATATAGCCGGCAATATCCTCAATCCACGCGTAGAAAGCTGGCATGGCGTGATTTTCAGGCTTTTCGGCATTGTAGCCAGCACGCGGCTCGTTGGCGAGCTGCCATGACATGATGGTCGGATCATCGACGTAACGGACGCCGGTAACACTATTGGTCCGCGTCACGACCGCCTCGATGTAATCCTTGAACATCCGATTGGCTTCTTCGTTCGAGTAGAACTTCATCGTGTGAAGAACATAGGCCGGCCATGGTTTGTCTGGATCACCCAGATCCACATATTCCCCGTCATTGACCCATGAGAGATAGGTCCCCATGCCGCCGGACCATTCCCAAAAATTGTTCAGATAGATGACAGCCTTCATGTCTCGCTTGGCCATCTCTGCGAGAAGAACGTCGAGGCCTTTCAGCAGCTCTTCATTGTAAACATCAGTCTCGTTTCGGAACGCCGGTTTGATCGATGCCTTCATCGGTCCGTCTTCAGACGATCCAAGAACGCGCAGATTGGTCACGCCTAGCGCCTTGAGGTCATCAAGTTCCTTGCGCAGCCGCTCGACATTGCCGATGTCGCCGCCCGCGCCCAGATAGGCGCCGTACCAAAAATTGACCCCGACATATTGGTACTCTTCGCCATCGATTTCGAAATCCTGCCCGTCGACCGTGACAAAACCCGTGGGCATCGCCGCGGCGGGCGCACTATTGGCTTCGCTGGACGTGGCGGGCACGGCCGCAGGCGCTGCCGACGTGGAGGTTGTCGTTTTCTCACCGGTACAAGCCGCGAGAAGCGATCCACCGGCGAGCAAGAGTACTTTCAGTCTGATCATGTCGATCCTCCCGACCTGTTTTTATCTGGCCGCAAATTGGCCAGAGCCGCACTGAAACGTCAAGGTGGAACCGTTTACATAGTTGCCTGCCTCGCAGATTGGAAATGCTGCACCGCACAGTCGTTGTTGGCTTGCCAATTGAATGGGAACGTTTACATTCTCCTCACAAAGCCGCGCCGGTCGACAGGCAGAACGGCCATCGGGAGAATATTATGAGCAACCATCTTTTCAGGCAGCCCAGAACCGCTCTTGCTGCGGTCGCACTTGCAACGTGTTTCACGACGGGCCCGGCATCCGCCAGCGCAGTGGACCACCACAAGACGTCGCCTGATTTCGACAAGCGCGCCTCGACGGTCATGGACTATCTTTCTGGCCTGACAGAAGACGGCAAGACACTCGCAGGGACACAGGTCAACGAGTATGAGGTCTTTCTCAAATGCGACTCGATGGACCGACTGGTTCAGATGACCGGCGCTGAACCAGCGGTGCTGGGCCTCGAATTGATGTTCGCCAATGAATACCCTCCGTTTGAAGATTACTTTGTCGATCACGCTGTGACCCATTCCCGCCAGGGTGGTCTGGTCACCGTCGCCTGGCACCAGCGCAATCCGCTGAAAGTCTGCATGCGCGGCGAGTTCTATACATGCTCTCAAACCGCGATGACGGCTGAAGAGCTGGACCGGATGCTGACGCCGGGCACGCCCGAACATGATCTGTGGAAGGCCGATGTCGATGTGGCGGCCCGCACGCTGAAGCGCCTCGAAGATGAGGGGGTTCTCGTCTTCTTCCGCCCCTATCACGAAATGAATGGCGGCTGGTTCTGGTGGGGCCAGAAAGATGCGTACCCGCAACTTTGGGATGCTCTTTACGAAGTGCTGGTCGAGGAACATGGCCTGACCAACCTCGTCTGGGTCTGGAGCGGCAACCGCGCCACCGAGGACGCGCCGCGCTATTGGCCTGAGAAGCACAAGCCCGACATTATCGCGACCGATGTATACGAGACCGATAGTGACAGCGCGTCATTCTATGACGGCGCGACGAACATCAAGGCGCTGGCCCCTGATACGCTCTTTGCCCTGACTGAAGTTGGCAAGGCTCCATCCGATAAGGTTTTGGCGGAAACCCAGCCTGCGTGGGTCCTGATCTGGGGCGGGAACTATCTGAACGCCGACTGGACCGACGGCAGCGATTCCGCCAAAGGCTGCGACGGCTGCAATACGATGGAAGAGACGATGGCGTTCTTTGCCAATGAACGCATTGTCGATCTCACCGAAATGCCAAAATCCGTCCGCAAGGCCCTCGCTGGCGAAGAGCCCGAAGCGCCCGCCGAGCGGCCCTATTGTCCCGCGACACTTCTGGAGTCCAATTGATGTCCGCTTCCCGCCCCCCCCTGACAGATCCGCGGTCGTTTGATGAGCGCCTGGCGGCACTGCAGGAGGCTCACGACAGCCTGATCAGCAAGCCCAATGCGCATGCGGGCATGTTCAATGGTATCTATCAGCGTTGGGAAAATCCGATTGTCACGGCGGACCACACGCCGCTCTTCTGGCGCTATGATCTTGACCCAAAAACCAACCCGCTCCTTCTGGAACGGATCGGTGTGAATGCGGCCTTCAATGCGGGCGCCATCTATCGCGACGACAAGCACCACATTGTGGTGCGGGTCGAGGGGAATGACCGGAAATCGTTCTTCGCCATCGCCGAAAGCGAAAGCGGCGTCGACAATTTCAAGTTCTGGGACTATCCGATCGCATTACCGCAGACCGATGATCCGGACACCAATGTCTATGACATGCGGCTCACCGCCCATGAAGACGGGTGGACATACGGCCTCTTCTGCACAGAACGGAAAGATCGTTCAAAGCCGGAAGATACATCCGCGGCCGATGCCCAGTGCGGTATCGCTCGCACGCGCGATCTTGTGAAATGGGAACGCCTTCCTGACCTGAAAACTTCCGGTAGCCAGCAGCGCAACGTCGTACTGCATCCAGAATTCATTGATGGAAAATATGGTCTGTATACCCGGCCACAGGACGGGTTCATTTCCGTCGGCGGCGGTGGCGGTATTGGCTGGGGCCTGTGCGAAGACATGACCAATCCCCATGTGTCCGGTGAGATCATTGTCGATCCCAAAGCCTATCACACCATCAAAGAGGTCAAGAACGGTCAGGGGCCGGTTCCGATCAAGACCGAGGCCGGCTGGCTGCACATGGCCCATGGTGTGAGGAACACGGCCGCCGGCTTGCGCTATGTGCTGTACATGTTCATGACAGCGCGGGATGAGCCGTGGCACGTGACCCATCGCCCGGCCGGGCATTTCATCAGCCCGCAAGGCGAAGAGCGTGTGGGCGACGTTTCGAACGTCACCTTTGCCAATGGCTGGACCGTTGATGAGAACGACAACGTCTTCATCTACTACGCATCGTCCGACACTCGTATGCATGTGGCGACCTCAACGGTGGAGCGCCTTGTCGACTATTGCCTCAATACACCGGAAGATCCGCTCTATAGCGCAGAATGCGTCAAGCAGCGCAGCGAGCTGATCCGGCACAACCTTAAACTGTCAGGACGCTGAGATAATGACGAGCACGGCCGCGAACCCTGCTGTTTCCGACGCCGTTGCGGCCATGCCCTTTCAGCTGGACGCAGAGTTGCGCCGTGTGACAGCGTGGTGGCTCAACCATTCTATCGATGAAGCGCATGGCGGCTTCCTGGCCGAAATTGGCATGGATGGACAGCCGGAACCGAAAACCCCAAAGCGTGTCATCCTCAATACCCGCATACTCTGGTCGTTCAGCACGGTCGCCATGCACACGGATGATCCCCATGTAAACAGCGCGGCCAAGCGGGCGCGTGATTACGTGCTCCAGCATTTCGTCGATCAAGAGAATGGTGGTGTGGTCTGGGATCTGAATGCCCAAGGGGACGCTATCAACACGCGCAAGCAGGGCTATGCGCAGGCCTTTGCCCTCTATGGTCTTGCCGCATATCACCGCGCTTTCGGTGACGCGGATTGCCTTGAAATGGCCCGATCCCTTTTCGAGTGCCTGGAGCAGCATTTTCGGGACCCTGAGCTCAATGGTTATTGGGAAGCGTTCGCGCAGGACTGGTCGCCGCTCGAGGATGTGCGACTGAGCGAGAAAGATGCCAATGCGCCCAAGAGCATGAACACGCATCTTCATATTCTGGAGGCGTACACGGAGCTGTACCGCTCATGGCCGGACCCAGCGCTGAAAGACGCGATTCTGAACCTGATCGAACTGCATATCGACCGGATCTATGACGCCGACAGCCGCCACCTACGTCTGTTCTGGGACAATGACTGGACGGATACGTCTGAAGCCATTTCCTATGGCCATGATATAGAGGCGAGCTGGCTGATCTGGGAAGCCGCCGAAGTGGTCGGTGATGAAGACATACTGTCACGCTGCCGCCCTGCTGTACTCGGCCTTGCAGAAGCCTGTCTGCACGAGGCCACAGGGCCAAATGGCGAACTCCTGAATGAGAAGGACATCGCGAGCGGTCATGTCGATGCCACGCGCATCTGGTGGGTGCAGGCGGAAGCCATGGTCGGCTTCCTCAACGCATATCAGATGACGGGCGACGGGCGGTACCTGACGCGCGTTCAAGAACTGTGGTCGTTTATCGAGCGTCACGTCATCGATCCGCAAGGCGAGTGGCGCTGGCATTCAAAGATTGATGCGGATGAAAACCCGTACTGGGCAGGTCCCTGGAAGTCCTTTTATCATAACAGCCGTGCACTGATTGAAGCGGCCTCGCGCTTGCGCGCGCTGTAATTATTCGGGGCCAGTCCCTGTCCTACCGGAGGAACGTTTCACAATGGCGACTTGCAAAATCCAGACGCTCGCATCCATGGCCGCGGGCCTCATGATGACGGCCAGCCTCGTTGTACCCGCATCGGCGCAGAAATTCGAAGGCATTGCCGACACACCGCCCATGGGCTGGAACAGCTGGAACCACTTTGCCTGCAATATCGACGAGGATCTGATCAAGCAGACGGCCGATGCCATGGTTGAAAGCGGGATGAAAGATGCCGGCTATGTTTACGTCAACATTGATGATTGCTGGCACGGCGAGCGCGACGAGGACGGCTTCATTCAGCCTCACCCGGAGCGTTTTCCTTCTGGTATGAAAGCCCTTGCTGACTACGTTCATGAAAAAGGTCTCAAGATCGGCATTTACTCCGACGCGGGGAAAACCACATGCGGCGGCAAGCCCGGCAGCCAGGGTCATGAATATCAGGACGCGTTGCAATATGCGCGCTGGGGCATCGACTACCTGAAATATGACTGGTGTGCGACGGGGACGGGCGACGCCCAGCGCAACCCGATCGAAGCCTACACGACCATGCGTGATGCGCTGTATGCGGCGGGGCGCCCGATCGTGTTCTCCATTTGTGAGTGGGGCGACAACAAGCCTTGGGAATGGGGTGCGGATATCGGCCATCTGTGGCGCACCACCGGTGACATCATCAATTGCTGGGATTGCGAAGTCGGTCATGGGAACTGGAGTTCCTGGGGCGTCATGAACATTCTCGACCAGCAGGACGGCTTGCGCGTTCACGCAGGCCCCGGCCACTGGAACGATCCGGACATGATGGAAGTCGGCAACCTGGCCACGCCAGCCGAAGACCGCGCACATTTTACAATGTGGGCGATGCTCGCGGCACCGTTGATTGTTGGAACCGACATCCGTGACATGCCAGCGGCGCTGCAGGAAACGCTGACCAATAAGGAGGTCATTGCCGTCGATCAGGATGCGCTAGGGGTTCAGGGCTATGCCTACAAAAAGACGGGCAATTATGAGATCTGGATCAAGCCGCTCGCTGACGGTGAATGGGCCATGACGTTCCTGAACCGGTCAGACAGTGCACAAACCATTACAATGGATTTTGCCGAAGACTGGACCGATGCGCAAACCCAGCACACGGCCAAATTCAGCGAAGCGACTTATACGTTGCGGGATTTGTGGAAGCATCAGGACGTCGGCACCACAGCCAAGCCGTTCAGGCGCAAGGTTCCACCGCATGATGTCGTGATGGTCCGACTCTCAAAATAACAAAGTCCCAGAAAGGCAGGGGGCGTCGCCCCCTCATTCTGCGATCTTCGCCGCCTTGAGACTGGATCTTGGCGGCGTCACGCTGTCACGGATGACAAGATCAGCAGACAGAACATGATGTTGCGGGGCCGTGTGCGGATCGGCCAGTTGTGCTGCCATGAGCTGCATTGCAATCTCGCCGATCTGGCGCGCGGGCTGGGTCACGGTTGTCAGGCCGGGCTCGATATACTCGCCGATCACGATATTATCGAAGCCTGTGACCGACACATCTTCGGGCACGCGGCGCCCTGCATCCCGTACAGCTTTGATGGCACCCAGTGCGAGCTCATCGCTCATGCAGAAGAGAGCTGTCAGATCAGGCGATGCCTCCAACAGGCGTTGGGTCGCGCGCTTTCCGCCCGCCACCGAATAGGGCTCAAACTCTACAGCCACGTCAGCCGCCTCAATACTGAAGGCGCGACAGGCGTCGAGCGCTCCGGCAAGACGCATCTGTGTGATGCGGCTATCCTTCCGCCCACCAACAATAGCAATCCGCCGGTGTCCCTGTTTCAGGATGTACTCCATCATGCGCCGGGACGCGTCGCGATTGTCGATAGCAACGCTCGGATATATATTCTCTTCAGGCACCTCGATCGCGTGAACAAATGGCATGTCAGAGATCGTATAGGCCTGAACGATCTGATTGAGGCTTCTCGCCCCAAGCTGAATGACGCCGTCCGCCCGCTTGGTCTCCACCAGCTCAAGGCAATTCCGTTCGATCTTGGGGTCGTCACGCGAATCCGACAGCAAGAGCGACAGACCGGCCTCGGTCGCCGCACTTTCCAGCCCCGCGAGCACCGGTGCGAAAAACGGGTTCGCCAGATCCGGCACGATGACCAGGACAGTGTTGGTTTTCTTTGTACGAAACAAACGCGCAAAACTGTTGGGCTTGTAATTCAGGTCCTTTGCGGCGTCGTATACTTTCTTCCGCGTGATCTCAGCCACTTTTTCAGGGTCGGTATAGGCACGCGACACCGTCGCGACCGACACGCCCGCCAGTTTTGCTACCGCCCTAATATTCGCCATTCGTGGGCACCTTGTTGTTCTTCTTAGGGAGAATGATAGCGCTCACAGTGCACAATGGAAACGACAAACAGGAAAAACTCGTTTTCAGGCCGATGATGTTGTAATGCAATCACAATATACGGGCGACGCGCCACAGAACATACGACGGGAACACCGATAATGAGATTAATCGAATTGGGTCACACTGGCAAAACAGTTGGTCAGCTGGGCTATGGCCTTTGGCGATTTTCCGGAACGGGCGTTGACGAGGCACTGCCCAAGATCCGCACGGCCATCGATGCTGGCATGACGCTGATCGATACGGCAGATGTTTATGGTGCGGGCGATGTCGGCTTTGGCGGCTCTGAGGCGCTTTTGGGCGAAGTTTTGCGCGCCGATCCCGGACTGCGGTCAAAGATGCTCCTCGCCACGAAGGGTGGCGTTGATCTTGGCGTCCCCTATGACAACAGCCGTGACTACATGCTGAAGGCATGCGATGCGTCCCTAAAACGCCTTGGCGTGGAGCAGATTGATCTGTACCAGGTGCATCGCGTCGACCTCCTGACCGGACCAGAGGAACTGGCGAACACGCTCGATACGCTCGTAGCCTCGGGCAAGGTGGCAGAAATTGGCGTCTCGAACATGACGGCGCCGCAGCTGCGCGCGCTGTCAAGTCATATGAAAGCGCCGATCGTGTCGGTACAGAATGAGTTTTCAGCGCTCTGTCAGGCGCCTATCGACGATGGTGTTCTGTCCTGGTGTCAGGAGACAGGCGCCACGTTCCTGTGCTGGTCTCCCTTGGGGGGCGGACGCCTTCTTAACCCCAGCGACAATGACAATGCCGCCCTGTCGGTCGTCAGCGCACTCGATGCAATCGCCAAAACCTATGACATGTCGCGGGCCGATGCGGCAATGGCGTTCCTGCTGCGATACCCGGCGAAGATCATTCCTATTGTTGGCACACAGACATTGGAACGAATCGATCATTTCGGCCAGAAAGAGTGGCCTGTCCTTGGCCGGCGCGAATGGTATGACGTCGTTGAAGCTGCGCGCGGCGAACGGATGCCATGATGCGCCACGTCCTGTTCCCTCGTAGGCTGGTGCCAGCCGCTCTTTCGCTTGGGGCCATGGTTTTCTCTTCGTCCGCATGGGCCGATGGCTTTCATACCCGCGGCCGTACCCTCCTCGATGGCAATGGCGAGCCCTTTATCATGCGCGGCATCAACCACGCCCATGCATGGCAGCGCGAACGGACCGAGACGGTCCTGCCCCAGATCGCCGATACCGGCGCGAATATTGTCCGCATAGCGCTGAGTCATGGACATCCGTGGGGTCCGACGCCGAAGTCAGAAGTACGACGTTTGCTACGCCAGGCGAAGGCCGAGGGCATGATCCTGATGCTAGAGATCCATAACACCACGGGCTATGGCGAGAATGAGTGGGGTGTCGCCATCCCGGAGGTTATGCCGTACTGGCTCTCCCTCGCCCCCCTCCTGAAGGGGCAGGAAGATTTTGTCCTGATCAATATTGGTAACGAACCGGTTGGCAATGGCGTGTCCCCCGCCGTCTATGAGGAGATGCACGCCGAGGCGATCAGGGACCTGCGGCGGGCCGGCCTGACTCATACCATCGTCGTGGACGGATCAGGTTGGGGGCAGGACCATGATCGCACCATGGTAGATGCCGCCCCGCGACTGGCAGCCGCCGACCCACTGAATAATGTGGTCTTCAGTGTGCATATGTATCAGGTCTATGGCGACGCCGACGCTGTTCGCTCCTATTTCGAGGACTTCGCCGCACTGGATCTGCCGCTCATCGTCGGTGAATTTGGCGCCGACCATCAGGGTGAGCCGGTCGACGAGGAAGCAATCTTTCGCCTCTCGAATCAGATGGATGTCGGATATATCGGCTGGTCTTGGTCCGGGAATGGCAAAGGCGTGGAGGATCTCGACATCGTGCTCGACTTTGATCCTGACCGTCTTTCACCCTGGGGGCAGCGGCTGATCAATGGACCGGGTGGCATCGCCGAGACCGCGCGCCCAGCCACCGTCTTTCCTGTGCCCACAGACAAACGCGTGCAGCGTGGTGCCTTGCGCGTCAAAGGGTCCCCAAGCATCAGGGCCCGTTTCCCACGCCACTAACGGTCAGCGCGACCGCCGGGGACTGACTCCCCAGCGATCATCTTACATCATGACTTTTGCCGCGGCGCAGTTTTGTGCGATGAAGGTCGCATGGTCGGGCATGGATATCACCCGTTCCTGAATGCCGGTCCGAATCCGGCTGAGCCGCGCTTTCAACTCATCTTCCGAGACCACGTCCGCGAGAGGATGATAGCCCTTTGGCGTAAGCCCCTGCCCCGCCAGGACGGAGAACCAACTCGTTTCCTTGAAAAGCTCCGTCTGCGTGGCAAGAACTTCGCCACGGGTCGCGAAAATGTCCAGCTTGGCCTGGAGCGATTCGGGAATATCCATATTCCGGACGCGTGCCCAGAACGGCGTGTCCTCCCGCTCCGTCACCTTGTAGTGAGCGATCAGAAAATCCTTCACGTCCTCATAGTTATATGACATTTCGTCATTATACCGATTGACCAGTGATGGATTGAGCCCATCATTGGGGAACATCGCCAGCAGCTTGGATATCGCCACCTGGACGAGATGGATCGACGTCGATTCCAAAGGCTCGAGGAACCCGCCCGCCAAGCCCATTGCCACAACGTTCTTTACCCAGGACTTTTTCCGGCGGCCGGTGACAAACCTCAGAATGCGCGGGTCCGCCAGTGGCTTGCCATCAATCCGGCTCAGGAGGTTGGCGACGGCCTCATCTTCGCTGATATATTTATCGCAGAAAACATAGCCATTGCCTGTCCGGTGCTGCAACGGGATGCGCCACTGCCAGCCGGCCTCATAGGCGGTCGATCGCGTATAGGGCAGCGGATCACCGACCTTTTCACACGGCACGGCAGCGGCCTTGTTGACCGGCAGCCATTCGGACCAGTCGTCATAACCAGCGCCGAGCGTCTGTTCGATCAGCAGCCCCCGGAAGCCGGAACAGTCAATGAAGAAGTCCCCGTCAATCGTGCGACCATCATCGAGTACCAGCGTTTCAACAAAGCCCGTTTCGGCATTCTGTTTGGCTTCGTCAATCCGCCCCTCAATGCGGCGCACACCTCTCTTCTCGGAGAACCGGCGCAGATAGGCCGCATACATGCCGGCATCGAACTGAAAGGCGTAATTGATTCGCGGAAGATTGGACTCTTCACGATCTGTACGCTGAAATTTGCCGCGTCGGGCAGCTTCGGTTTCGGCATTGAAGAAGCTGTAGTCGAGATTTCCGCCCGATCGAGCCCAGCGCATCCAGTAATGGATGAAGCTGATCCCATCCATATCGACGCCAAGATTGCCGAAGGGGTGGAAGTAGCTGTGACCGACGCGCCGCCAGTCTGCGAACTCAATACCCAGTTTGAACGTTGCGTTGGTTTCGCGAACGAATTCGTCCTCATCAATTTCAAGGACGCGATTGAACATGGAAATCATCGGGATGGTCGCTTCGCCCACCCCGACCGTGCCTATCTGTTCTGATTCGATCAGCGTGATGGCAAACTCTTCCGTGCCAAGAAGTTTGGCAAAAGCAGATGCAGCCATCCAGCCGGCGGTGCCGCCGCCCACAATCACGATATTGCGGAAATTCTTCGATTTCATGATACCCCCTAAAACAAAGCGTCGTATTTTTGCGGGCGAAGCATTTCCAGATGAGCTTCAAGAAGCGGCAATCGTCCGACTTCCTGTGAGACGAACCCCAGCAGCCTCTGGAATTGCTGAATTTGTTCCTGCTCTGACACACGGTCGACCAGCGGATCATAACTCTCCGGCACAATGCCGTGGCCAATCATCAGTGCGGCCCAGCTTGATGAATCAAAGGCCTCATGCTCATGCATGGCAACGCGGCCGCGGGCGGCAAAAAGCGCCAGGCGCTGACGCATGCTCTCAGGGAAAGTCTGCTCACGCGCAATATCCCAAACCCGGTCGCCAGCGCGACCATTCAAGCGATATCGCAGCGCCTGAAAATCTCGAATATTCTTGGCGTGCTGCAGCATTTCGCGGTTATAGGGACCTGCCTCGGGCATCGTCGCTGCATCGACCGGGAAATGGGCAATCAGCTGTGATAAGCCGATCTGCAGGAGATGGATGTCAACGCCGTCACAGGGATCCACACCAAATGCAGCCTCACCCAGCGCCACGCAATTGCCGATCCAGGCCTTCTCCCGTGCGCCGGGGTTCAGGGGACGGATGATAACGGAGCCCTGAGGCGGCATGTTCGTGTAGCCGGAGACTTTTTCCGCAACAGCATCGTTGGACAGATGACTGGATGCATAGGCCGTACGAATCATCGTTCTGTTCTGCAACGGATACAGACCGAACCACCCCTCCTCCATCGCTGAGTGGTGGCTGAAGGCTGGCAGTGGGGAAAGCGCCCCTGACGTATATGTCGCCAAGCGGTCGAGCAGGAAAATGTCGCGCCAGCTGTCATATCGCGCGCCCGGGAGCTGCGAAATCAGCGCGCCCTCGATACCGGTAGCGTCAACGAAAAGATCGGCCTCAACGCGATGCCCATCGGCCGTCGTGACAGAAAAAATGCGTCCGCTCTCTGTCTCGACCTCCGTGATCGGCGCGGCGTGCCCACGCACACCGGCCTGAGCCGCACGTTCCGCGCACAGACGAACGTATTTCTGGGCATCCAGATGATAGCTATAGGCCGCCCGGGAAAATGTATCGGTACCGGAACCCACGGCCAGACGATTGGCTTTTGCCGCAGCCGCGCCGACGGAAAAATCCTCCAGCGGAACCTTCATTCCCGCATGGCGGGCCTTCGTCCAGTACTGCAGGAAATCAACATTATTCAGCGGGACGCCCTGGCTGTCATAGGCGTGCATGAACGATTTGGGATCAGCCGTCCAACCAGAGAACCGTTGCCCCATCGTCGGTACAGCATCACAAGCCGTGATCAGCGTTTCCTCGTCGAGCCCCAACAGATCGTGCATGACCCGAATGCCGGGTAACGTGACGTATCCATCCGCCTCCGTCATTGTACCGGGCTGCTCAACAACGATCACATCGAGCCCTGTCGGGCCGAACGTCCGTTTCAGGGCGAACGCCGTGAGCCACGCGGCGATGTCCCGGCCGACGACGGCGACTGAGCGAATAGGTGAGGTCATGCTGTACCGCCTTTGGTCGCGGCCATCGCCCTCACATTGCTGGGACAATAATCTGCAAGGAAATAGCTGTGTTCCGGCATGGTTTTCACGCGCGATGCGATGGATTGCCGATACGCATCCATCTTCTGATCAATATTGTCCCTGTCCAGATTATCTGCGAGGCGATTGTAGTTTTGGGGCACAACCCCCTGCCCTGCAAAAACAGCAAGCCAGCTCGGCGGTGAGAAAAGGCCGAAACTCGCCTGTTCAATATCACCGCGATGGCGAAACAGCTCGATTTTCTCCTGCAGGCTGTCGGGAATATCCATGTGCCGACAGTGGTCCCACAGCGCCTCGCCGTGCCGGCCATTGGCATGATAGTGAAGGATGAGGAAATCGCGCACCCGGCTATATTCCATGTCGACCTGCCGATTATACTCCGTTCTCAGAGCATCATTATTGCCAGTGCCCGGCAACAGATCGATCAGGTTCACGATGCCGATCTGGACCAGATAGATCGATGTCGATTCCAGTGGCTCGAGGAAGCCGCTGGATAGTCCGATGGCGACGCAGTTCTTGTACCAGCTGGACTGGCGGCGCCCTGCTTCGAAGGACAGGATCTTGGCATCGCCCAACGGTTCCCCGTCAAGATGGCGGCACAAAGTGTCGAGTGCCATATCGTCATTGGCATGATCGCTGGAATAGACATAGCCGTTGCCTGTCCGGTGCTGGAGCGGAATGCGCCACTGCCAGCCGGCCGCACGCGCCGTCGCCTTGGTATACGGTACAGGCCGGCCATCTGACGTACACGCCATCGCGACGGCCCGATCACAAGGGAGCCAGTGCTTCCAGGATTCATATTTGCACCCCAGTGCCTCCCCCAGGAGGACGGAACGGAAACCGGAGCAGTCGACGAAGAGATCGCCGGTGATTACCTCGCCATTCTCCAGTTTCAGCGAGGCGATATCGCCGCTTTCGGCATCCAGCTGGACATCAATGATGCGGCCTTCGGTTCGCCTCAGGCCGCGCTTCTCAGCAAAGCGGCGAAGGAAAGCCGCGTATAAGCCAGCATCAAAATGGTAGGCGTAGTCATAAGTGGCGTTGACGGCGCCGGGATCTTCCGCCGGGAAATCAAATCGGCTCGCGCGAGCGGCTTGGATGGCATAGCTGTAGTCTTCAATATTACCAGGCATCCCGGCACGCACCCAGTGATGGTGGAAATCGACGCCGCCGAAGCTTTTGCCATGCGCCCCGAAGGGGTGAATGTAAGAGGAATCGTCGCCCCGCCAGCCCGCAAATTCGATACCCAATTTGAAGGTCGCGGCCGACGCTTTCATCATTTCGGGTTCAAAAATACCCACACGTTCATTGAATTTTGCCAAGCTCGGCAGGGTCGCCTCGCCGACGCCGACGGTGCCGATCGTATCGGACTCGATCAGTCGGACATTGACGGCTTTCGAGGTCACAATGCCGACCAGCGCGGCGGCTGTCATCCAGCCAGCAGTCCCGCCGCCGACAATCACGATATTGAGGGGTTTGGTCATGAATAATCGATTTCCGAATGTGGCGGCGGCGCGCTCGGGAGGGGAACCGGCGCAACATCATTTCGTAAATTCTAGCATGTCCCGGTCAAAAAACTACGGTCAAGCCGCGAATGTCCGGTGACTGATAGTCGCGATAAAAAAAAGCGCCGCCACCAGAGGTGACGGCGCCCTTTGTGTTGAGCTGTCGCTCTTAGAACTTGAAACGGAGACCAGCGGTCACGCGCGTGTCGTTCTGGAACCAGGCGTTTGGCAGGCGAAGGCCGCCATCGTCTGCGTCCTCAACTTGCTGCCTCAGCACCGTTTCGGTGTTCAGCAGGTTCGACGCCTGGAGGCTGAGCTCCATGTTGTCGTTGAGACGGTAGCGAACCGAGCCATCGAGGAAGCCCTGATCTTCTGTCCAGATGGCATATGCCACACAGCAGTCGATCGCTGTCGTCAGATACTCAGACCGCCAGTTGTATGCCAAGCGAGCCGCGAACGGACCTTTCTCGTACATACCGACGACGTTGTAGGAGTGATCAGACAGACCTTCCAGACGATCAACCTGGATCACGTCCGTAGACTGAGCCGTTTGAGTGGTGCCTTCACCGCCAACGTTGGAAACGTTGGAGTTGGTGATGCCCTGGTTATCAACGAACGTATAGTTCGCTTGCACACCAAGACCATCAAATGGCTCTGGCAGGAAGTCGAAGAAGCGTTGGTACGATACTTCGAAACCTTTGATCGCCGCGCCTTCACCGTTCAGCGGACCACGGACTTCAACAGTTTCCGTGATGCCATTGTTCGTGATCTCGCGATCATAACGACCGAACTGGATGTAGTCCTCGAACTCTTTGTAGAACATCGCGAAGCTGAACGAGCCAACGTCAGCAAAGTAACGCTCAAGAGAGACGTCGAACTGGGTTGCCATCACAGGCGCCAGGAACGGGTTCTGGGCACCACCGGCATAGCGAGCATCCGTTGCGATGATCGTACCGCTGCTATCCTTGATCCAGAGTGGATCGTTCGAGTTGTTCGGGTCAGCAAGGCTGACGCCGAAGCCCAGATAGTTCCGCAGGTTACCAATGTCCGGACGGGACATGGCACGAGATGCAGCGAACCGAACCAGCCATTCATCTGACAGCTCAACCTTCATGTTGAAGCTTGGCAGCCAGTTTTCATGATTGGCTTCTGTGTCGCTCGTCTGGTCGGTACCATCCGCAAAATCAATGATGTCTTGCGTGATGTAGCAAGGCGTGGTGCCTGGCGGGTTTGGTGGCGGCGCACCTGGTGCCGTCGTTTCGCGAAGTTCGCAGTCGAGGTTGTCAACGGTGCGAGGACCGTTCGGGTCGATGAAGAACTCCTCGGACAGAAGTGGAACGTTGATACCACCGCTGCTGATGTCGGTTGTACGGACATAACGCAGACCGACGTTACCGGAGACAGGGAAGCCGAAGATTTCAGCGTCCGGACCACCGTAGTTGAACTGCAGGTACAGCGCTTCGGTTTCTTCGGTCAGGTCAACGGTTTCTGCCGGTGTAAAGCACGTGCCTGGAATTTCTTCCGCGCGGTCGCCCGAGTTGGAGCAGATGCTGTTCCAGCCCACACCACCTGTGAACCCGAGAGCGTCGGCGCCGAATCCGGCGGCGAAGCCTTCCTGATCCTGCAGAAGGTTGATGTCCATGAACACAAATTCGTTAGGCGAGAAGTTGGCGAAGTGATCGCCCATCGCCCGGCCTTGTGTCACGCCAGCAGGGTAGCCCGTAAAGGCCTGTCCATTACAGCCTGGCAGCGATGGATCGCTAGCGCATGGCGAATCGGTCTGGGTGATGTTGAAATACTCAGCATCTTCGGTCCAGACGTTGGCCACGTTCTGCCAGTTATAACCGCTCCAGCGAACTTCCTGATCGCGCTTGGCGTAACGGGCGCCCGCTTTGATCGAGGTGAGCCAGCCGCCGTCGACGAGATACTCTACGTCAGCGCGGAACGCGTCCTGGGTACCTTTACTGTCCTCAACGTGATCCATGATGTGCTTGAGGTAGTAGTTCTGAGCATTGCCCAAGCCACCTGGCGACAGATTCACGTTCAGCGGGTCATTACCCAGCGCGATTGATGGGTACTTGCCCGTCAGATCGACATAGAGATCAGCAAAAGAGTTGATGCTGACTTCGATGTCATAGTTTTCGACTTCAGACTCCACGTGTTGGATGTCGAAGTTGAAACGCCATTTGTCGTTAGGCGTCCACTTGGCATTCAAGCTGACGTCTTGAGTCATGTTGCGGTTATTGTTGGACCGCGTGACCGTGTTCATTTCTGGCGAGCGACGAGCAGGCTCACAACCATTCCACCCGTAACAGGCGTCAACGAGGTTCTGGCCCTGACCATTGCGGGCAAAGTTGGCAGATTCGTCGTTGTTGTTACCCCACCAACCGATGTCGGTCGTCAGGTAGCCGGTCTGGAAGAGACCCTGCTCGTTGAACGTAAAATCTGGCGTGCCCGGAGCGGGACGAGGAATCAGAAGGTTCGGAGCCATTGCATCCGGATCGTCGTCCGTCGGTGCTGGCACCATGTTCGGCACTTCGTAGAAAACGGATTCGCCGTATGAAAGGTCAGCGAACTGAGCCTGAACAACATATTCTTCCCAGCTGTTCTCATAGACAGACCGGTTGAACTGTGTCGTGATCAGCAGGCTGTCATCATTGCTGCGCCACTGGCCGGACAAAGCCATGCCGTTCCGTGTGCGATCATACGTGTTGTCACGATAGTTGATCGCTGCAGGGAAGAAAGTAACGCCGTCATACTGAGGGAATGCACCAGCTTCGATGCGGTTCATCCGGTATTCCTGAACGCCGAGCGATTTCGTCGTCACGTCGGAATAGGCGTAGTTGGCCATGAAGCCGAACTCACCCATTTCAGTCATCCAGCGGTTGGAATAAATGCCGGAGATTTCAGGGGTGATGACGTCTGATTTGTCGCCATAGTTCAGGTTGGCGGAAACAGCGAACAGCTGGCCAGCCTGATCAAAAGGAGTCCGTGTACGCAGGTTGATCGTACCGGCGATACCGCCTTCGATCAGCTCAGCCATCTGGTTCTTGTACGTGTCAACGCCAGCCATCAGCTCAGGGGAAACGTCCCCCCATGACAGACCGCGCGAAGAGTTCGCCGAGAACGTGTCGCGACCGTTGAATTCCGAACGGACCTGGTTCAGGCCGCGGACGATAACGCCCGATGGTTCGGCAGAGAAGTGAGCCGTGTCAGACGAAGCGGCAAAGCGGTTGACCGTGATACCGGCAACGCGCTGCAGCGCTTCAGCAACCGACTTGTCCGGGAAGGCCCCGATGTCCGTCGCGGTGATGGATTCAACAATCGTGTCAGCGTCGCGCTTCAGGTCCTGTGCGGACTTCAAAGCAGAGCGAGTGCCTGTAACAACAATGGTATCGCCGGAATCAACTTCTTCGTCGCTGATTTCATCAACGTCGTCCTGCGCCATTGCCTGTGTTGCAGTCAGGGGAACGCCGACCAGCCCGAGTACCAGAGCCGAAGCCCCACTCAAGGCCCAAGCCTTCGTTTCACCAAATCCTGTGGTGGATCGTTTCATTAGTGCCGCCTCCCTTGGCTCTTAAAGTCTGGACCAGCGATTATGCTGCCGGTCCGGTCGTGTCAGGATCAACCGGCAGTCTTGCCGTCGGCCCCGATATTAAAGTTCCTGCATTACGCATGCCGATTTAAATCAAAATCGCTAACCAAATGGAAACGATGTCATCAAGCGGATAGCGCTGACAGTTCAGTCGGCGACGATACTCAGCGCGCACTCAAGAGCAAGATGGCAAGCGGCCACTAAGAGATCATTTTATACGATGTTACCGGTACCAGACGTTGCTGTGAGGTTTTTTTGAAAATGGTGCGGCAAGTAAGCCACATGAAACTGTTTCAGCGGCGCGAACATTTGGGTTGCACTGCACAACAGTTGGTCGGGAAACTATCTATAATTGACATATCTTGCCACTGTATTGTGCGCCGCACCATAGGCATCCGTTGCGAGTCCTAGCGGCGGGCAGTTGACGCCATGGTTGGACAGCGCGAGACCACCGCCCATGAAACAGTCCTGCACGCCGATTCCCGAACGATCCGATATCACGCCGGCCGTTTTTGAAAACGAGATCCTTCCGACATCAGAACCCGTTGTGATACGGGGACTGGTCGCCGAGTGGCCGCTCGTCCGCGCCGCGAAGCGATCACCGAACGATGCAGCCAGCTACCTGCAGGGCTTTGATCGGGGATACGGGTTCAGCACGGCCATCGCGCCGCCCTCAGCCAAGGGCCGGTTCTTCTACAATGAGGATTTCAGTGGCCTGAACTTCAAATTCGGCAAATCGCCCCTGCGCGAGAGCCTGGAATACCTTCTTGACGCCGAGAGCCATGGCGACCCCGCCAGCCTCGCCGTACAGTCTGTGCCGACGCGCGGCGCCCTGCCCGGGTTCATGGATGAGAACCAAAACCCGCTGCTTTCGCCGGAGATCGAAGCACGCATCTGGATCGGCAACCGGGTCACGATTGCTGCCCACTACGACCCGTCGGAAAACATCGCCTGTGTCGGGGTGGGTCGCCGCCGCTTCACGCTCTTCCCACCAGAACAGGTCAGCAATCTGTATGTGGGGCCCGAGGAACTGACCCCCGCCGGCGCTGCAATCAGCCTTGTGGACTTTGATAATCCCGACCTTGAAGCCTTTCCGCGTTTCCCCGACGCCATGGCCGCCGCCATGACGGCGGAACTTGAGCCTGGCGACGCGATCTACATCCCCTATCTGTGGTGGCATCAGGTCCGCTCGCTCGACGCGTTCAATATCCTGATCAATTATTGGTGGACGCCGCCATCAAATGCCCACGGCATGCCGCGGGACGTGCTGATGCATGCGCTGCTGACGCTTCAGTCCCTGCCGCCCGCGCATCGCCGGGCGTGGAAGAAGATGTTCGACCATTATGTCTTCAAGGAAAACGGCGAACCGGCAGCTCACTTGCCGGAAGAGCGCCGGGGCATTCTGGGCGAGCTCGACAGCGAGGCACAGCGGCAGATCCGGGCTGCGTTGGCGCGGAAGCTCAGCCGACTGTAGCGCGAGCGGGCACCGTACTCGTACGGCAGAACCGTTCGGCCCGAAGCCGCGGCACGACCGAAACGCAAAGAGCCTGATAGCAGATCGGGTCGACCGATGATCCAACTTCGCTTTCGATGATCGCCAGCGCCTTGTCGATCGGCATCGCATCCCTGTACGGACGATCTGCTGTGAGGGCATCAAAGAAATCGGCAATGGTGATGATGCGGGTTTCAAGCGGTATTTGATCACCCTTCAGGCGGCGCGGATAGCCGGTTCCGTCAAGCTTTTCGTGGTGCGCAGCAGCGATGAAGGCCAGTCGTCCGAAAGCGGAAATATGCGAGAGAATTTTTTCTGAATACATGGCATGGTCACGCATTACCTCCCATTCGCCCTCATCGAGCTGGCCGGGCTTATCAAGAATGGTGTTGCTGACCCCGAGCTTGCCCACATCATGGAGGAGCGCTGCGCGGCGAAGCCATCGACGCTCTTCCGTCTCCATGCCAAGAGTTTCAGCAATCTGGTCAGCATAAAGACAGACCCGGTCGCTGTGTCCTGCGGTATAAGGACTTTTTGCATCGACGACGCTGCCAAAGGCCCGCGTGATATCATCAAAGAAGTCATCATCAACAACCACGTCGATCTGGGCTGCATCCAGCGTCATCACCAAGTCTTCGACGTTCGGGCTTGCCAGCATGTCCCAGAATGATGGATCGGCGGCGACGCTCTCGAATGCGTCCACCAGCATTGGGTCAAACCATTTGCCGCGCCGGGCAGCGATCTCTTCGAGAGCGGCATCTCGTCCCGCTGCGAAATGAAAGACTTCAATCACCTGCGACAGAAGCGCGATACGGGAGTAGATGGAAATCTCCGCCCCCTGAAGACCATTTGGCAGCCCACCGCCATTCCAGTGCTCATCGAGCTCACGAATACCGCGCGCTACATCTTCAGAGAACCGAAGATCACGCGCAATTGCCGCGCCACGCGTGCAGCGCGTCTGTATCAAGTCGGTGGAAATGGACTTGCTCTGTGTCAGGATCGTCGCTAGCGCCTTGAAGCGCGCTGGCAGGTCGCGCCCGACGCCCGTGTGATCCAGCAGAAAGCTTAGCATTGACGGCAGGCCAGTGCCGGCGATCTTGTAGCCATGTTTGAAAGCGCGGTCGTCGGACTGATAGAGTTGTGCGATTCGCGCCGCATTGCTGCTGCACCCCACATCCTTGATTAGGAGGGTGTAGTAGAGGTCAGTCATGGCCTCCTTGGGCAGACCGATCATCTCGCCAATTCGGGTACCGATCCACGTGGTGCGAAGGCAATGACCTTCGGGTTGCCCCTCGGTCAGATCCAGCGCGTAGCTCAATGCCCCCAGAAGCTCCGCCAACGGCATGGTAGCGGACGGCAGTTGCAACGGATCGTTTGAGGTCTGCACGGACAGTTCGTCTCCCTTGGCCGAAAATATCAACCTAGAGACAAACCCTTAACAGCCGCTCTTATCGGCCGATAAAAATGAACAGGATAGCGGTTTGAGGAGCTGTCTGGATGCCCGGCGCCAGCCGTCGGGGTGGACGGCCTGTCAAACAATCAGTCTTTTGAAAATGGAGCGGGCGAGGCGATTCGAACGCCCGACCCTCACCTTGGCAAGGTGATGCTCTACCCCTGAGCTACGCCCGCTCATGTCACTTAACGTGACGGCGAAGTCGCCTTAAAGAGCAACATCGTTGTATTGGCAAGCGTAAAATGCGGGGCCACCGCAGAATTTTATGTGCGTCCCGCAAAGGGGATCCCGTGACCGAATCCGACCTGGAAAACTGGTTTATCGCTCATGGCGCCGCCTGGACCAAAATCGAGCACCCACCCACCCACCGTGTCGCCGACAGCGCAGACCTGCGCGGAGCGCTGGAGGGCAGTCAGACCAAAAGTCTGCTGGTCGAGGACAAGGCGGGCTGCATGACCCTGATCGTGGCGACCGGTGCCTGCCGGGTGAATCTGAAAGGTGTCGCGCGGTCTCTGGATGCGACCGGACGGCTCTCCTTCGCGGCGCCCGACAGACTGATGGACAGTCTGGGCGTAACACCCGGCAATGCGACCCCGCTGGCCCTGCCCCGGGATGAAAACCATCTCATCGCCAATGTCGTTTTGGATGAGCAACTGTTTGAGCATCCGCCCCTCTGGTGCCATCCCTTGCGAAACACGGCGTCTGTCAGCCTGGCGCCCGATGCTCTTGTCGCGTTTATCACGGAGCACCACAGTGTTCCTCATATCCTCTCCGTCGCCACCGCGTAATGCTGCACCGCTTGCGTCCCTGCGCTAGCGAAGCCATGTAGCCCTCAACAGCAAGTGACCAGGCTCAGGAACGCATATGACAGAAATTATCGGCGGAAATCCCGCACCCGTAGACCTTATCAAGGACGCCACGATCGAGACGTTCCAGAACGATGTGATGCAGGCCTCGATGGAAGTGCCTGTCATCGTCGATTTCTGGGCCAGCTGGTGCGGTCCATGCCGTCAGCTCGGCCCCATACTGGAAGGCCAGGTGAAGGCCTTGGGCGGCAAGGTCAAAATGGTGAAGGTCGACACCGACAAGAACCAGATGCTGGCCCAGCAGCTGCGCATCCAGTCCCTGCCGACGGTCATGGCGTTTGTCGGCGGACAGCCAATTGACGGCTTCCAGGGCGCGCTGCCCGAGAGCCAGGTCAAGGAGTTCATCGACCGCATTCTGAAACAGGCTGCGCAAATGGGTCTGGGTGGCCCGGCCGGTGACCAGCCAGACGCCAAAGAGATGCTCGCCGTCGCCGATCAGGCCGCGGTGGATGGAGACCTGAAGACTGCCATGCAGCTTTATTCGGCCATCGCCGAGGGCAATGACCCGTCGAGCACCGAACATGTGGCAGCGCTCGCAGGCATGGCCAGCTGTTTTCTGTCGATCGGTAGCCGGGAGCAGGCCGAGCAGATGGCCGAAATGATTCCGCCGGGCCACGAGAGCCATCCCGCCGTCGCGCGCCTGAACGCCCAGCTGTCGCTGGGTGACGGATCGGCAGATGACAGCATCGTGCAGGAGAAAAAAGCCTTCGCGGAGCAGAACCCCACTGATCCCGCCGCCTTTTTTGCCCTTGGCGAGGCACAAATTGACGCTGGCCAGATGGAAAACGCCGTCGACACCCTACTTCAGTCAATAGAGCTGGACAAAGACTGGAACGATGCGGCCGCGAGAGCGCGCCTGCTCACGGTTTTTGAAGCTTTGGGCGCGAGCCATGCTGCGGTGAAAGCCGGTCGGCGTCGGCTGTCGTCCATTTTGTTTGCCTGATCGGGCCGTGGCGGGGCGACAGCCCCGCTCATCGGTCCGCTGAAAAGGACGTGGCACCGATGACTGTTGATCTTGCTTACCCCACCATGCCTGACCTTCCCGACACCTTGCCACTGTTCCCGTTGTCGGGCGCTGTGCTGCTGCCGCGCGGTCGCCTGCCGCTGAACATTTTCGAGCCGCGCTATCTCGCCATGACCGACTACGCGCTGGGCCACGGCCGCATGATCGGCCTTATCCGCCCACGCGGTGGCGATGAGTATAATCCTGATCTTTACGAGATCGGCTGTGCCGGGCGCATCTGTTCCTTCTCCGAAACGAGTGATGGCCGCTATCTGATTACGCTCACCGGGGTCAGCCGTTTCCGGTTGCGCAGCGAAGATGTTGTTGATGGCGGCTTTCGCATGGCGGACGTGGATTTCAGCCCCTACGTCGCCGACCTTGTCGAGAATGCCGAAGAACACCCCGTCATGCGGGAGCGGATCATTGAGCTTCTGGTCGACTATCTGAACGAAGTGGGCATGAAGGTGGATTGGGAATCGATCGAAGGGGCCTCGGCTGAAACGATCGTCAATTCCGTCTCCATGAGCTGCCCCTTTGACGCCAGCGAGCTTCAGGCCCTGCTGGAGGCGGATACGCTCGTGGACCGCGCCCGCACGCTGATCGCGCTGATGGAATTTGCGCTTGCGGCAGATCCTCAAGACAATGGCGATGAGCGAACCGGTACGCTACAGTGACATCATGGAACATCACGTCGACCCCGCTCTGCTGACCCTTCTTGTCTGTCCTGTCACGCGCGCACCCCTGCGGTACGATGCTGAGGCGCAGGAGCTCATATCCGACAAGGCGCATCTGGCCTATCCAATTCGCAGCGGCATCCCGATCATGCTGGAGGCCGAAGCGCGGCGCACTGATGATGACGCGGCGCGGGCACTGGCCGGCCTTCCCAAGAACGATTAATATCTCATTAACCGGTCTTACCGGGCCGTTAATTGGCCTGCGGACAATCTGTAGGCCGCATTAAGCTCCTTTTAACGAAACCGGCCCATTCATATTGGATAAACCATTATGAGTGAGGGCTTTAAGCATGCAATTGCGGTTCACAATCACCGCCGCCATCCTTTCCCTCGGCACCGCCTTCGGCCTGATGACCCACGCCTCGGCCGGCAGCGCGTTGACGACGAACACGACCAGCACGGCCAATGTCGTGATCGGTCCCTCCGGTCTCCCGGTCCCCCGTTTTGTGGCCTTGAAAAAGGATGAGGTCCTCGCGCGGTTCGGTCCATCATTTGACTATCCGGTTGCCTATGAATTTCGCCGCGAAGGTCTTCCCCTGAAGGTCATTGCCGAAGATCGCGACAATATCTGGCGCCGGGTCGAGGACCGCGATGGCCGCCGGATGTGGATCCATCGCTCCATGCTGTCTGCGAATGAGCATGTCGTCGTCCATGTGGATGATGCCGTTCTGCGCGCCGCCCCCGATGCCGATGCCCAGGGCCGGGCCAAACTGGCCAAAGGCGTGATGGCGCGCGTCGAAAGCTGCGATGCCAGCTGGTGCCGGGTGCGGGCCGACAATTTCCGCGGCTGGCTGCCCAAGGAACAGTTGTGGGGTGCAGGGGTCTGATCCCCGACACACTCCTCCGCTCAAGGATCATGTCGCCGGTGCCAGAGGTACGCGGCGACATTTTTTTACGCGCTGCGCCTCGCGTTGACGGCGCCCCCCCGTCACGTCTACAGGATTGCCCTGTAATCGCAGACCGATGCCTCGGGCCCCGCGGCTCGTGACAAGCCGTTACTGATCACCTGGCCAGGTGGACAGACCGGCGTTTGACGGAAGAACCAAATCTCAATGACCGACCCTATGGCAGACCGCCCTACCTCCTTTGACAAAGAAGCGCTGATTGAGTGCGGCAAGCACGGCTATGCAGGGCCAGGCACCGCCCAGCTGCCCGTCCCGCCCATGCTGATGATGGATCGGATCACGTCGATCGGCACTGACGGCGGCAAATACAATAAGGGGCATGTGGTGGCCGAACTGGACATCAATCCCGATCTTTGGTTCTTCCAGTGTCACTTTCCGAACGACCCCGTAATGCCCGGTTGCCTTGGCCTCGACGCCATGTGGCAGCTGGTCGGCTTTTTCATGACCTGGGGTGGCAGCAAGGGCCACGGCCGAGCGCTCGGCGCCGGCCAGATCAAATTCTCCGGTCAGGTTCAGCCAACGGTGAAGCTCGTGCGTTACGAAATTGACATCCGCCGGGCCATGCGCGGTCGCCTTGTTCTTGGTATCGCAGATGGCCGCATGTACGCGGACGGAGAGCCTATCTACGAAGCCCAGGACCTGCGGGTCGGGCTGTTCGAAATGGACCAGTTGCAGCAGGGCGCGCTGTAAAAAGGCGTCGATCAGAACGCCGGATGAAACGGACCTGCTTTTTCGCAGGCATGATGGTGTGTGCACCAAGGGATAGAAAGGTTCGCAACAAATGCGACGTGTTGTTGTCACCGGAATGGGGATCGTCTCCTCGATCGGAAATTCGCTAAACGACGTGCTGGACTCCCTCCAGCACGGCAAATCAGGCATCACCTTTTCGCCGCGCATGGCTGAGCTGGGCTTCAAGAGCCAGGTCCACGGCCGTCCGAACATCAATATCGAAGACGTTCTGGACAAGAAAACGCGCCGGTTCATGGGTGAAGGTGCGGCCTGGAACTACCTTGCCATGCGCGACGCCATCGAAGATGCGGGCCTTGAGCCGCACGAGATCTCCCATGAGATGACGGGCATCGTCATGGGTTCCGGCGGTCCGTCCACAGAGACGATCGTCAGGGCCGCCCAAAAGACCTTGGAGTCTGGCAGTCCGCGCCGTATTGGCCCGACGTCCGTCCCCAGCGCCATGAGCTCTACCAATTCCGCCTGTCTCGCCGTGCCGTTCCAGATCAAGGGCCTGAACTATTCCATCAGCTCGGCCTGCGCGACATCAGTTCACTGTGTTGGCCATGCCTATGAGCAGGTCGCGATGGGCAAGCAGGACGTAGTATTTGCGGGGGGCGGCGAAGAGCTTAGCTGGAGCATGAGCAACATGTTCGATGCGATGGGCGCGATGTCGACGCACTACAACGACAACCCGGCCGTGGCGTCACGTGCCTATGACAAGGCCCGTGATGGTTTCGTGATCGCTGGCGGCGCTGCCACGCTCGTGGTGGAGACGCTTGACCGGGCTTTGGCACGCGGCGCCAAAATCTGGGGCGAGATTACCGGCTATGCCGCAAACTCGGATGGCTACGACATGGTGGCCCCATCGGGCGAAGGGGCTGTGCGCTGCATGAAGCGCGCGCTGACCGGCGTGAAGCGGGCCATCGATTATATCAACACCCACGGTACCTCGACCAAGGTCGGCGATGAGCGTGAATGCGGCGCCATTCGTGAAGTGTTTGGCGACAACATCCCGTTCTTCGGCTCGACAAAGTCCCTCACCGGTCACTCGCTGGGCGCTGTCGGTGCGCAGGAGCTGATTTATTCGCTGCTCATGATGAAGAACCGCTTCCTCGCGGCATCGGCGCATATTGATGAGCTCGATCCTGAGTTTGACGGCCTGCCGATCCTGCGCGAGCGCAAGGACAATCACGATATCGGCGCCTTCCTGTCCAACAGCTTCGGCTTTGGCGGCACCAATGCCTGCATGGTCATGGAACGCTACGAAGGCTAGATAATAGTCGGTATCGTTTCGATATCAAAAGGGTGCCCAGGGCACCCTTTTTTGTGGACCGGGTAGAATACGATGCGGCTGCGGCGGCTATTGAGCCGCCTTTGCATGGCGTGCCATCAGTCCTATCGGCTGGCCATCCGGGTCACTCACGAACGCCATCCATTCCTCCGTCCCGTCATCATGCGTGTGGATGAGATGCGGCGGACGGATCAGCTCTGACCCGCGTTCCTTCAGGTCTTCGGCGAACGCCATGATGTCGTTAACGGTGAAATAGAGGATGGACGACGGGCCAGCGGCTTCGGCCGATGTCGTCAGCATAAGCCGCACGCCGCCCGCGTCGTAGAAGACCATACCGCCCGCCTCGAACAGCCTTGGTAGGCCGAGCACCTCGCCAAACCAGCGATCGGCCTCTGCCAGATCCCCCACGACCCGCGCGATCTGTCCGAGCCCAGTTACTTTTGCGTCTTTCATTTGAAGTCTCTCCCCGATCAAGCTGCCCTTGGGCGGCTGGCTCCACTGCAGCAGGTCCTGTTTGCGCCCTAGCCCCAGTTTCGCGAGGGCCGAGGCCAGCTGTGCTTTCACCCCATCAACCCGAATACCGCGCCGCCGGGCGATCTCTCCCGTTGACAGGCCATGCTGCACCCCCTGCACCGTCTGCCATTCGGCAGGGGTCAGGATATCGTCATGAGGTGGGCGACCGGGCCGCCGGCATGTTGTCATCGGCAAAGTCTATGCAGCGCCGGGCTGAATTACACTCCCCCACCCAAACCGCTTGCCACTTGGCCTGCAGCGTCTTGGCCTTTACAGAGGCCGGAACAGACGGAGATTCACATGAGCGACGAACAATATTTCCCCAAGGGCGACCTTCTGAAAGGCAAGCGCGGCCTGGTCATGGGCGTGGCCAACAAGAATTCGATTGCCTGGGCGATCTCCCAGCAATTGGCAGCCCAGGGGGCAGAGCTCTGCTTCTCCTATATCGATGCCATGGAAAAGCGGGTGCGTCCGCTGGCAGAAGAACTGGGCGTTGAGTTCCTGGTCCCCTGCGATGTGGCCAGCGATGCGTCCATGGACGAGGCCTTTGCCGAAATTCAGAAGAAGTGGGGCAAGATCGATTTCCTCGTTCACTCCATTGCCTTCTCCGACAAGGACGAACTGAAAGGTTCATTCGTCGAGAACACGAGCCGCGCCAACTTCGCGCAATCCATGGACATTTCGGTCTTCAGCTTCGTCGATGCGGCCAAGCGCGCGTCAGCCATGATGGATGCGGGCGGGGCGATGATTACCCTCACCTATCTGGGTGCTGAGCGCGTCATCCCAAGCTATAACGTCATGGGCGTGGCCAAGGCCGCCCTCGAATCCGCCACGCGCTATATCGCCCGAGACCTTGGTCCGAAGGGCATTCGCGTCAACGCTATTTCCGCCGGTGCGATCAAGACCTTGTCCCTTGGGGGCATTTCCGGTGGCCGGTCCCTGCTCGGCGAAGGCCGCAAATGGGCGCCGATGCGTGAGGACACCAACCCGGCAGGTGTGGCCGGCGCCGCGCTCTACCTGCTGTCAGACCTTGGCCGCAGCTGTACGGGCGAAGTGCTGCACGTGGATGCCGGCTTCCACATTGTCGGCATGCCTGACCCGGACGCCTTCGACGATTAAACCTAGCCGCGGCCCGCATACCAGTGATCGGATTCCCGAAACTGCTGGCGGGCCGTTTCTGACCTGAGGATGGCGCCCGCATCGCTGCGGCGCTGTTCCAGCTCCTCGAGCCAGGTGGGTGCTGGCACCTGCGCCTTCACGGCGTGCACCAGCAGATCCATCTGACGCACCAGCACCTCCTGCCGACCGCAGGGCGGCAGGCGCGCTGCGAGATGGGTCAATACCGCCATGACATGCAGGGACACATTGCGATCCTTTGAGACATAGGGCCGGGACTGGTCAAAGGCGGCAGAGATGAACCGCTCAAACGACACCTGCCGCGATATCACCCGCCCTGACAGATGCACACCGCCGATCATCTTGCGCGTCTGAAGAACGCCGATGATGTTCTGCAGCCAGTGGAAACAGGTGATGGCGGTGAAAGGGTCATTGACCCCGGGGCTCAGCGCCCGGCCGACAATCTCCACCAGCTCGTCAGCCAGATAGAGAATATTCTGGCGTGCCGTACGCGTCGGCCCCACGGCAATGACGCTGCGAAACGAACTGATCATGTCGTCAGTCAATTCCGCGTCATCGGACAGAAACACGTCCATCACCGGCATTGTTTCGGTCACGAAATCACCAGGGCGACATTGCACCCGCACCTGCGCGTCGTGTTTCTCGGCCAGCTCGTTCAGGCCGTCCAGATCAATGCCGAGGATATAACCAGCGCGTGTGGCCTCAACCGACCGGATCGCCCGTGTTTCGTACTCCTCCCTTTTGGCTGCGTCCTCGGCCTCGTAATCGGCCTGATCGGGATACATCTCATCGATCTGGTCGCGCAGGCCGTAGGCAATCCGCGCCGTCAGATTGCTGACGTTCAGGGTTTCGGGCACGTGATGGAAGAAAAAGATCAACACACCGATCGACACGAAGGTCAGGGCCACCGCCACAAGGGTGGATACCGACGGCACAAAGGCGGCGAAGGTATCGGCGTCTTTGCCATCTGGCGTGTACTGGTCACTCACCGCGGCCAGGATGAGCAGGCTGTACACAAACGTGGCCACAAACACGCCAAGGGTCAGCTGATTGGCACGGTCGCGCATGAAATTGCCCACCAGGCGGGGGCCGTACTGCCCGCCAGCGTAGGAAACCGCGACGATGGTGATGGAAAAGGTCGTTCCCGCGACGCCGAGAATGGAGGCTGCGATGGTCGACAGCACTTCGCGGACACTGCCCGGCTCTGTCATGGAGAACAGCTGGACCTCCCACAGCAGGCTGTAGGGACCGTGCTTGTCGATCCACAAGGTGAGATAGGACAGCGCAATGGCCGCCGCGACCATGATGGCCGGAAAGAACCAGAAACTGCCGCGCAGATTCAGCAATAGTTTGACGATCATGCCGCGCATGCAGGGCTCCCGAATTTCCGTGTCCAAGTAACAGGTAGGTCGTCCTTGCCCTCTGGCAGCCTGGTTGTCGCCGTAATCCGGCCATGATGCGACGGATTCAGTGACATGATTACAACAGTAACCAAACCCCACGCTCCTTGCAGGAACGAACCGTCAGGGTAGCCCGTTGCCCCAGCACATTCCAAAAAGGAGTTTGATAATGACACGGAATAAATTGCTGCTTTCTACAATCGCTGCTGGTGCCTTCGCAACCACAGGCGCCCTCGCCCAGAATTATAATATGGGCACAGAAGATACAGGACTCTATGTCGGCGGCGGCTACTCCTTCCTTGATATTGAATCCGATGCCGGTGACGTGGGCGACAACACCAATGCCCTGACGGCTCGTCTCGGCTGGCAGATCGTCCCCATGTTTTCGCTGGAAACCGAGGCCAGCTTTGGCATTGATGACGGCGAGTTCGACTATGACGGCGACGAGGACGACTTCGATTTCGACGACAATAATGACGGCGACCTCGACGATATTCTGATGGCGGATGGCGAAATCGGCGTCGATTATCTGATTGGGGCCTATGGCCGGTTTAACTATCCGTTAACGGACCGTATTGATCTGGCAGCGCGCGCAGGTTATGCGTTTATCGAAGTCGATTCGACGCTGCAAACGCTGGCCGGCAATGAGGTCGAGATCGGCGGATCGGAAAGCGGCTTTGCCTATGGCGCCGGTGCCGAATACGACTTCACAGAGAACCACGTGGCACGCCTCGACTACACACGGTATGAATTTGAAGATTCAAACGCCGATGGCGTGACCCTCGCCTATCAGTACAAATTCTGATCCGAGTGAGACAATTGGACAGGGCCACCCCCCGGGTGGCCCTTTTCTGTTTCCGGGTGCCGGCGCCGAAGCGTTGTGTGCGACTCGCCCTTCCGGCAGTATCATTGGTGCCTATTTTCAGCTGATCGGAGTCCCCATGAATCGCGCCTATATCCTGCCCCCGTTGATGGCCATTTTATGCCAGCCCGCCTTCGCCGACTGGTCTAAACCCAGCAAGGAAGCCGTTCATCTTGCTAAGGAAACGATTATTGTCGACGGTCACATAGACGTCCCCTATCGTATTCAGAAGTCGAATGAGGATGTGGGCGTCGCGACGGAGAAGGGCGATTTCGACTACCCCCGCGCCAAGGCTGGCGGTCTCGACGCGCCCTTCATGGCAATCTATGTAGCGGCCGATTATCAGGAGACGGGCGGCGCGAAGGAACAGGCCGACACCCTCATCGATCTCGTAGAAGGGATCGCGGACGCGCATCCTGACAAGTTCGAGATTGCTCATTCCGTGGCGGATGTGAAACGCATCGCAAAAACCGGCCGCATTGCCCTGCCCATGGGCATGGAAAACGGCGCACCGGTTGAAGACAGTCTCGACAATCTCGACCATTTCTATGAGCGGGGCGTTCGCTACATCACTTTAGCGCACAGCCGCGCAAACCAGATTTCTGATTCAAGCTATGACATCAATCGTCCATGGGATGGGCTTTCCCCCTTTGGCGAAGAGGTCGTGGCGCGAATGAACGATCTGGGGATTATGGTTGATATCAGCCATATATCCGATGCTGCGTTTTTCGATACGCTCGAGATTGTCCGTGCACCAGTGATCGCAAGCCATTCCTCTGCCCGCAAGTTTACAGGCGGGTTTGAGCGCAATATGTCCGACGACATGATCAAGAAGGTTGGCGAGAATAACGGCGTCATCATGATCAATTTCGGCTCGTCATTTCTGACCACGGAATATCGTGACTGGGTGGCGGCCGGCGGTGTCGCCTATCAGAAATACCTGACCGACAACGGCCTCGAACGTTCAGAAGAACTGCAGGAAGAGTTTGGCGCGCAATGGCGGGCAGAGAACCCTGCCCCCTTCGCCGATGTGGATGATGTCCTCGACCATATCGATCACGTTGTTGATCTGATCGGTATCAACCATGTTGGTCTCGGCTCTGACTATGACGGTGTTGGCGACAGCCTGCCCGCCGGCCTGAAAGATGCTTCGACCTACCCCAATCTGGTGCAGGGACTGATGGACCGGGGCTATTCCAAACGGGACATTCGCAAGATCCTGTCCGGCAATGTGCTGCGGGTATGGTCTGACGTCGAGAAAGCCGCTCTCTAATCCTGTCAGGCACTACTGCGGCGATGTTTCAGACATACCGTCAGTAGTGCCGACAATTTCCCTTTACCGTCAGACGCTTATGGGAGCGGTGGAAACACGTGTTCGGTCTGGCTGTCGTTCCACAGGCTGAATTTCTGCATCACGGTCTTGAAAATGCCCGCCTCGCAATGTCGTTGAAGCCAATGCTGTAGCGCCGGTATGGCCTGGGCATCGAACCAGTCTGGGTCGGCAATGCGGAACTGGCGCACAAATGGAAAAACGGCGTAGTCGACCAGTCGCGCGACCGATCCGGTCAGCTCGCCTCCCCCGCGCAACCGTTCAGCCAGCCCCACCAAAATTTCAAACCCGGCGGCGCGATGCTCGTCTGCGTCGGTCCCCTCATAGCGCGTTGCGTATTTGTAGCGGTCGAGATGGTGTTTGAACGGACCATCATTCGTCGCGATGATATCGCGCATGTCTTTCATCAGGTCCGGGGGACAGATTTTCGGGTCCTTGCCCACGGCCCACATCATCACATCGAGGGATTCATCGATCACAGTGCCGTCGTTGAGCATGAGAACCGGGACCGTCCCTTTTTCCGACAGCGACAGCATGTGGTCAGGCTTGTCGCGGAGGATCAGTTCTCGCAGACGAACCTGTTGACCGCCCAGACAAATGGCCAGTCGAGCCCGCATCGCATAGGGACAGCGGCGGAATGAATAGAGAAGCGGCAGGTCGTCCATCAAGACCGCGGCGTGGACGTTCCCAGATGCTGTTCGCCGCGTTCCTGCGCCAGTCTGATCTGGCGCTGACGCTCAGCAAAGGCTGCTTTTCGTTCCTCGTTGAATTCGTCGTGACACTGAGGACAGGACACACCCGGCTCATACCGGGCATCGGCTTTCATCTCGTCATCGATCGGACGGCGGCAGGCAAAGCACTGGTCGTAGTCGCCTTCTTCCAGCCCATGTTTTACCGAGACGCGCCCGTCGAAGACAAAACATTCGCCGTTCCAGGTGCTCTTCTCTTCCGGCACGGTCTCAAGATATTTGAGAATGCCGCCCTTCAGATGCAGCACTTCCTCGACGCCTTCGGATAACAGGAACGAGCTCGCCTTCTCACAGCGGATACCGCCGGTGCAGAACATCGCGACCTTGGTCTTGTTCGTGGTCTGGCGGAAATTCCGCCACCAGTTGGGAAACTCCCGGAACGATGTCGTCTGCGGGTTCACCGCCCCCTCGAACGTGCCGATCTGCACCTCATAATCGTTTCGCGTGTCGATCAGGACCACTTCGGGATCGTTGATGACGTCGTTCCAGTCCTCTGGCGTGACATAGGTGCCCACGCGATCAGCCGGGCTGACACCGGGGACGCCTAGGGTCACAATTTCCTTTTTCAGGCGAACCTTGAGCCGGAGGAAAGGATTTTCGGTTGCGAAACTTTCCTTGTGTTCCATGGCGCTAAACCCTGGCATCGCGCGGATGGCGGCCAATGCGGCGTCGATCCCCTCCCGGTCCCCGGCAATGGTGCCGTTGACGCCTTCTGTCGCCAGAAGGATCGTGCCACGCACATCATTGCGTTCCAGCACCTCACGCAGATGGGCCTGATGGACCGGCAGGTCTTCAAGTCGGGCAAAATGATAAAGGGCGGCAACGACAAATTTGGACATGGTGGCCAGATACACTAGCGACGACATTCTGCCAATTGGATTGAAGACATGAGCAGGCTGACACCGTCATCAGGACTCGACGGCGCGCGGCAGAGCCGATAGGCCGTCTCTCTTTTGAAGGACGCCCCTTGGACAACCGTTTCGATATTTTTCTGGCCTGCCCCCCGGGTCTTGAACCCGCCCTGCGTGACGAGGCGCTGGCCAATGGTTTTGCGCATCCCAAGATGGTGCCCGGCGGCGTCGAAGTGCGTGGCGGCTGGCCCTATGTCTGGCGTGCCAATCTCGTTCTGCGCGGCGCCAACCGCGTGCTTATCCGTCTCGCCGAGTTTGAGGCGCGGCATTTTTCTGACCTCGAACAAGGCGCTCGCGATCTTCCATGGGCCCAGTTTCTGAGCCCCGGCACCACGATTACGGTCGAGACAACGTGCCGTAAATCCAAGATCTATCACAGTGACGCCGCGTCCGAGCGCATTGCCAAGGCCGCGATCCGTACCGGCATCAAGGTCGATCCGGAGGGCGATATTCGCGTCTCTGCTCGGATCGAGAAAGACAAGTGCACGATCAGCCTCGATACATCCGGTGAGCTCTTGCATCGCCGCGGGTTCAAGCAGGCGGTCAACCGGGCGCCGTTGCGTGAAACCCTGGCCGCCCTGTTCCTGCGCCAATGCGGGTTTGACGGGACCGAGCCGGTTGTCGATCCCATGTGCGGTTCAGGCACCATCATCATCGAGGCGGCTGAAATGGCGGCGGGACTATTGCCCGGGCGTCAGCGTAGCTTTGCGTTTGAATGGTTCGAGAGCCACGACCCCGACGCCTATGCCGATGAAAAAGACCGGCTGATCGCAGCCTATCGCCGTGAGGCCCCCTTCCCGTTGATGCTTGGATCGGACCGGGATACCGGCGCAATCAAAATGAGCCGGGACAATGCCTATCGGTCGGGTGTGGACGAGCACGTGCGTTTTGAAGAAATGACCGTTTCGGAATCAAAACCACCTGAAGGCGCCCCCGGTCTTGTTCTGGTCAATCCGCCCTACGGCATGCGGATCAGCAAGCCGGCCGAACTCCGCGGCGTTTATCGGGCGCTCGGGCAGCGGCTCACGTCAGAATTCAAGGGATGGCGCGTTGGCCTGATCACGAGCGAGCCAGCCTTGGCCGCGGCGACAGGTCTCAAATTCCTGCCGCCCGGTCCACCGATCCCCCACGGCCCGATCCGCATCCAGCTGTACCAGACCGAAGCCCTTTAACGCCGGGTCACAGCAAAGGGCCCAAATGCCTGCTGCACCGGCATAACCTCAATCCGGTTGATGTTGACGTGGGGCGGAAGAGCAAGAATGTCGGTCGTCACACGGGCGATATCGTCCGGGGTCAACGGATCGACACCCTGATAGACGCTGTCCGCTTTGGCATCATCGCCATGAAAGCGGACATTTGAAAATTCGGTTTCCGCCATGCCCGGCTCGATATTCGTCACACGGACGTTCGACCCCAGAAGATCCGCCCGCAAGGCGAGGGAGAACTGGGTGACGAAGGCTTTGGTTGCACAGTAAACATTGCCGGACGGATATGGATAGGTACCCGCAATCGACGACATATTGATGATGTCGGCGCGGGACCGCGTCCGAAAGGCCGGCAGGACACTGCGTGTCAGATGCACAAGACCCGAAATATTGGTCTGGATCATGCGGTCCCAATCCTCAAGACTGGCTTCATCCGCCTGCGCCATGCCGAGCGCCAGACCGGCATTGTTGATCAGGATGTCGGGCTGAAAGGCTTCCGGCAGCGACGCGACAAAGGTGTCGACCGCGGGCAGATCCGTCATGTCGAGCGTCTGCGTGAGGAGCATATCCGTGCCCATCTCTGCGGCCAGGGAATCCAGCCGATCTGTCCGACGTCCCGTGCCGATGACGCGTGCGCCGTCCTTGAGCAGCGCGATCGCGATTGCCCGGCCAAATCCTGATGTCACACCAGTGACCAAGGCCGTTCTGTTCTCGAAACGAAGTGGCATCGTGCTTCTCCTGCGGTTTGGCGGTGGCCTACGGGTTGAAAGAGGGGGTAAGATTAACAATCTAGTAAGTATAAAAACAGGGAGGTCCTATGGGCGTGTTGGGGCGAGTCATTTCAAAGTTTTTCAGTTTTCTGTTCCTCCCGCTCCGACTTCTTGGTCGCCTCTTCTTCCGTTCTGCCCGTCCTCATGCGCTAAATACCGTGCGCAAGGCCGTCGGCAATGCCGTGGCCGCCGATGCGCCAACGGTTGAAGAAGTGGCCGAAATGCCCGAGCCGACGGCAGGATCGTTTCTGTTCAAGGCGATTGACCGACCCAAGCTGTCCGAAGGCAGCGCCGCCGAACTGAGCCTGCCCGTCGCCCGTGAGTTCGTGGCCAATGCCAACCGGTTTTACACCAGCCAGTTTGGCCTGTTCCCGGAGGGGCACTTTTTCTACGAAGAGATTGAGCTGGCGGAACTCTCACAGGCCCTCTCCGCTGATGATCCGCGCTCGGCGGATTCGCGGTTCGTTGTCTGGATGGACCTGTTCCGGCAGACGATCAATGATAATGCCCGCCGCCTGTTGCTGATCGTGGCGCCGGTACTGTTTGGCCTGATGATGGCGGGGGCCGTCGGCCTGTCGACTCTCGTCCCGCAACTCAATGGCCTTGGCAGCTGGGCCGCCGGCTTGCCCTCCAGTCTCGTCTTTCTGCCGCTGGCGACACTTATCGGACTGACCGCGCTCCTGCTGATCTATCAGTGGCCCTTCAAGGTGATCATTCAGCGCAATCTTCTGGGCATGGACAATTACATCACCAGCCGGTTCTCGCGGATCAATCAGAACTTTCAGGTGGCAAAGCGGCACGCACTGAATGTCGAGCGGAACAAGCGGATGACGCAGACGGAGGAGCTGAAAGACGAGGCAGGGATCTGGACCGTGGCCTATAACTGGTTCGCCATCCGGCTGTTCCTGTGCGAGCGGGTCGTCCGGAACCAGATGTACCAGGTCAATCGGAATGCCACCCTCTACGCCATGGCGGGGATCAGCCTGTGCATCATTCTCGCCCTGGCGGTGGGGGGTGTGTGGTGGTCGCTGGGCACAGGCGCAACACCCACCACACTGGGGATGCTGGCGGCATGCTCAGCGGTGTTTATCATCACCAATTACGCCGCGATCATGGGCGGTGCGGCGAGTGAAGCGCGCCGGGTGCTACAGGACAATGAGTGGTTCCGGTTTGGCGCCGCGGAACTCAACCGGACAATCGCGGACCATGTGGGCGAAGACAAGCTGCAGATTGTGACGTTTCGGGATCGAAACCGGATGGAATGATGCTCTGCCTCGCCATCACGTCCTAGCAGCCGCCGACCGCTATTGTGGCGCTATCTGGATGATTTGGATGAGATTGCCACAGGTATCGTCGAGCACCGCCAGTCGCACGGGACCGGCATCCACCAGCGGCTGAACAAATTCCGCGCCTAGGCCTGTCAGGCGCTTGTAACTCCGCATCAAGATCGTCGACCCGAAAAGACGTATAGGGAATGCCGTCGGCTTCCAACGCAGCCTTCAACGGCGGTGCGGCAGGGTGCGTGCTAGGCTAGGGCAACAATTGGGTGCCGCCTGGATCCTCAGGCGAGGTCAGCGTTAGCCAGCGATACTCGCCCGTCTGCACATCGTCCTTGACCACCGAGCCTACCGAAGTTGAAGACAACAAAAAACCCCGGCCAGCAGGCCGGGGTTTTCCATTTCAGGAGAGAGCGGGTGATCCCGCTCTCTTCATTCTTAGAAGTCCAGTTCAAGACCCAGACGGACCGAGCGAGGTGCTTGGTAACCGCGTGCGAGGCCATAGTTTGGCGAAGCATACACAGCGTCGAACGACGTACCGAACTCGCCTTCTTCTTCAATGTCAGTGACGGCTTGGCCGTTGAAGACGTTGAAGACATCGACGCGGAGCGTCAGACGGTCATCGGCGACTGGTGGTGTGAACGCCATGGAGAGGTTCACGTTGTTCAGCCAATCGCTTTCAAGTTGCGAACCACGTGGGGTTGCGACTGAAACCGATGCGGCCTCTTGGGTGTTGGCAGGGAGGCCAAGGCTGGCAGCGTCTGGCGCACCGAACAGTGGCAGCGGTGTGTAAGCGAAGCCGTTGCCTGTTGGATCCGTTGAGGCATCGAAGCCCTGTGGGATACAGTACCAGGAAGCGACGTCATACAGTGCAGCGAACTGCTCCGTTGGGTGAACACCGATACAGCCGAACTGACGTGGTGACGAGAGCTGATAGTTTGCACCGACACGCAGACGATCAGTCACGTTGTAGCTACCCCAGACTTTGAACTGGTGTTCGCGGTGCTGTGGAAGCTTGCCGTAGGAGTTGTCGACGAGGCCTGGCTGGTCGAAGTCCTGAGTCAGACCAGCGTCGGTCTGGCCGTTATCGGACTTCACTGAACCCTCGTAGTTCCCTTCAAGATCCGACCATGTGTAGTTGCCGCGCAGCGACCACTTGCCATCGTCTGGACGTTCAAATGTCAGCGACACAGCGTCATAGACACGCTCTGCTTCTGGCAGGAACGAACCGTCGATCGAGAGAGGAACGAACGAACCGTCAGAGCTGACAGGGGCGTCGTCGGTCGAGTACTCGATGTCGTTGCCTGGGTTGATCAGAACGTAGTGGTGGAAGCCCGACCACACGCTCTCACAACCTGTGAGGCCTTGTTCAGCACAATATTCGTTCACAGCGAAGTCGACGGCCGCATCTTCAAGAGCGTCGTAGAGTTCACGGTGGGTGTAGCTCAGGCCAAGTTCCCAGCCGTCAAGCAGGCCGCCGGCATAGAATGGCGAACCTTCTGTAACGACGTGGTTCACGCTGGCGATGAACTCGTCAACATATTGTGGCTGCAGGTTGGTCGAAACCGTTTCTTCGGTGCCTTTGATGAAACCATCAGAGAAGACCGTTGTTGAACCACGGTAGGTGGCGTTCTTCACGCGACCGTCTTCGTCAATGATGTCGTTCAGATCGAAACCAGGACCTGCCGTGTAGTTGGCGCGAACGTCACGTTCGTTACCAGCCAGACGGAAGTTCGTGTTGGTTGCGATCGGCAGATAGTAACGACCGTAGAAACCGGAGAACTGCAGCGTGCCGTCACCCAGCGCGTCAAAGTTCACACCCAGACGTGGTGACGTCAGTGTATCGGTTTCGTAGAACACTTCGCCTTCGGCGTTGGCGTTCTGGAAGGTCTCAAAACGAACGCCGAGGTTCAAGCTGACGTTTGGATGGATGTTCCAGGCGTCCTGAACGTAGAAAGCTTCGTTTTGTGTTTCGAACGCTGCACCGGCAATCCGCGAACGGATACGGAAGTTCGCGATCGAACCGTCCGTGTTGTAGGACTGAACCTGAACGAAACCACCGCGGGTATCGAGAAGGTACTGACCGGCAACGTCCGGATTGGCATAGGCGCCGCGCACGTCGCTTGCCGAACCAGGCAGGTCGAGCGTGTACACTTCTGCACCTGGGTAGCGATCGTCGAACGATGCTGCCAGATCTTCACGGTCCCAACCCAGGCGGAGCTGGTGCTCACCGATGAAGTCGAAGTACAGGTCAGCGTCAATGCGGTATGCGTCACGCTCGTTGAGCGTCGTTTCGAAGATACCGACAGCGTAAGGTGTCAGACGTTCACCGGTGTTGACATCCGTCGCTGCAAACACGGCGGGATCAATAGCGCTGGTGGAGTTGGCGTTTTCGCCCGTGCCGTAAGACGCAGACAAGGTCAACCAGTCCGTCCACTGACCAGAGTATTTGAAGATGTGGTTCGAACCACCATTCGTCAGCTCGGCCGTGTTGCGATAGTCCGCAAGACCTGTGTCAAAGCCGCTTCCGTCAACCGACGTGTCGTAATAGTCGGTGAAGTACGTCTGCTCGTCCTTGAAGAACGTGTACTCGAAGTGCTGCGTGTCTGTCAGGAAGTAGTCGATCTTACCAGCATAGGTTGGATCGTCGGTTTTTTCGACGAAGCCTGTGTGGTTCAGAACGTCTGTCTGGCTGTCATTGTTGAGGTTCAACAGGACATAATAGAAGAGCTTGTCTTCGATCAGCGGACCGCTGACGGAGATGTTTGTTTCAAACTCGTCGGTCTGGTCGAGATAGTTCGCATTGCGAGGCTCGATGTCACCGCGGTTGAATGGCTTGGTCGCGTCGAAACCGTAGTTGTAGGTCGACTTGCCCTGCTCACGCAGTTCATCCGGCGCCCAGTACATGTTGACGCTGGCTTTGAACTCGTTCGAACCGGATTTGGTTGTCGCGTTCACGAAACCACCCGTCGCACGACCGAATTCAGCAGACGTACCGCCCGTTTTCACTTCTACGTTTTCGTAGAATTCGAATGGCAGAACCGACGCACCGATGAAGTCGTTGAAGTCGGAGATGTTGAAGCCGTTGACGAAGAACTGGTTCTCACCAACCGACGCACCGGAAATACCGATCTGCGTGCCCGAACCACCGCGGTTCGTACCGGCCGTAAAGGCCGAGTCGGTCAGGGTTGCGCCTGGAGCGAGAAGAGCAACGGACTGGATGTCGCGCTGAACCGGCACTTTCGAAGCCAGCTCACCAACGTCGAGGGTCAGGCCCGTCGTGTTGGCGTCGAAGGCAGAGATCGAACGTGCTTGGCCGGTGACGATGATTTCGTCGCCCGGGCCGGACATCCCGACCAGCGAAGCCGAGAAGTCAGCTGTCGATGAGATGACGATGCGAACGTTCTCGTTCGTCACGCCTTCATAACCGGACGCATTGATCGTCACGGTGTATGTACCGACAGGCAGCTGTGGCAGGCGGTAGTTACCAGCAGCGTTTGTTGTTGCGGTACGGGTGAAACCACGATCGTTCGACCGCAGCGTTACCGACGCGCCCTGAATTGGCGAACCGCCATCAGTCGTCACGTTACCGACAAGCGCACCTGACGTGGCGTCCTGTGCCAGTGCGGACGCACCGATGGTCATGGCACCGCCGGCAAATGCCGTCGTCAGTGCCAGCGCCGCGGCGCCCATCATTTTCGAAGTTTTACCCATTAAGTTTCTCCAACGTTTTCGGTCAACGTAGTCGCCAAAATGGCTCCCACCTGTTCCTTGCCCCCTGAGGCGATATGCCCGGGATGTGCCCACAACCGGAAGGAAGCAGAAATCCCCTCAGCCGGTTAACGCGCAGTATGATGGCTGTTACAAAAGCGTCAACAAGCAGTCTTCGCGTTGCAACAATCCTTGTTTCAACTGTGACCTTTATGGCACGAAGTACCGGTCATCCTGTCGAATTTGGTGGTGCTACGCGGCAAATGGTTAGCCGAATCTGAACAGACAGACACAAATGCGACGATTTCCGGCGAGAGCCTGTAAATCTTCAGAAATGCAGGGCCTTACCGAGCGCGGTCAGCGCCGCCTCCTGCAGGCCCTCTGACCGAGTCGGATGGGCGTGAATGGTGCCCGCGATGTCTTCGAGCCGGGCCCCCATTTCGAGCGCCAGCGTGAACCCGGCGGACAGCTCCGACACGTCCCGCCCGACGGCCTGGAGCCCCACCAGAAGATGGTTGTCGGCGCGCGCGATGGCCTGCACGAAACCCGCCTCGTCCTCGGTGGTCATGGACCGGCCATTGGCTGCCATCGGAAATTTGCCGGTGACTACGTCATACCCCTCCGCCTTCGCAGCAGCGGCCGACAGGCCAACCTGAACGATTTCGGGATCGGTGAAGCAGATTTCCGGTATGGCCCGCCGGTCCCATCGCGCCGGATGACCCGCCAGGATCTCGGCCACCATTTCGCCCTGCGCCATGGCACGGTGGGCAAGCATCGGATTGCCCGTCAGATCGCCGATCGCATACACGCCGCTCATCGACGTGCGGCAGCGATCATCCACGCGCACAAAGGGGCCGGTCATTTCGAGGTCCAGGCCGTCCAGCCCGAAGCCCTCGGTCCGCGGGCGTCTTCCGACGGTCACCAGCACTTTTTCCGCAGAAATGTCCTGCGACGCTTCCGCTGTCTCGACTGACAGTTTGCCGGCGCTGAACGATGTCGCCCTGGTATCGAGGAGGACGGTCATACCCAGCGATTTCAGTCGTTTGTGAACAGGTGCGGTGAGGTCGTCGTCATATTGCGGCAGGATCTTGCCCGTCGCCTCAACGATCGTGACGGCACATCCAAGCTTCGCAAAAGCCGTCCCGAGTTCTAGCCCGATATAACCACCGCCGATGATGGCCAGCGACTTGGGCACCGCCGTGCATGACAGCGCATCGGTTGATGACCAGACGTCCGGGCCGAACGGTATGGCCGGTATGGCCTGAGGGACCGAACCTGTTGCAAGAATTAGGTGACGGGCTTTGACGAGGATCTCGCCGTCTGTTGTCGTGACCTTGGCCGACTTGCCGTCCTGCAGGGTTACCCAGCCCGACAGGGTTATGGTGCCCGCCTTTTTCAGCAGACCGGCAACGCCGCCATTGAGGCGTTTCACGATGCCGTCTTTCCAGCCGATGGTCGCAGCGAGATCAATCGACGGGCGCTGGACGGTAATACCAAGCGCGCTCTTCTCAGCCTGCGCCGCGATACCGGCAAATTCGTCCGCCGCATGGATGAGTGCCTTTGACGGGATGCATCCAACATTAAGGCAGGTGCCACCCATGGGCTGGCTGTCCACGAGCAGCGTATCAATACCCAGCTGCCCGGCCCGAATACCGGCGACATAACCGCCCGGACCGCCGCCGATGATGAGGGTGTTCACATTCATAATCTGGCTCACGGCTTCACCCCGGCCATCTTGCAGACGAGCTTCCATTCGTCCGGCTCTACCGGCTGCACCGACAGGCGCGAGTTTTTCACGAGCACCATCTCGGCGAGCTCTGGCACGTCCTTGATCATTTTCAATGTCACGGGCGAGGCCACGGGCTGAATCGCTTTGACCGTCACGCATTCCCAGGGGCTGTCCGGTTCAGCTGTGGGATCGGGCTCGGCCTCCTTCGTCACCTCGACAATGCCCACGACGGCCCGCTCGGTCTGGGAGTGATAGAAGAATCCGCGATCGCCCTTCTTCATCGCCTGCATGAAGTTCTTGGCCTGGTGATTGCGCACGCCGTTCCAGATTTCGCCTGCCACGCCCTTGGCGACCTGCTGGTCCCATGACCATGTCGCCGGTTCAGATTTGAAGAGCCAGTATGCCATCGATATTCCTCTAACCTCCGCGTCGCCGGCCGTGCCCGCTGCGCTCCACTGTTCAGTTTTTCAGCTCGCCCGGGCGGTCTGACACAATTCGTGACATTTCAGGACAGGCGAGTGACGATCCGCCTGAATACCGACATGCGCCAGTCGCACCCTGATCCTGCCCAATGACGGGCGGAATGAAGGAGTTGCGAGATGAACAAGAAAATGATCCTTGCCGGTCTGTTCGCCTTTGGCAGCATGGGCGCGGCCTCGCTGGGGAGCGCTGTTGCCGGGGAATGGTATCTGAACCCCAGAGCCTGCCCCGACCTTCGCGAAGATGTTCGCGACCGGCGAATTGATGAGGGGCGGAGAGACCGACGCGAAGACCGCCGGGATGAACGCATCGTCGACTGCCCCGCCAGCGCCTACACCTATGTTGCCAGCCGACACGAATTGCGGCGCGGCGACCGGCTGCCCGCCCGCCCCCGCTTTGAGCGCGTCTACAAGACAAAAGGCGGTCAGTATGTGGGTGTGACGCGGCGCGGCCAGCGGGTTGCCATAAATGTCCGTCCGAACCACGACTATCGCGGCGGCAGATATGCCGGGCGCTATGACCGCTAAGCCACGAGTTGGATGATGGACCGGATTGCCGGTCCATCACGGCCCATTTGTGTGCACACACCAATTGCCGACGATCCATCACACAAAAAGCGTAGCGGGATATTCCAGATAGCCCTTGAGCTTCTGCACATAGGCCGCCGCATCCCAGCCATCCACGATCCGATGATCGAAACTCGATGACAGGTTCATGATCTTGCGCGGGACCACCCGTCCGTCGGCGTCATATCGCGGCAGGACCTGGATCTTGTTCACACCAACGATCGCGACCTCTGGCGAGTTGATCACCGGCGTGGATACCAGGCCGCCAAGGGCACCGAGCGACGTGATGGTGATGGTAGAACCCTGCAGCTCTTCCCGCTTGGCCGACCCGTCGCGGGCCACCTTGGCCAGACGGCTGACCTCTTCGGCAGACTGCCAGAGGTCCAGTGCCTCGGCATGTCGGACAACGGGCACCATCAGACCATTATCCGTCTGCGTTGCGATACCAATATGCACGCCGCCATGGCGATGCACCACGCCCGCTTCATCGTCATATCGGGCATTAAGGTGTGGGAAGTCGGCCCGTGCCCGCACCATGGCCCGCATCAGGAATGGCAGCATCGTCAGCTTTGGCTGGTCATCCGCACGCCCCGTATTCATATGGGCGCGCAGGTCTTCAAGCGCGGTGACGTCGATTTCTTCCACATAGGTGATGTGCGGAATGCGCTGTTTGGCGTCCTGCATCCGCTCACCGATCCTGCGGCGAAGGCCTATAATCTTGACCTCTTCGATGGAGGTATCCGCGACACCGCCCGGCGAGGGGCGGCGTGCGCTGCCACCGCCAGCGACATAGACATCAAGATCATCATGGGTGATCCGTCCGGCGGGGCCGGTGCCGTGCACGAAGGCCAGATCCACACCCCGTTCACGGGCACGGGCGCGGACCGCTGGCGCAGCGACCGGACGCTCCCCGGCTGCGCGTGGTACGGCTGGGGTCTGAACTGCTAGAGATTCTGAGCCATTTGCAGACCGAGATGGATTGGATGAAACGGAGGTCGACTCTTTAATATTTTCATCAGGCCCCTCACCTCGCCCGAACAACAACCACTCTGGCTGTACAGAAAATGCCGACGCATACTTCGCTGAGACATCTCGCGAAATTCCCCTCTCGCCATTCTCGTGCTTTTGATAAGTCGTATACGTCCAGCCGCGATCGGATGCAGCCTCACGGGCGCTTCGGTACCCGGCCGACGTACGGGCTTGCTTGAGCCGAGTCGCCACACCTTTGTCTACAGTACCGTCAGCATCATCGATTTCGGTCCGATCTTCGCCCGCATCCGACTGCGTTGACTCTGGCTCATCCGCCGAATTGCCAGCACCCTCGACCTCCAGCTTGATGATGGGGGAGCCGACGGAAACGATGTCACCGACATCCGCGCCCACCCATGTCACCTTACCCTTGCGGGGGCTGGGGATTTCAACCGTCGCCTTGTCGGTCATGACGTCGGCAAGGTTCTGATCAATTTCGACCACATCGCCTGGCTTGACGTGCACCTCGACAAATTCAGCCTCGGCCACTCCCTCGCCAACATCGGGCAACTTAATGACGTGTACGCCCATGCTCAGGCCTCCATCACTTCACGGAGCGCCCGGACGACACGATCCGGGCCCGGAAGGTAAGCCCATTCCTGAGCGTGGGGATATGGTGTATCCCAGCCGCACACCCGAACCATCGGCGCTTCCAGATGATAGAGCGCGCGTTCCTGAATCAGTGCCATCAACTCACCGGCAAAGCCGCCTGTCTGGGTGGCTTCATGGATGATGACGCAGCGGCCGGTCTTCTGAACGCTCTCCACCAGCGTTTCGAGATCGAGCGGGATGAGGCTGCGCAGGTCTATCACTTCAGCATCGATACCGGCTTCTTCCGCTGCGGCCAGCGCCACATAGACCATGGTGCCATAGGCGATGACGGTCACGTCGCTGCCTTCACGGCGAACATCCGCCTTTCCAAGTGGCACGGTATAATAGCCTTCCGGCACATGTCCGTCAGGGTGCTTCGACCACGGCTTGACCGGCTTGTCATGATGCCCGTCGAACGGGCCATTATAAAGCCGTTTGGGCTCAAAAAAGATGACCGGGTCCGGATCTTCAATCGCCGAAATCAGCATGCCCTTAGCATCATAAGGGGTCGACGGCATGACCACTTTCACACCCGAGACATGGGTGAAACAGGCTTCCGGGCTCTGACTATGGGTCTGGCCGCCAAAAATGCCGCCGCCAGTTGGGGTACGGATGACCACCGGACAGGAGAACTGGTGATTTGACCGATACCGGATGCGCGCCATCTCCTGCGTGATCTGGTCATAGGCGGGGAAGATATAGTCGGCAAACTGAATTTCCACGCAAGGTTTCAGGCCATAGGCCGCCATGCCAATGGCCGCGCCAACGATGCCGCCCTCATTGATCGGGGCATCGAATACGCGCTGCGACCCGAACTTCTTCTGCAGGCCATGGGTCACGCGAAAGACGCCGCCAAAATAACCCACATCCTCACCGAAAACGATGACGTCTTCATCCCGCTGCAGCATGACATCATGCGCTTCGCGCAGGGCGTCGATCATGCTGATATTGCGTGTGTTGCTCAATGTTTCCGACATGATCAGTACCCCGCCTTCTGGCGCTGTTCCTTCAGGCGTCCGGGCATGTCCGCGTAAATATCCTCAAACAGGTATTTTGCGCTGGCGCCATTGCCTTCGCTGACAAGACCGATAGCTTCGGCCTCAGCTTCAGCGGTCCGCATCTCGTCTTCGGCGTCCTTGACCATGGCTTCATAGTCCCGCTCGGTCAGCATATTCTGCTTGAGCATATGATCTTTAAGACGATCAATCGGGTCGCCTAATGGCCACTTCTCACCCTCATCCTTTGGTCTGTACTGGGACGGATCATCAGAGGTTGAGTGCGCGCCCTTCCGGTAGGTCACCCATTCGATCAGCAGCGGGCCATAGCCCCGGCGGGTGCGCTCCGCCGCAAATCGCGACACGGCAAGAACGGCGAGGAAGTCATTCCCGTCCACCCGCAGCGCGGGGACACCATAGCCAATCGATTTTTCGGCAAAGGTCGCGGCAAGGCCGCCTGCGATTCCGGTGAACGAACTGATCGCCCACTGATTGTTGACGACATTCAGGATAACCGGCGGTTTGTACACCGACGCGAAGATCATGCCGGAGTGGAAATCGCCCTCGGCGGTCGCGCCATCCCCGATCCATGCGGTCGCGATCTTGGTGTCGCCCTTGATAGCGGAGGCCATGGCCCAGCCCACAGCCTGAGGCCATTGGGTGGCCAGATTGCCGGACAGGGTGAAGAACCCATAGTCGCGGGCGGAGTACAGGATGGGCAACTGGCGACCTTTCAGCGGATCTTCCTCATTGGAGTAGATCTGGTTCATCAGGTCACGGACAGGATAGTCCTGCGCCATCAGCAAGCCCTGCTGGCGATAGGTTGGAAAACTCATATCACCGGACCGCAATGCCAGCTGCTGGCCGACCGCAATCGCCTCTTCTCCCAGGCACTGAACATAAAAGCTGGTCTTGCCCTGGCGCTGTGCCTTGACCATTCGTGCATCAAAAGCGCGGGTGCGAACCATGGCCCGCAAGCCCCGGGTCAGCGCGGCTTCGTCAAGACCCTCAGCCCATGGACCATGAGCGACACCATCCTCATCCAGTACCCGGATCAGGCGGGCGGCATCCGAATAGGTGGAGCGGGCGTCGACATCGAGCGCGGGCTTGCCCACCTCGCCGGCCTTGCCGGTGTCGAGATAGGAGAAATCGGATTCATCCCCTGGGCGCCGTGCCGGTTCGGGCACGGTGAGCTTCAGCGGAGCATAGGGCGTTTCCATAGGCGTATGACCGTCCATCGAGAGTGTCTCCCAATCGTGGCGTTTTGACGATAACATGGCGCAACGGACGCCTTCGGTCATCAGATGGAGGCGGCGAAGTTCACCCCACTTTTGACCGAACATGCCCGGAACCCGCGCCATGATGAGCGGAAAAGTGCTTTGCAACGCAGTCTTCTGCGATCTGCCTCATATTGACACAGCTTCTACAGATTTTTTGCCGCCCATGCCGTTTGGCAAATCAGCACACCCGGCCTAAGTCCGCACGCATATGAACGGTGCGCATTGTACGGACCGTCCGTCCGGCGAATATCCGCAGGGACGCGCCAAAGGGAGTTCCGCCATGCTGTTGCCAACCGAAGATCCGATCGTCATTGTCGGTATGAGCCGGACGCCCATGGGCGCCTTTCAGGGTGAATTGTCCGAACTGAGCGCGTCGGACCTCGGCGCAAAAGCCATTCACGGTGCCATCCGTCAGGCGCAGATCGATAACGCGTCCGTCGACGAAGTGATGATGGGCTGCGTCCTGCCAGCGGGACAGGGTCAGGCCCCGGCGCGTCAGGCGGCGATCAAGGCAAAGCTGCCGCCATCCGTGCCCTGCACCACCGTCAACAAGATGTGCGGGTCAGGCATGAAGACCGTCATGCTGACAGCGCAGGCGCTGCTTGCCGGCACGGTCAGGATTGGCGTTGCGGGGGGCATGGAGAGCATGACGAACGCTCCCTATCTGCTGCCCAAAGCGCGCGAGGGATATCGCCTCGGTCATGGCCAGCTGATCGACCATATCTTTCTCGACGGTCTGGAGGATGCCTATCAGGGCGGTCTGATGGGCAATTTCGCAGAGCTCTGCGCGGCGGAGTTCAATTTCTCTCGCGAGCTGCAGGACGAATACGCCGTTGAAAGCCTCAATCGGGCGATGGCGGCTGTGAATAGTCAGTTCGACAGCGAAATTGTCCCTGTTTCCATTGACCTTAAGTCCGGTAACGTCGTTCTGACCAAGGATGAGCAGCCCTTCAAGGCACGCCCTGAAAAGATCCCCTCTCTGCGCCCCGCCTTCAAGAAAGACGGCACCGTGACCGCCGCGAATGCCTCGTCCATCTCGGATGGCGCCGCAGCACTGGTCATGATGCGGCTGAGCGAGGCGGAAGCACGCGGGCTGACGCCGATGGCGAAACTGACCGGCATGACCTCGTTTGCGCAAGATCCCGCCTGGTTCACCACAGCCCCTATTGGCGCCATGCAAAAATTATTGGCCGAAACGTCTCTCGACAAGGCGCATATTGATCTTTTCGAGATCAACGAGGCCTTCGCTGTTGTGCCCATGGCTGCCATGAAGGCCATGGATCTGCCCCACGAGAAAGTGAACGTGAATGGCGGCGCCTGTGCTCTTGGACACCCTATCGGCGCCAGTGGCGCACGGATATTGGTGACACTTATCAATGCCTTGCATCAACGTGATCTGGAAACGGGGGTCGCCTCAATCTGCATTGGCGGCGGCGAGGCCACGGCGATCAGCCTCAGCCGTAAGATTTAATCGCCGCTGATGACCGCTATCCACCGGAAAATGCAGCCCAAACTCAATTTTTCGCGCCGAGCGCCTTGCCGAAATGGTGCAGTGCAGTATATTCGGTCTCAGGATTAGGGGATCCATCATGACTTTTAGAAAACTGCTTATATCTTTTGGTTCGATCGGCGCCCTGTTAGCGCTATCAACGCCTTTATCTGCGGCATCGGCTGACGATGCCACGACACCCTCTGCGACCGTTGCCGCGGACAGCTCAACAAGGACGACGGCCTTCACCGGGTCGGCACCGCGCAAAGGGGATTTCCCCCTTGGTCCGGCTGCGCTTGTCCTGAGTGCCGTTGCCATGCTGAGTGTCAGCCAGCGGCGGCGTCCGCTGAGCTAAACCCTGTCGCCCGGCGCCATTCGCGGCGGGCGATCATTTTGCGTTGAGGTACCGCTCTTCGACGATCGCGCCGACCCCGTGGCGCGGCCCCTGAAAATAGACCTCCACCTGGCCAATTGCGCGATAGTCGCACGTCAGCTCCGTCCCCGCGGGGATGTCTTCCAACGCAATCGCGGCATGGTGATTGGCAAAATCGCAATTGGGCCTGTCCGCGTGATTCATGAACCGCGCCTCATCGGCGTCGAGGACGAAGTATCCTGGATAGTCCGGCAGGGCGTATGTGTAGCGTTCAAAGAACAGCTTGGCCGGACCTTCTGCGGAGTCAATGTCCGCCGCCGGAATCAGGCGATCGAACCGTTCATCGAACGCATAGACACACTGGCCTTTGACGATATCAGTGCGCGAAAAGACACCAAGACCCTCGATGGAAGACGGAGCAAGATAGGCAGGGATCAGCATCATGGCCGATCAACTCCAATGGGCGCCGTGCCCCTGAAAAATGCGTAGAATTCGACAACGGGCGTCACGGCACGCCCACCCGCATAAGAGCGCATCCATCTGCAAACGCAATCAAAATCATGCGGCCGGACAGGCCGCTGGCCTTGGCCATGATCTTGCAATAGAGCGGAGCAGTATCATGCGAAGAGAGAGCCATGGGAAACGGCCACCCGATCTTGACCCTGTCCTGCCCGGACAAGCGCGGCATTGTTGCAACCGTATCTTCTTTTCTGACGGAGACGGGCTGCAATATTCTGCAGTCGGCACAATTTGACGACCTGACCACTGGCCTCTTCTTCATGCGCGTCAATTTTGACCGTGAGGACAATGCAACACTGGATGAACTGAGGGCAGGCTTTGCCCCGATCGCCCGGCGGCTGGAACTCAACTGGCACCTGCACGACGCGTCGCAACCCGTGCGCATGCTGATCATGGCATCGAAATCCGATCACTGCCTTGTGGACCTCTTGCACCGGATCGAACGTGGCGAGATCAATGCCGATGTGCGCGGTGTCGTTTCCAACCACCTCGACGGCGAGCGCATCGCAGAGCATTACGGCGTCAAATTTCACCACCTGCCCGTGACGCCGGAAACCAAGACCAAGCAGGAGGCGGCCCTGCGCCAGCTGATGCAGGATGAAGATGTCGAGCTCATCGTCCTTGCACGGTATATGCAGGTATTGAGTGCTGATTTCTGCCGTGATTTTGAAGGGCGGATCATCAATATTCACCACTCCTTCCTGCCCAGTTTCAAGGGCGCCCGCCCCTATCACCGCGCCTTTGAGCGCGGCGTGAAACTGATCGGCGCCACCGCGCATTTCGTGACCGCCGACCTTGATGAGGGACCGATCATCGAGCAGGAGGTCGCGCGGGTAGACCACGCCATGACCCCGGACCAGCTCGTTGAAGTGGGCCGGGATACCGAACGCCAGACACTCGCCCGCGCAGTGAAATTCTACGTGCAGAGACGGATTCTGCTGAACGGCATCAAGACCGTGGTCTTCAGATAATCAGACCGACATCGGGTCAGAGATTGATTTGGACAGGCCAGAGAACAGTTTCGGGCCGTCCTCAGTCATATAGAGGCAATCCTCAAGCCGGACACCGAATTCACCCGGGATGTAGATCCCCGGCTCATTGGACAGGCACATGCCGCGCGCCAGCGGGGTCATCTCTCCGCGCACGAAATTGACCGGTTCATGCCCCTCCATGCCGATGCCATGCCCGAGGCGGTGGGAAAGACCCGGCAGTTGATAGTCCGGCCCAAACCCGTATCGGGTGTAAAGTCCGCGCACCGCATCGTCGATCTGCCCGGCAGGGGTGCCAATCTGGGCTTTCTCCAGCGCCAGCTCCTGCCCTGATCGCACAAGGGCCCAGACACGCTTCTGCTTCTTCGTCGGCTCGCCATGCACCCAGGTGCGGGAGATATCGGATTCATAGCCGTGCACGGAACACCCGCAATCCATCAGAATAATTCCTCCTTCCTTCACCGTCTGGGGCTGGTCAGAGCCGTGAGGATAGGCACTCGCCTCGTTCAGAAGCGCCATACTGAAAGACGGCTTGCCGCCGCGCGCGATCGTCGCCTCATTCATCATCTGGCTGATGGTTTGCGGCGTCATGCCGGTTTCGATCTTTGAAAAGACCTCAGTATAGGCTGCCATGGTGATGTTGTTGGCCACCTGCATGATCGCGATTTCATGATCGGACTTGTACAGACGGCAGCCATTCACAATTGGACTCGCCGGCACGATCTCCCGGTTCGGCAGGGCAGATTTCAGCCCGTCAGCGACAAAATAGCGGACCGTCCGCTCAAGCCCCACGGGCCCGGGGATTCCGCAATCGTCGAGGAACTCCGCGACCCGCTGGAACGGACTTTCATGCTCGTTCCAGACGCGCACGTCGGGCTCAAAATCCAGGCTCTCGCGGACACTTGGCTCTTCGAAATGCGGCGTGACCACACCGACAGTGCCCTGTGCCGGAATGATGACTGCCGTCAGGCGTTCCGATCGCCACCACCGCATGGCCGTAAAATAAAGCATGCTGGGACCCGGCTCGAGCACGATGGCAGCGATGCCCTTCTGCTGCATCAGGGTCTGGGCTTTTTCGACCCGCGCCGCGCGCTCAGCTGTGCTGATCGGTTCAACGCTCGTCGACATGTCCACGACGTCCGAAGAGGCCTTGGCCAAGGCTGGCCGCAGCCCGAGCGCAGTGACGCCCGCACCAGTCGTCAGGAGAAAGTCGCGCTTGGTCAGCATGGTCGGGCCTTTCATTGCTGGATCGATCCTAGTGAGCTTGCTCAGCCATCGCAAATGCCGCTGGTTGCAGTCGAGGACAGCCAAAGCCTTGCCTCCCCTGCCGGCGCGACCCATGTCGTGTCAGAGTTTTCCAGAAGGGAGCCCCCCATGCCATCAGTCTTCATCACCGGCGCCAATCGCGGCATTGGCCTCGAGCTGACCCGCCAATACGCCGCAGACGGATGGAAAGTCGTTGCCACCTGTCGTCAGCCTGAAAAGGCAGATGAGCTGAACGCGATCGATGACGTCGATGTGTATGAGCTGGACGTGACAAACCGGGACCATCTGGCCGCCCTGGCCCGGGACCTGGACGAGCCATTCGACGTGGTGATCGCCTGTGCGGGGGTGATGGGGGACCGGTCAGGCCAGAGCTATGGCTCCATTGATTATGACGACTGGGAAGACGTGATGCAGGTGAACCTGTTTGGGAGCGTGAAAACCTGCGAAGCATTCACCCCGCACCTCGAACGCGGCGAACAGAAAAAACTGGTCGCCATCACCTCCAAAATGGGTTCGATCGGTGATGCCAGCGGCGGTGTGACGGCCTACAGAACCTCCAAAGCCGCCCTCAACATGGCCATGGTTGCCGCGGCCGGTGATCTCAAATCACGCGGCATCGCCGTTGGCGTGCTGCACCCGGGCTGGGTTCAGACCGACATGGGTGGTCCTTCCGCACTGATCACCGTCGAGGAAAGCGCCACCGGGCTGCGCCAGGTGATCGACGGCCTCAAGCCCGCCGACAAGGCCCATTTCCTGGCCTTCGATGGCCAGACCATTCCTTGGTAGAAGCGCCCGCAACATCGAGGATCATGGATCATGAAGGGTAGCTGTCTGTGCGGTGACGTCCGCTTTCATCTGAAGGGCGAGGTCCACAGCACCTCTGCCTGTCACTGTTCGCTCTGCCGCAAGTGGACGGGTCACCATTGGGCGTCGTTCAATGTCGCGCAGGATGACCTGATCATTGATCATGGCGAGGCCAGCATTGCCTGGTACGAGGAGAAAGACCGGCCGATCGAGCGCGGCTTCTGCCTCCTTTGCGGCAGCTCTCTCTTCTGGCGCCGAATGGACAGTGACCGTGTCGCAGTGTCGCTCGGCCTTCTCGATAGCACGACCGGTCTGGGGCTGGATGAGCACATCTACACCGCGTACAAGGGTGATTATTACGACATCGCCGACGACGTCCCGCAATATCTCGAAGACAGTCAGTAAGCCCGGCGCAACGAGGATCATCCGTTCATGGCCAAGTCGCCCGCCGGGCCCGAGCTGGACCATCTCATCAGCCTGCTGGCGAAGATGCCTGGCCTTGGCCCCCGCTCCGCCAAACGTGCCGCCCTCTATCTGCTGAAAAAGCGGGAGGTGCTGATGCGTCCCCTTGCCGAAGCACTGGACGACGCGGCGGAAAAAGTGGTGGCGTGCGTTCTGTGCGGCAATTGGGACAGCCAGAACCCCTGTGCGATCTGCGCCGATGAGAGCCGCAAAGAAGGGGTGATCTGCGTCGTGCAGGATGTGGCGGATGTGTGGGCCCTCGAACGAGCCGGGGCGCACAAGGGCCGCTATCACGTTCTTGGCGGGGTGATTTCGCCCCTCGATGGCATTGGCCCCGACGACCTCAATATTGCCTCCCTGGCCCAGCGCGCCAGCGCATCGGATGTGCAGGAGATCATCCTGGCGACTTCCGCCACCGTCGATGGGCAGACCACGGCCAATTACGTGGCCGAGCGCTTGGAAGGCCTGAACATCACCGTGTCCCGTCTGTCCCATGGCGTGCCCGTTGGCGGCGAGCTTGACTATCTCGACGAGGGCACGCTGGCAGCAGCTATCAAGTCCCGTCGCCCCTATTAACGCATCAGGCTCGACAAGCGGGGCTGTTGCGGGCCAGACTGTGCCCAAGGGAGAGACACCATGGCTACCAGCACATCAGACCGCCGCCGATTTCTGATCGGGGCCGCCGCCTGTCCGCTGGCCCTCACAGCCGGTAACGCGGCCAACGCGCGAGGCATACCGCCAACGTTCAAGGCGCCTGGTGTATATGTCGAGGAAGTCCCTAGCGGCGTTCGCAGCATTACAGGCGTGAAGACCGGTGTCTGCCTGCTCATCGACCATTTCGGTGACGCCGTCCCCGACCATGTGCCGATCGAGCTGTTTGGCACGGACACCCTGTCGCCAGTGGCCGCAGATGCCGTCGAGGCCGAGCGTCTGGCGCGGTTCAATCTGGAGCAGGTGTTTGATCAGGGTGGGCGGTCGGCCGTCATCATCAATGTGCCGCTGACACCGGACGGGCTGCCAGACTACGATGCCGGTCTGGCGACAGCGATGGCCGATGATGCCCTGATCTTCGACATACTGTATTTTCCATCGGTCTTCCGTATCCTGCAAAACAGTGAGCTCCGGATGACGGGGCTTTACCGTGCCGCAGCGGATTGGTGCACGGATCAAATGGCTATCCTCATTCTTGATGCGCCGGATACGATCATGGAGGCTGCCCGTTGGGCCCGGTACGTGGCCCCACAATCCGTTGACGCCATCGCGTATGGCGCGCGCATCGTCTCCCCTGCCGACCCCGCCTTGGTGGCAGGGGCTGGCGGCGCGGCCGCAGGCATTATTGCGCGAACGGATCGGTTGCGCGGCGTATGGAAAGCGCCCGCCGGGCTCAGCGCAGATTTGACCGGCCTGTCATTGGCGTCGGCTCCCAGCCAGAAGACACGTGACATCCTGTCTGCCAGTTACAACATCAATACACTGATTAAAGCGACTGACGGCGCGCCAGTACTGTGGGGCGCCAGGACGCTGGGCGGGTCAGCGCTTAGCGCGGAATACCGCTATGTCAGCACACGGCGCCTGCACCATTATATACACCGGTCCCTGTCCCAGGGGCTGGCCTGGACGGCGTTCGAGCCCAATGAAAAGGCACTATGGAACACCGTGACCTTGGCGGTGTCAGCCTTCATGCAGAATCTGTTCGTACAGGGTGCCTTTGCCGGGGCCACGGCCCGGCAGTCCTATACCGTGGCGTGCGGCATCAATACGATGACAGCGGCAGACCAGCTGGCCGGACGGCTGATGCTGGAAATCGGCTTTGCCCCGGCCCGGCCGGCGGAGTTCGTCATTCTGAGAATGGCCTTCGACGTTCAGTCCGCCTGAGGCGCTGCGCCAGGATCGGCTTTATTCTTCATTTCGCCGAGGCTCTGACCGAGCGCTTCGGAAGCGCGTTTCAACCGGTCCGTAGTCCGACGATCTGCCAGTTCCTGATCATACAGGTGAGGACCGTCAGCCATCAGTCGCAGAGAGATCGTGGCGATGAGCCCGCGGTGATCACCGGTCAATTGACCGGCGAAGAAGCCCCTGTCCACATGCGGGTTCGATGCGGACAGTCCGGCGCCTATCGCCGGAAGAGCGGCGTCAACGCCGTCTTCGATCTGGTCGGCCGCCGGTGTTCCGGTCCACCCCATGGCCGACATGGCGGCTGGGGCCGCGGCCTCAACAATCGATAGCATGCCCTTCTTTTTCGCCGCCCAGTCCTTATCCGGCTTCATGGCCAGGACGAGTACGCTCATTTCATCCGCTTCGATGGGGACGGCGACCGCCAGGGTCAATGCGCTGCCCTCAACGGAATAGCGGCAGGTATAACGATACTCCTTCTCGCCGCAGCCAGTGCGGGAGACAGCCATGCCGTCGGGCGCTTTGGCTACATACGCCATCTCCCATCCATCGATAACCGCACGGGCCTGCGTGAAGTCCGGTGGTGGGTCGATATGGGGGACAGGCTGCAAAAATAGCGCAACGGCAGAGAGGAATGCGGACATCACAACACCAGATGGAAGGAGGCGACCCCGTTCATCTGGGGTCAGAGATCGTCATTTTAGACACGAAATCCGCCCGACGACAGCAGGATTTGGGCAAGGCAAAGGCGGCCGCGAAGCCGCCTTTGCGCGCCGAGCATCAAAGTTCTATTTCAGTGTGACAAGCCGGGCCAGATGCCGGCGAAGCCCAAGCCCTGCCAGCACCGGGCCAAGCAGAAGTGCGGCAGAGGGGAGCGGTACCTCAGATGGGTTGAGGATCGGGCTGAGTGTCAGCGCAATGTCGGATTTGTAGCGCAGGCTGCCCCATTCATACTCAGTGGTCGACCCCTCACCATACTGAAGAAAATCAAGAGCCAACGACTCCAGTTCTCCGAACTCGCCGAACGCGACATCGAGAATACTGAAATATCCCGCGCTCATATTGTAGCCGCGGCCATCGCCATAGAACCACAGGCCCGGATCTTCCGGATCCTGGAAAGGAAAGCGCGTCGCCCCCAGATACAGACCGACCGCCAATTCCTCGCCTGCGGGTGGCGCGAAATCGACGGTCCACCAGAAACCCTCCGAATAGTCTGATCCATTATTCTGGAAGTCGACCGTATAGGCGCCGCCAAAGGTGGCATAGGCCAGTACGTTGAAGATACCGCCATCCTCAACGGAGGTGACAGTTTTGGTCATGCCACCGCCAACATAGGCGCCTGGTGTGCTGGTGAAATACAATTGAGTTGCGGCGTGCCCAACGCCGAAACTGCTGGCAGCAATAATGGCCAGCAGCGCTGGTTTCAGATAATTTGTCATGAGAATGCCCCCGTTAGACGGCCGCAATTTCCCACGAGAAAAATTTACTGACAAATGGATTTTTTGTTAGCACAGAAACAAAAAAGGCGGCCCGAGAGCCGCCTTTTCTTTTGGGTATGCCGTCGTCCTAGTAGCGGTAGCTTTCGCCCTTGAACGGACCTTTTTTATGAACGCCAATATATTTGGCCTGGGCGTCTGTCAGTTCGGTGAGTTTCGCGCCGACCTTGTCGAGGTGCAGGGCGGCCACTTTTTCATCCAGATGTTTCGGCAGGACATAGACCTTGTTCTTGTACTTGCCGTCTTCATTGTTCTTGAACAGTTCGATCTGCGCCAGCGTCTGGTTGGTGAAGCTTGCCGACATGACAAAGGACGGGTGACCCGTTGCGTTGCCGAGGTTCACGAGGCGACCTTCGGACAGCAGGATCATGCGGTTGCCGTTCGGCATCTCGATGAGATCCACCTGCGGCTTCACATTGGTCCACTTGTAGTTCCGCAGTGATTCAACCTGAATCTCATTGTCAAAGTGACCAATGTTACAGACGATCGCCATGTCTTTCAGCGAGCGCATATGATCCGCTGTCAGAACATCCTTGTTGCCGGTCGCCGTGACAACAACGTCGGCACGCTTGGCACCATCTTCCATCGTCACAACTTCAAAGCCGTCCATGGCGGCCTGCAGCGCGCAGATCGGATCGATCTCCGTCACCATGACCCGGGCGCCTGCGCCGTGCAGGGACTGGGCTGAGCCCTTGCCCACATCACCATAGCCGGCCACGAGCGCGGTCTTGCCTGCCAGCATGACGTCCGTACCGCGACGGATGCCATCCACCAAGGACTCACGGCAGCCATATTTGTTGTCGAATTTCGACTTGGTGACGCTGTCATTCACGTTGATGGCAGGGAATGGCAGGGTGCCTTCTTTTTCCCGCTGATACAGACGCAGAACGCCGGTGGTCGTTTCTTCGGTCACGCCTTTGATCGAGGCTTTGACCTTGGAATAGAAACCCGGATCACGGGCCAGGCGCTTCTTGATGACATTGAAGAGGCATTTTTCTTCTTCATTGCCCGGATTATCGAGAACCGATGGATCTTTTTCCGCGTCGGCGCCGAGCAGGATCAACATGGTGGCATCGCCGCCATCGTCGAGGATCATGTTCGCGACTTCGCCGTTTGGCCATTCCCAAAGGCGGTCAGCATAATCCCAGTATTCCTCGAGGCTCTCGCCTTTCACCGCAAAGACCGGTGTGCCGTTGGCCGCAATGGCTGCAGCGGCATGGTCCTGGGTCGAGTAGATATTGCACGAGGCCCAGCGGACTTCTGCACCCAGCGCTTCAAGCGTCTGGATCAGGACCGCCGTCTGGATCGTCATGTGCAGCGAGCCGGCAATGCGGGCGCCTTTCAACGGCTGGCTGGCGCCAAATTCTTCCCGCGTCGCCATCAGACCGGGCATTTCGTGCTCGGCAATAACGATTTCAGTGCGGCCGTATTCGGCGAGATTGATATCCTTGACGACGTAATCCTGGCTCATGAAGGGCCCCTTCGGTTTCAGCTGAATTGAAAACCGCATAGCAGGGCCGGTTAAGGACATAAAGCTTTCTTTATATCATTTCCCAACCCGGCTGTGGCGCCATCGTGCGAAGCTGAAGGCAAAGACGTCATAAAGTGTGTGAGCGATGATCACGCCCCACAGACTGCCCGTAGCCCAATACAGAAGACCCAGGGCCAGACCCACCGGCAGGATAATCAGCATATAGGTCACGCTATAGAGATGCAGCGCCGCAAAGAGCAGCGTTGGCAGGGCTATGGCGGCTGCAACTGGCAAATGCCCCATCAGCCACCCCTGCAGTGCGCCACGGAACAACAGCTCCTCTGCAAAGCCGGCGGCGGCACTCAGGATGAGAATGGTGAGAGGCGTCAGGGACAGACCTGCCTGATTCAGCATGTCATCGATCAGCTTGTCCAAATCTCGCGACACCCCCGGCAATGCCCGGCGCAGCATGAGGGCCAGCCCGATCAGCGCGGTGGCGCCGAGCAGTCCCCACAGAAGATCCAGAGGCACAAAGCCAAGGGCCCCGACCAGATCCACTTCCGTCACATCATGAATGAAGAGCGCTACGCCGATGAAGGCAAACTGGCCCACGAGGGCGACAGCCAGTGCCTGAACCGGATGAACCTTTTTCGGGACGTCTTCATCGCTCATGATGCACCGCTTTCGATGCGTTGGCGGAGCACAGCCGCCAGGCCCTCACGATAGGTCGGGTAGAGAAGCGGCCCTGCCACGGTTTTCAACCGGTCATTTTTCAGCCGCTTGTTGTCCTGATAAAAACTGCGGGCCATGGCCGACAGCTCGGCGTCCTCAAACGGCACTTCGGGCGTCAATGGTCGATGGAGGAGCGTGCTCGCCCAAGCGATCACATCCTGCGGCGGGGCCGGTTCGTCATCGGCAAAATTGATGACGGTAGGCGCCTCCGGTGTACGGATTAATGCAGCCAGGCCGTTAGCGATGTCGTCCACATGGATGCGATTAAACACCTGCCCTGGCTTGATGATCCTGGGCGTCGCATCCCCCGACAACAGGCGGTCTATGGCGCTGCGACCAGGGCCGTAAATGCCGGCCAGCCGACAGATATGCAGCCGGCCGCCATGATCCGTGCAGAATGCCTGCCATTGCTCTTCAGCATCAAGACGATGATATCCTCGCTGGGTCCCGGGCTCACAGGGCGATGTTTCGTCAACCCAGTCACCGTCAAAATCGCCGTAGACGCCGGTGGATGACAGATAGAGGACGGGTACGTCGCCCAGGGAAATATCCGGCATGGCACGGGCGGCGGGGCACCCCTCTGCCCCCGGGCTGACCGAGACAACCACCGCATCAATATCCGCAAACAGATGGGTTGGGAGCGGATCAGGAGAGGCCCACTGGACATAGCTGATGCCATCGGCATCGGGATGATGGGTCCGGGACGTCGCCGTGACGTGCCATTGATCGCGCATCAACCGTTGATGCAGCGCCGTCGCCACATAGCCAAAGCCAATTGCAAGAAGCCTAGGCACCGCTTTGCCATTCTGTCAGATATCGGATGAATCCGTCGCTGGCCTCTTCCAGCAGGTCGAGAACAGTTTCAAACCCATCCGCGCCACCATAATAGGGGTCCGGCACATCACCGCCATTGGCGAAATCCAGAAATTTGTGCAGGGAGGCTGTCCCGTCCCGCGGGGCCAGATCCTGCAGATCCGCAAAATTCTGGCTGTCCATGGCGAGGATGAAATCGAAGACGTAAAAGTCGCCCACATCGACCTGCCGCGCCCGCTGCCCCGTGAGGTCGAGACCGCGCGCCCTGGCTGCAGCGATCATCCGGCGATCGGGCGGATTGCCGCGATGCCAGCCGCCTGTTCCAGCGCTGTCGATCACCGCATCAATCGTCGCAGCCGTCAGACGATCCCGCAGAACCCCCTCTGCCGCAGGTGATCTGCAGATATTACCAAGGCAGACACAGAGAATTTCAGGGACTTTTCTGGGCATCCCCGTTCCTACCAGTCGCATCTGTCCCGGGGCAAGAGCCAATCAATAGCCGGCTCGGCCACCCGAAACACGGCCGTTCTGGATACGGATCGTCTGACCAGCGAATGTCGTGAGCGTGAAGCCATCAAACTGCTCGTTATAGAGGACGGACCGGTCGCGAAGGATATCGATCGCCATCGCCTCACCCATCTCCATACCGTCAATCCCGTCAGAGCGATAATGCACACCGGCCCAGTCGCGGCCGAGGGAGATGTTTGACGCCAGTTTATTCAGCTCCCCCCCGATTGTCAGTGTTCCCGAATAGGGTAGCAGGGTGTGACCGGTCTCGTCCGCCACGACTGGACGCGACAGGACCTTGTCCTCCCGGAACCACGCTTTCAGCATGGTGGTACAGGCCCCCGCGATACAGGCATGACCTGCTGGGTAGGAGGGGTGAGTGGGTGCGCCTTCAGCATAGCTCTGGGGGAGGAAGACATTGCCATATTGGCGACGTGTACGTCCCAGCGCTTCCGTCTCAAGCAGCAGGCGCGGCAAATCATAATCGTCCATCCCCGCAGCCTGGAACTGCAGGCGCCCTCCGTAGTTCTCAGGACGCAGGCGACGATGCACCAGCCATTTCTGGTACCACGCACCGCAAAGCGACGCCCGTGCGGTCAGTGCCACAAGGTCCAGGATATCGGGTCCGCCGAAAGAAACGAAACCGCCCTCTGTCGTCTGACGGTTTGTCGGATTACCGGCCGCCACCACGTCGGGGCCCATTCCCAGAAGGATCAGCGCAGCGTTCAGATAGGTCTGGTAGGGAAAATCAGCGTGAACAAACGCGCCCAGATCACGCGGTGTGCTGATGAAACGTTCAGGCCCGCGCACGCCACTGCGAGGGACGGCACCCCGCTGGACTGCCAGCCATTCGGCGCTTTCCGTCACGAAATTCGTGTCCTGCGCCGCAATGGGATACCGCTGTGGCATCGTGTAGCTGCCGTAGGGCACATCGTACCACAGAAACTGGCTGATATAGGGCCCAACCAGATCGCCAGGGGTTTCGCCGCGGAAAAGCGTCTGGGCCGTATGAAGGCCCCGTTTGGGTTTGCCAACGATATGCGGAAAGCTGTTGATGTCCGTCAGCGCACGGCGCATCAACGGATCGCTTTCCAGCCTTGTGAAGGGCACATCGCGCAGGAGTGACTTCCAGTACAGCTCCAGCATTTCGGCAGCCATCTCATCGCTGGTGAAAGATGGCGGCGGCTTTATACGGGCCGCGTGCCCATCACCGCCCGACATCGGCAGGACAAACGCACCTTGCGGGTTCGCGAGCTTGCGTGTGCGGACCGTATTGTCGAGCTGGATGCGCTCGAAATCCGCAGGCCGCCCGCTGCGCATCGCGCGCAACAGGCTGTCATAGGCGGCCGGATCGACCCGGCCGCGGGAATCGTGAGGCAGTGTCTTGGTAAAGCTAGCGCGGTAGTCGGCATAACGCTCCTCGTCGCCATTTGTCTCCTGCGGCGGCGGTTGGGTCGTCAGATAGCGGCGCGCGGCGTCCAGTTTGCGTCGGAACACATCGGCCGCGCGACGGACACTATAACCATCATTGGGCTGGGCGCCGGGCCGATTAGGCAAGGGTCCGCGATAAGCGTCGATCTTGTCCTTCATGACCTTCCCGGGCGGCAACCGGGGTTCACCCCGCATTCTGGCGTGGGCTGAACCCAGCCCCAGCAGACTGCCCCCGGCGGCCAGACCGCCCGCGCCCTTCAGAATATTCCTGCGCGAGAATTTTTTTTCCTGCCCCGTCATCGCGATATTTCCCAACTCACCCGTTTATTCCACACTGCCCACCGCCGCAGTGCAAGGTCTGTGCCTCTGGCGATTTTGCACTGCCGGGGATAGAGAAGGCCCATGCCAGCCCTCCCCATCCTTCCTGCATGACCGCGCAAGCCAGCTTTTTGACCGACGCCGCCGCCGAGCCACTGCGCCGCGTGAAGGTTGTCCTGCCGCTGCCCATGGGGAACGGGTACGACTACAAGGTCCCCCTCGGCATGGCGGCTGAACCCGGCGATTTTGTGGTGGTGCCGCTGGGGCCCCGGATGGTGCGCGGCGTCGTCTGGACCGGCGAGGCCGATGCAACGGTAGCGGACGAAAAGCTCAAACCGCTGGCGGAGCGCATCGACGCGCGTCCCCTGCCTGCCGATGTGATGGCGTTTGTCGACTGGGTTGCGAATTATACCCTGTCGCCCAAAGGCACGGTCCTGCGCCTCGTCATGCGATCGGGTCAGGTGTTCGAACCGATCAAGGGCCAGACAGGGTTTCTGCAGGTCATCCCGCCACCTGCGGATCTGCGCCTGACGGAGAAGCGTCAGGCGGTCTACGACGCTGCGCATCCTGAGATACCGCAGACAGCCAGCATGTTGGCCAAAGCAGCCGGCGTCAGTGACGCGGTGGTGCGCGGCCTGGCGAAGGCAGGCGGCCTTGCTGCCGTGGATATTGATCCGGACCCGCCCTTCGCTGCACCGGACCCCGGCCGTCCGGGCCGCGAATTGTCCGACGACCAGAAGGCGGCAGCGGACGACCTCATCGAGAGGGTGAAGGCGGGGCGCTATTCGTCAACGCTGATCGACGGGGTGACCGGCTCCGGCAAGACGGAAGTCTATCTAGAGGCGGCCGCGGCGGCACTTGCCGCGTCCCCCACGGCACAGGTGTGCGTCCTGCTGCCGGAAATCGCGCTGACCCTCCCGTTCCTGCAACGCATCGAAGACCGCTTTGGGACGCCGGCCGCGCACTGGCACTCGGACCTGTCGAGTGCAGAGCGGCGGCGGGTCTGGAAGCGTGTGGCCGATGGCAATGCCCGGCTGGTGGTGGGTGCCCGCTCTGCCCTTTTCCTTCCCTATGCGGATCTGCGCCTGATCGTCGTGGATGAAGAGCATGAAGCCGCCTACAAACAGCATGACGGCGTCCTGTATCAGGCGCGGGACATGGCGGTCGCACGCGGCGCCCTCGGCGGTTTTCCCGTTGTCCTCGTTTCGGCGACGCCGTCGCTTGAAACCCTCGCCAACGTCGAGGAAGGTCGATACGATATTATTCAGCTTACGTCACGATTTGGCCCTGCACAGATGCCGGAAACGGCGATTGTCGACCTGCGCAGCCATCCACCGGAAAAGGGAGAATGGCTGTCGCCCAAAGTGGTCGACGCCATCAACGACACGCTGTCGCGGCAGGAGCAGGTGCTCCTTTACCTGAACCGCCGGGGCTATGCGCCCGTCACTCTGTGCCGCAAATGCGGGGAAAAAATGACAGCGCCGGATTCCGACACCTGGCTGGTCGAGCACAAATATACCGGCCGTCTTGTCTGTCACCATACGGGCTTTTCCATGCCGCGCCCGGATCATTGTCCCCACTGCGGCGCGTTTGACAGCCTGGTCCCCTGCGGCCCGGGCGTCGAGCGGATCGAAGAGGAAGCGCGGCTCAAATGGCCCGACCGGGTGGTGGAAGTTCTGTCATCGGATACCATGATGCGGCCGGGCGCCACCAAGTCTCTCCTTGAGCGGATGACCAATGGCGAGATCGATATTCTCGTGGCCACACAGGCCGCCGCCAAGGGCCATAACTTCCCCAACCTCACGCTGGTCGCCGCGGTGGATGCGGACCTTGGCCTTGCCGGCGGTGACCTGCGCGCGGCGGAGCGGACCTTCCAGACCCTGAGCCAGGTCGCAGGGCGTGCGGGCCGGGCAGAGAAGCCGGGCCGCGTCATGCTGCAGAGCTATCAGCCGGACAGTCCCGTCATTCGCGCCCTGGAAGCGCAGGACAGGGACGGTTTCGCGAGCGCCGAGCTGGAAGGCAGAGCCAGCCTTGGCTTTCCGCCCTATGGGCGACTGGCCGCCATCATTCTGTCCGGTGAGAATGAAGCCGCCCTAAACGAAGCTGCACGACAATTGGCCCAAGTTGTGCCGCAGGCGGAGGGTGTTGAGATTTGGGGTCCGGCACCGGCGCCGCTTTATCGTCTTCGCGGCACCTATCGCCTGCGGTTTCTGGTCAAGACGGACCGCCGCGTGTCCATCCAGAACGTGGTGGCCACCTGGCTGTCGCGAACGAAGCTCAAATCCAGCGTGCGGATGACCGTGGATGTGGATCCCTATATCTTCACTTAGTCTGCTGGCGCGACCACCATCGGACCGATCTCCTCAATCCTGTTGCTCCAGACATAGCCGCCAAAATCATGAGGCACACGGTCGAGCAATGCCGCGCTGTCAATGCCGGATGTTCCCACATCATCTTTCGTCATGGGGCCCAGCAGGACCACCCGTGTGCCAACGCCATCCATGCGCTGCATGAACCGGTGCGGCCAGCCCCACATCAGACGCGCGTGAGAAACCGGAACGAACATGATGCGACCGCGGCAGGATTGAGGCACGTAGCCTGTCCAGCCCTTTGCAATGTAATCCTTGGCGCAGGCCATCATGCTGGTCTTGGACAGGCTCATTACATCAGGAAAGGTCGCCGCCAGGCCGCCAATCGATTCGTCCGACCCATATACGCCCCAGACCTGCTCCGTATTGCCGCGCCTTTGCAGGAACACAGCAAGGGCCTGTCCCTCACCCGGATCACGGCCCTTGAAGTTGATCAGGAAACGCCTGTCGGGAAAAGCGTCGAACACCTCATCCAGCGTCGGCATGGCGCCCACATATTTCCCGCGAAAGGGATAGGTGTTGCCGCCATCGGCCGTGTACCCGTAGCCAATATCCAGCGTCTTCAGCACAGACATGGGGGTCTGCCGCGTCACGCCTGTCCCGTCCGTTCGGCAGTCCAGCGTCCAGTCATGGAAAACCGCCAGATGACCGTCCGGCGTCGGATGGATATCCAGCTCCACCACCGCCGCGCCTGCATCGAAAGCGGCCTGCATGGAAGGGATCGTGTTCTCCAGATAAGTGTGTCGTGGCTCGTCAATGCGGATGGCGGTGCAGGTATCTCGCTCGAGCGCTGCACGATGGTAGGTCTGGTGCACACCGCGATGGGAAATCAGCGCGGGCTGCTGTCCTTCGGGCGGCAAGGCAAACATCGATGTGTTGAGCAGCCACAGAATGGCGATGATCAGCGCCAATGCGCCCCCGATGATTATCAGAATGCGGTTGACCATGGTGCCTCCCCCCTTTGTTCTCCGCTTCTATCGTGGGTGAATTGGGCCAATCCAAGGCATTGCTTGACGGAATGGCGCGCCTGCCGCCATCAAGGTCATATGGCCGACCTGTCAATCGTTGTGGAAGAGCTGGATGTGATGCGCGGTGACCGCCAGGTTGCGGCGGGCATCACGTTTCGCCTGCAACCCGGCGATGCGCTCATCCTGCGCGGTGATAACGGGTCGGGAAAAACATCCGTACTGCGTGCAATTGCCGGCTTCTCCGCCCCGGCTCATGGTCAGATCAGGTTCCTGTTCGACGGTGAAGAGGCAGACGCCGCCGATATCCGCGCACATCAGATCCATTGGTTCGGCGTTGATGATGCATTAGCAGACCGGCTGACGGTCGCCGAAACCGTCTCGTTCTGGAGCCGGTTTTATGGTCACGCGGCATCGGACGTGCTGGATCGTGTGGGTCTTGCCGATCGCGCAACGTCGCCAGCAGGGGCGTTGTCTACGGGGCAGAGGCGACGGCTCGCCCTGACCCGGCTGTTGCTGGCACCACGCAGCCTTTGGCTGATGGATGAACCGCTGACCGGTCTTGATGAGGCGGGGAAGTCGCTTGTGCACAGGATCATTGCACATCACAGGGCGGACGGCGGCATCGTCCTGATGGCCAGCCATGATGACGGCCTGCCCGGCGCGCCTGTGCTGCGCCTTCTGCCAGCGGCGGTGCGGGCATGAGACAGCAGCTGGCAGCCATCCTGTGGCGGGAATTGCGCCTGCGCCTGCGCGGCGGGGGATGGGCCGCGGCGGCTGGTCTCTTCGCTGTGACCGCAGGTCTGGCCCCCCTTTCACTGGGGCGTGACCCTGAGCTGTTAGCGACGGCCGCGCCAGCGGTTCTGTGGCTGGCGGCCAGCCTTTCACTTCTGATCGGATTTGATGCTCTGTATGAAGAGGACCTGAAATCTGGGGGAATGGCGCTTTACCGCCTGTCACCTGTCCCGCTGCCGCTGACACTTCTTCTGAAGACCTTGGCAGCTTGGATTGTCACCTGCCTGCCGCTGGCCATTCTGGCCCCTGTTCTTCTGGCGGCGTTCGGTGTCGAGCGACCGATGATGGGCGGGCTTGGGTTTGTTCTGGGCACCCCCGGTCTGGCGCTGATCGCCAGTTCTGTCGGTGCGCTCTGCGCCGGGCTGCGCCGGGGAACGGCCCTGTTCGTGTTTCTTGCCCTGCCGCTTTTCATACCAGCGCTGGTGTTCGGCCCCCAGGCGACATCGGAGACCGCGCTCGGCCCGCTTCTTTTTCTGGCCGCATTCAGTCTGCAGGCCATCGCCATCTGTCCCTTTGTCGCGGCTGCGGCTATCAGAACGAATATGTCATGAATTTATCAGGCGCCCGGGCTTTTGCCCCGGCGCGGCCTTTGCCATAAAGAGACGTAAAGAGGATTTGCCATGACCCGACACCTGTCCGCCTTGCTCGCTGCCGTTGTTTTCGCGCCGGTCGTCGCGCAGGCAGCTGAACCGGAACAGGTCGCGACCTATCGCGACTGGATCGTCTATTCGGCTGATCTGGGAACGGACACGCTGTGCTATGCCGTGACCGAGGCGTCGGACAAGGAGCCTAGCGCGGTCAATCATGGCGACGTGTTTTTCATGGTCTCCACTTGGAAAAGCGGCGTAGCCGCCAATCAGCCAAGCTTCATGGCGGGCTATACGCTGCGGGACCGGCCAGAGCCGATGATCCGGATCGGTTCAGACAAATGGGACATGTTTACAGCCGGCTCAGAAGGCTTTGTCGAAACCGACAGTGATGAAAAATCGGTCGTCGGTGCGATGCGGCGCGGGTCGGAAATGCGGGTTTCGGCCATGTCTGAACGCGGCACAGCAACCGAGTACACCTTCTCTCTGCTGGGGATCTCCAATGCCCTTGACCGGGTCGAGCGCGCCTGCCGCTGACCGGCACCGCGATTCACAACCAAAAGTTGCGTGTTGAACTGCTAATCGCGCAAGCGTTAGTAGAGTTTAACATATTTTAAATAAATGCTTTCCCCCGGACAAGGAATTCGGGGGAGTGGGGATGAGCAAGTGCCAGCGCACGGCCGTGGTCATGGGCGTCAGTTTAATGGCGCTGACAGGCACAGCCCTCGCGTCACCATGGGGACGGTTGGCGCAGGACTATCTCGCCATCAGCCGGATTGACCATTACCGCTCGACCGATAGCGGTCGGGACTTCCAGCAACAATCAGCACAGACCTATGTGGAATATGGCCTGACCGATCACTGGACGATCGGCGGACAGGCCGCACAGGGCTGGCAACGCAAGAAAGATGCGTTCGGGGACGATCACCGTGCAGGGCTCATCGACGCTGAACTCTTCGTTCAGCGCCGATTTCTGGAGACCGGCGGACATGTCCTGTCCGTCCAGGGACTGGTGGCCCCGCAAACCCCGCTCGACGAAATGGTGGCGATTGACACGGGCGACCAGCGGGAGGCCGCCGGGCAAATCGCGGTCCTGTACGGCTTTAGCCGAGAGCGGCACTTCATTGCCGCGTCTACCGGATGGCGGAAAAGTTTTGGTGACGATGCAGATCAGTGGCGAACCGATGTGACGATCGGCCGGCACGGACCGGATGGCGGCATGACGCTGCTCGACATCTATTCGACCGTTTCCATTGGCGCATCGCTGGCCGTGTACGGCATCGACTACGATCTTGTGACCCTTGCCCCATCCCGCGTTTTCAAGGTCGGCCGCAGATCCCATCTTCAGATCGGCGCGCGTTTCGATGTGGCTGGCGAGAATATCGATCGCGGCCACGGCGCATTCATTGCCCTGTGGGTGGGCCGATGAGCAGTCGCGCCGCGTCTTTGGGCGCCATTCACCGGTCCGCCATCGCGGCGGTCTCGCCCTCTGAGATTTCGGCCATGCGGCCAGCCGTAGCCGATCTTCTGACCTCAGCCGCCATCAATCATTGCGGCGAGATCAATCCCACACTGACGGCACGGCGACGCCTGAACCGGGCCCAGATCGCAATGGTCTGCATACTGGCGCTCATCGTGGCAATTGGCCTCGTTCTCTATCCGGTCAGTCTTATCGTCGCCTTCAACACGGCCTTTGTCGGCTTCTGTCTTCTTAATCTCGGTTTGCGCCTGACCCTTCTGGCGCTGAGCACATCAGTGCCCGCTGCCGCGCAGGAGCCGGACGTGCCCGATGAGGCGGCCTTGCCGGTCGTGACCATTCTCTGCCCCCTGTACCGCGAGGCATTTAGCGTGCCCGGGCTGATCGGGGCTCTGGCAGCGCTCAACTATCCGCGCGACAGACTGGATATTAAAATTCTTCTCGAAGCGGACGATTTCGAAACAATCGCCGCCGCCCTGGCTCTTTGCACAGCGCCTGAGTTTGACCTGGTCTTTGTGCCGCCGAGCGAACCCCGGACCAAACCGAAGGCGTGTAATTTTGCGCTGTGGTCGGCTCGGGGCGACATTCTGGTGATCTACGATGCTGAGGATCGGCCGGAGCCGGACCAGTTGCTCAAGGCTGCGGCGCAGTTTGCTGCGCTGCCCGACGACGTCGTCTGTCTTCAGGCTCGCCTCAATTACTATAATCGCAGTGATAGCTGGCTGACCCGACTGTTCGCCATCGAATATGCGCTGCTTTTTGATATCGTCCTGCCCGGCCTTGCCCGATTGCGGGCGCCGCTGCCGCTCGGGGGCACCAGCAATCTGTTCCGGACCAAGGCGCTGATGGCCGTGGGCGGTTGGGATGCGTTTAACGTCACAGAAGATGCGGATCTCGGCCTTCGCCTGGCGGCAGCGGGCCTGCACACGCGAACCCTTGATTCGACGACCTATGAAGAAGCCACCGGACAGGTCGGACCCTGGCTGCGGCAGCGGTCACGGTGGATCAAAGGGTACATGCAGACCTGGGCGGTCCATGCGCGACGCGGCCCCGCCCTGCCGTGGCGCGAGGGGCTCAGCCTTCACCTTGTCGTCGGGTCGGTCATCATCTCATCACTGATGAATCCGATCTTCTGGTGCCTCTACGGTCTGTGGCTCACCGGTGTTGTGCCGGGTTTCGATAACCTCTTTCCACCACCTCTTAACTATCTCGCCACCATCGCGCTGCTTCTAGGCAATGCCTGTCACCTGTGGATGTTCATGCTGGCGCCCTTGCGTCGACGCTGGTTCGACCTTGTGCCCTACGCCCTGCTCGCGCCGATATACTGGGTTTTGCAGTCCGCAGCCGGTTACCGGGCCGCCGCCCAATTCATCACCTCACCCCATTACTGGGAGAAGACATCGCACGGTGAAGGCAAGCCAATCCAGACCATCCTGGCCAAACTGAGGTAGGACATGACACTGCAACACCCGTCATCAACTGTCACAGAAAGACTGCAATCCGCAAATTGGATCTGGCTTGCCGGCTATGGTCTTGTCAGTGCGATCGTGACAGCTATCCTTTTTCAGCTGTCACCAGATATCCTGTTCAGGGCCCTCGTCAGCAGGGCAGACCTGACGATGAACCCTGTCTGGATCGGACAGCACACGGATCTTACGCTCTTTCTCGCAACCGTCTCTCAGCATTTGGGCTGGACCCCTGTTCCGGCAATGCTGGCCGCAAGTTTTGCCGCCACGCCCTTCATCGCACTCATTTTTGGATTTGAACGCCAGCGCATTGTGTGGGCCCAAGCCTTTTATGCCATGGTGCACCCCGTCACCCTCTGCCTCCTGATCACTGGCCATGGCTGGGCGATCTGTGGCGCGGGGCTATTATGGCGCGCCATTCTCTTTCTACGCGACCGGCCGCCGGAACAGGCGCTGCCGATGGTGGGCGGCGCTGTTGCGCTGGCCTTTCTGACAATGCCCAACGGGGTCTATTTCCTTCCCGGCCTTGCACTCATCCTGTGGCTTTGCATCCCAAGATCGATGATCAGGGGACACCGCGTCGCATTTCACGGCTTGGCCCTCGCGCCGCTTGCCATGACCGTAGGCGGACTGTTCTATGTTTGCTGGCTGTGGGAGCTTCCCTCAATGCCCGCTGCGGTGCCCGCTGGCGTCAGCCTGCCTTTTCCAGCGCCGCTATCGGCGGCCATTATTCTTCTGCTCATAGCGCCCGCGATCCTTGTTGGCGGTGTCTCGGACCGCTGGCGGCCACGACTGGTCATGGCGGCGACCCCGCTCATCGGCGCGGCTTTGGCGCCAGTGTCCGTTTTCGCCTCGCTCGGCCTGTGCGCGACGGCGCAACTGGTGCTGACCCGACAGGGCCAACGGGCGGGGTCGACGATCATCAGCATGATATCGACGGGGCTTATAATGTGGGGGCTTGATTCTGGCCTCATGACCCCCTGATAGAGAAGCATGACAGCGCGCAATTCCCTGCAGGACCTCGACGGTCTCCCCTATTGGCTGATGGACGGCCTCGGCAATGACTTTGTCATCGTCGATCTGCGCCACGGTGGCCGTCTGACGAGTGAGGCAGCGGCCTGTCTTGGGGACCGTAGCGGCCCGTTTGGTTGTGACCAGATCATCACCCTCTCCGATCATGGCGGCGACGTGCAGATGGGCATATGGAATGCCGACGGATCGGAAGTCGGCGCCTGCGGAAATGCCACACGGTGCGTCGGCTGGCTCCTCGCCAGGGAGCAAGGCACCGATGCGACGACGATTGGCTCGCCGGCCGGTCCACTACACGCCAGACTGGTGGGCGCCCAACGCGTCAGCGTGGATATGGGCGTTCCCAAACTGCGCTGGCAGCAGATCCCGCTGGCCGAGCAGATGGACGATACCCGCTTTATCGATATCAAGCTGGGTCCGATCGACCGCCCAGTGCTGTGGGGGCCATCGGCGGTCAACATGGGCAATCCCCATTGCGTCTTCTTTGTTGAGGACGCTGAGGCCCAGGCGCTGGACCGGTTCGGACCACTGATCGAGAACCACCCCCTCTTTCCAGAGCGGACCAACGTATCCGTGGCGCAGGTGTTGAACCGCACGACCATCAGGCTGCGCACGTGGGAGCGGGGCGTTGGCATGACCAAGGCGTGCGGCACCGCCGCCTGTGCCGGGCTCGTCTCCGCCGTGCGCCGTCGCCTCACCGACCGGACCGCGACGGTCCGGCTGGATGGCGGCGATCTGGAGATCGAATGGCGTGAAGCGGACGAACACGTCATCATGACCGGCGATGTCCGCCTGAGCGGTCAGGGCGTGTTCGGCGACTGAACCGCAAGTCGCACCCTTGCGGCGTCGCCTGCGGTTATGCACATAGCGTCCAATGTCTGACACACCCCATACGGTCACCCTGGGCTGCCGCCTCAACAGCTATGAAAGCGAGCGCATGGCCCGCCTGGCGCAAGAGGCCGGGCACCCGAATGCAGTGATCATCAATACCTGCGCCGTCACCGGTGAAGCGGTGCGCCAAAGCCGCCAGGCGATCCGGCGCGCGGCCAAGGACCGGCCCGGTGCGCCCGTCTATGTGACCGGCTGTGCCGCCCAGCTTGATCCAGACGCCTTCGCGGCCATGCCGCAAGTCACACGGGTGATCGGCAACGGCGAAAAGCTGACCGTGAAGGCCTGGCAGACAGATGGGCCCGTCACCGATGTCTTTGCTGAAACAGTCCTGACCAAAGCCCCGGCTGCCCTCGGTCCACTGACCGTGCGCGCCCATCTGGAAGTCCAGAATGGCTGCAACCACCGCTGTACCTTCTGCATCATTCCGTTTGGCCGGGGGCAGGCGCGCTCAAAGGCTTCGGCCGATATCGTTGCCGAGGCCCGCGCCATGGCAGAGAGCGGCGCGCGGGAAATCGTTCTGACCGGCGTCGACCTGACATCCTATGGCCCGGACCTTGGCGAGGGCGTCACCCTGTCCGATGCCATAGAGGCTCTTCTTGCAGCGCTACCCTCTTCAATCCGCCTGCGCCTCTCGTCGATTGACGGCGCAGAAGTTGACGAGCGTCTGTTTGACCTGGTCACGCAGGAAGAGCGCATCGCCCCCCATCTTCATCTGTCCCTGCAGGCAGGCAGCGATATGATCCTGAAACGGATGAAACGTCGCCATCTGCGGCATGACGCCATTGAATTGTGCCAACGCCTGAAAAGCGCTCGGCCGGACATCGCCTTTGGCGCGGATCTCATTGCGGGTTTTCCGACCGAGACCGATAACATGTTTGCTGACACACTCTCGCTCGTCGATGAGTGTGCTCTGTCATTCGTCCATGTCTTTCCGTTTTCTCCGCGCGCCGGCACCCCGGCGGCAAAGATGCCACCGGTTGAGCGAACCATCGTGAAGGCGCGGGCAGCTGAACTGAGGGAAAAGGCCCATGCGGCGCTGTCGCGTCACCTGTCGTCGAAATGCGGTACGCAGACCACCATGCTGGTTGAAAGCGTGCGGGACGGCCGTTTGCTGGGCAAGGCACCCGATTTTACCGATATCACCTGTTCTGGCCCGGGCGCTGCTGGCGATCTGATCCGGGTTCACCTCATTGAAGCGAATGGCGGGCTGATGCTCGCGCAGACCGCCTGAAAAGAAAGACAATCCGATGGCAGAGAAGAAAGGCCTCTTTTCGAGGTGGTTCGGCAAGAAGGATGAGGCGCCAGATAATCTCCCCGAAGACGCGCCAGAAGCGCTGACGGAGACGACACCTGAACCCGCGGCGCCAGAGCCGGACCCTGCACCGCCGAGCCCACCACCCGCCGACATACCGGAAGAGCCGGAAGAAACGCCGCCCCCGCCGCCCGTCGAAGAGCCGCCCCCGCCCGCCCCTGAGGCGCCGCCGGTGATTGATGAGCCGCCTGCGGAGGACCCGGTGCCACCGGTGGACGAACCATTGGACGAGCCCGCACCTGCGCCGGTGATTGAAGAGCCTGTGGCCATCGTGCCTCATGCGCCGGTACCAAACGAACCGCCGTCGGTGCCACAAGAGCCCCTCGCGACGCCGGAACCGGAAGAACAAGTGGATGCGCCGGTCAAGAAACGGGGCCTGTTCAGCCGTCTGACCGAAGGCCTGTCAAAGACATCAGTGCGCCTCACCACCGGCATTGGCGGGATTTTCACCAAGCGCAAGCTGGATGATGCGACGCTGGAGGAACTTGAAGACCTTCTGATCACGGCTGATCTGGGTCTGCCTGCGACCACCCGTATCATCACCCACCTCACGAAATCGAAGTACGATCAGGAAGTCACCAATGCAGAAGTCCGCCAGGTTCTGGCTGCTGAAATTTCCCGCACACTGACCCCCCTGGCGCAGCCATTGACGGTCAATCGATCGCACAAGCCGCACATTATTCTCATGACTGGCGTCAATGGTGCCGGCAAGACGACCACGATTGGCAAGCTCGCCCGCAAATTTGCCGATGACGGACTGTCCGTGCTTCTGGCTGCTGGTGATACGTTCCGTGCCGCCGCAATTGAGCAGCTGCAGGTTTGGGGCGAACGCACCGGTGCCCAGGTCGTCGCACGCGCCCAGGGCGCGGATGCGGCAGGCTTGGCCTACGATGCTATTGAGCAGGCGCGCAGAAACAATATCGACGTCGTCATGATTGATACGGCCGGACGTTTGCAGAACCGCAGCGAGCTGATGGATGAGCTCGCCAAGATTGTCCGGGTCATCAAGAAACTTGTCCCCGACGCCCCTCATGATACGCTTCTGGTTCTGGATGCTACAGTTGGCCAGAATGCTTTGAGCCAGGCCGAAGCCTTTACACAGATTGCCGGCGTGTCCGGTCTTGTCATGACCAAGCTGGACGGGACAGCACGCGGCGGTGTCCTCGTCGCCCTTGGCGACAAGTTCGCCTTGCCCATACATTATATTGGCGTGGGCGAAGCGGTCGAAGATTTGCAACCGTTCAACGCGGATGATTTTGCCAGTGCCCTGACAGCGGCGGACAAGGAATAAAATGACAGAACAGACCACACGCCCCGCCAAACTTGAAGGCAATGCCAAGCTGGCCGTTGAGCTGGGACCGCTTGCCTTCTTCCTCATCGGCCTGATGCTGCACAAACGGCTCGCCCCAGCCGTCGACGATATGCTGGGCATCACCTATTTTGCCGAACCCGGGCGCGAGCTGTTTCTGGCCTTGGCAATGTTCCTGCCCGCCTTTGCCGTGGCGTTTGCCTATTCGATCATCAAAACCCGCCGTGTTGCCCCCATGCTGCTGGTCACGGCGATCATCACGTCTGTGATGGGGACACTGACCTTCGTGTTTGACAGCAAGACCTTCATCTACATGAAGCCGACAATCATCTATCTGCTGACCGCTGGGGCGCTCGGTGGCGGTCTTCTTGCTGGTCGCAATTTCCTCAAAGCCCTGTTTGATGGTGCATTTGAAATGGAAGAAGGGGCATGGCGCGTACTGACGTGGCGTTTCGTCGCCTTCAACATCTTTGCCGCGATCACGAATGAATTCCTGTGGCGCACGCTGACGGCCGATTGTGTGATCGGCGAAGAGTGCGGCGGCGATGTCATGTGGGGGAATATCAAGGTGTTTGGCTTTACCGCTGCCTACTTCGTTTTCATCATCGCCAATACGCCGTTCCTGATGAAGCATATGAAGCAACCGGATGATGGCAAAGGTGCCGATAGGCCGGGTTCGGCATAAACCGTCGCCCACACGGACGGTTCGGGACTGGACAGACAGTCCCGACAATAATCGCTCCGACAGGGTCCTTTTTGGGGCCATCAGCGAATGAGATCAGCTGCGGCAGATTGAATGTTTGTCGGGAAAAGACGGGGGCAGACAGTCGGTAGTCCCCCTTCCATGACCTCTTTTTTGCGTTTTCAATGCCGAATCCATCGTTTCGGCAGCAAAAAGTGTTGCATCTCCGTGCGAAGAACATCAGTTTGCAAGCGTTCTTTAATAATAGCCTGTCAAGAGGATATTCGTTCGGCGAGTCCTTGAAGGGCACAAAGAACTTCAGGGGGCGGTCTTTCCGCCCCGTTCGAACAAAAAAATGAATGGGCCAAAAAAACCGGCCTGGAACCCAATAGAGACTGAAGAGCGACCAAAATGGCGGACTTTACACTCGAGACCTCACCCGGCCACCTCCTGCGCCGTGCCCAACAATATGCTGATGACCTGTACAAAAGCGAAGTCGGCAAAACCGGCCCAACGCCGCGTCAGTTCGCTGTGCTTCACACAGTGTCGAACGACGAAGGCCTGAGCCAGACGGATCTGGTGCGCCGCACCGGCATTGACCGTTCAACCCTGGCAGACATGATTGCTCGCCTGACGAAACAAGGCCTTCTGGCCCGTCAGCGGACAAAAGACGACGCCCGCGCTAACTCCGTCAAGCTGACCGCTGCCGGCAAGAAAATGCTGAGCGGCGCCATGTCGAAAGTCGTCAGCGCAGAGCAAAAAGCGCTCGGTATGCTGCCAGCTTCGCAACAGACAGCATTCATCAAGATGCTGAAAGCCTACGCAGAAGCTCTCGACAAGATCGAAGCTGAAGCCATGGCACCTAAGCGTCGCCCGGCTGCGAAAAAAGCTGCCAAGAAGGCCCCTGCCAAAAAAGCGACCAAGAAGAAGGCCGCTACGAAAAAGGCAGCAACGACGAAAACGGCTACCAAGAAGGTAGCTGCGAAAAAAGCCCCTGCCAAGAAAGCCGCCGCCAAGAAGGCGCCTGCCAAGAAAGTCGCAGCGAAGAAGGCTCCTGCCAAAAAAGCAGCTGCGAAAAAAGCACCTGCCAAGAAGGCAACAAAACGCGCAGCCAAGAAAAGCTAAGATCGGACAGGGTTCCCCCTACCGACCTGCACAGAACCCCGGGCGAGATTCCTCGCTCGGGGTTTTTCATGCGCTGAATTGAAGGCCTAGTCGGCGATATCGAGTGTGACCGGCGCATGGTCCGAGGGACGCTCCCATCCCCGCACATCCTGATGGACCGTCAGGGCGCCCCGACCGCCCGCCAGTGCCCTGGCCCGCAAGGGCTCTGTCACCCAGATGTGATCCAGCCGACGTCCGCGATTGGAGGCCAGCCAGTCCTTGGACCGATACGACCACCAGGTGTAGAGTTTCTCATCGAGCGGGACGAGTTCGCGCATGACGTCGATAAAGGGTGCCGACGCCATGAGCGCGGCCATCCGTTCCACTTCGACCGGCGTGTGGGACACGACCTTCAGGAGCTGTTTGTGCGACCACACATCGTGCTCATGCGGCGCGATGTTCAGGTCACCGACCAGAATTTTGGGTCCGTCTCCCTGCCCTTCGAACTGCGCCGTGAGCTCATCAAGAAAGGCCAGTTTGTGGGCGAATTTCTCGTTCTCGTCGGGGTCCGGAATATCACCGCCCGCCGGGATGTAGAAATTGTGCAGCTCGGTGCCGTCGTCAAGCGTCACGGTCACGTGACGGGCATCATCCTTGTCGCAATAGCGGCATTTATCCGTCGCGGCGAAGGGGAGCTTTGAGACGATCGCAACGCCGTGATAGCCCTTCTGTCCGTGAATGGCCTGGTGCACATAGCCAAGCTTCGTAAAAGCCTTGGCGGGAAACTGATCGTCCTGACACTTCGTTTCCTGAAGGCACAAGATATCTGGACGAACACTTTTTAGAAAGTCTTCGACCAGACCGATACGCAGGCGGACGGAATTGATGTTCCAGGTTGTCAATCGCATGGCGCGGACCTAGCCGACCCGGCGGCACCTGTCACGCCAAAGGCCATAGGCTCACGGGCTCAAAGCGCGCGATTGCAGGCCTTTTCACTGAACAGCTTGCGGACACCTGAATAGTCGCGAAGATTATAGCCTGTGATCCGTGCGCCCTGAGAGCGAATGAAGTCATCGATCAGAGCATCCGCATCGCGATCTTCCACGTTGAAGCGCCCATCGAATTTCACGCCGACAAGGACCGGTTGCAGACGGGTCAGATCGCCCATCGTCTCAGCCGGTGCCGCGACAGAAAGCGCATAGACCGTCGCGTTGCTGGTGCAATCGGCCTCAACATCGCCGCGCAGGCTGTCGAGGACGAAGCGGCCCACGGCAAAGCCGCGATCGGCGGCCGCTTGATGGCTGGCGCTTTCATCACTGGATGCATCGTCACTCAGACCGATGGCGATGAAGGCGTCATAATCACCAAGGTTGGAGCCCGCAGCAGGCACCATCTCTACAGTGTCATCGAGCCGGAATGGCGTGGCCTGGTTCGCTGCCGAAACGGTGGCGCCAGCCGAATTTGTCCATGACGGATCAAGAAGGGCTGTGCCTTCTCTGGCGAAGCTGATGATATCAAGCTGGGCCGCCTGGGTCGGTGAGCACAGACGATAGGACGTGCCATAGCTTGCTGGCAGAATGCCTTCATCACAGACAAGCCGCGAGACATCAAAGCCGTGATAGCTTGGCACCGCCGGCAGGGACGCGGCCGTCACCACCATCACGTCATCGTCATACGTGGCGTCAGCATAGACATCATCATACTGCTCAACGATCACAGGGCGGTGCGTCGCCAATTGCCAGACCACCATCACGGCAATCACCGCCATCGCGGTGAGGAGGCCGTTGCGGATCAGCATTTCGCGCGGCTCAAGCGTCGTTGAACCGGCAGTGAACATGTTGGGGGAGAGAAGCGGCGGCTTGGCCGTCGGCAGAGGACCTTCCTGCGCGACCGTGGAACTCGTCTGCACATCATTCTTGCGCCAGAAGGCCCACAGCAGCAGTGCCGTCACTGCCAACATGGCCATGGTCAGAACGAACAGGCCGAGAGGCGACGAAAAAGCTGCCGCGATCTTGTTCAAAATGCTGGCCATGGATGGTCCCCTTTTCTGCTCCGCCAACCGGTCAGGCGCAGCACCCCGTCATCAACCTTGTCTTAACCCTACCACAGCAATTGCGCCCACGCCAAGAAGTCGAATCGGCAGAACCGTTGCCGTTTGGCCACCATAATGCGCCATGGTTCACCAGACAGATGAACCCAAATGCACAGCGGCAGCCGACTAGAAGACGTTGAATGTGCCGCCGATCACCGAAACGGGCCAGCGACCAAGCTCGAAAAGTCTCATTTTGGTAGCGAAAGGATGTTCGGTCACGTCAATATCCGGGTCCGCTGCCGCCGCGATGAGCAGCAGGCCCATGCCATGCGCCGCCTGTGCGGCCGCGCCAACGGCCAGACGCTGATCGCTTTCATCGACCACGTCCCAAAGGGAGGCCTGTTCCTCCATGGCGTCCTTGGCGGACTTGCCCACCTGCTGCGCCACCATCGCCAGACCAATCTCGAGCGCTTCCTGAGACACGATCTCCAGCGCCCTGCCGGTCAGGTCGGCCCGCGCCAGCTCTTCTGCCTCCCAAGGGGCGCTGGCCCAGTCATTGGTTTCGGCGGATCCGGCCGCATCTTCCCAGGTGGGCAGGATCGCGAGCTGCGCGTCCGGAAACCCCAACGCCTCTACATAGGCAATCGCCGCGGCACGGACCTTCAGTGTCGGGGCCTCCCCCAGATGGGAGAACCAAGAGGCGCGGTCGAGCCCATCAGCAAATCGTTTCAGGCGCGAAAGGACCGGCGCTTCGCGCTCGAGTTGGGCGTATGTGTCGTCATCAATCTCGGGGAAATCATCATCGTCTGTCATGGCTGACAGATGCGCTGCGACCGGGCTTTGAGCAAGTCATCTGCGGGGAAATATGTGCGGTGCCGAAAGGTCGCCTAACGGGGGGCAGGGGCGACCGGGCTGAGGGGTCAGGGCACCGCACGCGCCAGATTTAGCCCCGGCGGTTGGTCGACGCTTGTTACGTCGCGTTAAACGACCAAAGCTTAATTATCGCGCAGGAAGGTCCCGCCGGCATCCGGTGCCCGGAAAAGACGGCCCGGCAGTCGGACATCCATTTCCACATCTTTCAATGCAACCCGTGTCACATCGCCGGTCGGCTCGAACACGGCCCATTCCTTCAACGTCATGTCAGGTGCACCGAAGACAAGGCCCAGTTCGCCCTGCAATTCCTCATCGCGCGACTGCAACATCACCGCGACGCCATCTTCACTGCGGAAGATATTGGTCACACGGGCTTCATCACGACTGATCCGTTTGCTGAGCAGAAACTGCAGCGGCGTTTCGCCAACCGGATAGGTGTCCGTGGTTTCCAGTTCAGAATCATGAACATAAACAATGCCGCCTGTCGCCACGATGAGTTGGGGGACCGGCTCATCATAGTCAAAGCGCAGACGTCCTGGACGGCTGAGGCTGACCGTGCCCGTCATTTCCGCGCCTGACGGCGAGAATTGGACAAAGGTCGCGCGCATCGATTTGATATTCTCAAGGGCGTCGGCCGCCTTCTCGAAAACCTGCTCATCTGTCAGATCGGCAAAAGCGACCGGGCCATCCATAGGCGCCTGTTCCGCACGGACCTGCGGGGGCGGCGGCGCAACGGCGGTCTGCGGCACGGTCACTTCCTGCGCAAAGACAAAGGCGATTGAGGCAAACAAGACTGACATTCTGGGTATCCCCGTTTCCGACAGTCAACATATAGGCGCAATGAATGACGCCGGAAACGGCCTTGGATATTACGGTTTGGTCCGTCATTTTTCCGCCGCACCTTTGCGACACACGGTTACAGACGCAGCGTCAGACTGGACATATCAGATCCAGTCCCCATCTCTTCGCTTCAACAAACGGGGGATCGGCGTGGCAGCGACATCAAAAGACACCAAATTCTGGGACAAGATTGCACCCAAATATTTTCGCCAGCCGATCGGTGATCAATCCGTCTACGATGAAAAGATTCGCCGTACACAGGCATTGATGACGCCCGACATGGATGTCCTTGAGTTCGGTTGCGGCACGGGCATGACGGCGGTCCGCCATGGCCCGAAGGTTCGTCACATTCTGGCAACGGACATTTCGGAATCCATGGTCGAATTTGGCCGACAGCGGGCGGCTGAGGCGGGCGTCACGAATGTCACCTTTCAGCAGGCAACGCTGGATGACCTGAGCGAGTCGGTCGGAACCTATGACATGGTTCTGGGCCTGAGCATTCTCCATCTCATGGGTGATGCGGACCGCACAATTGAGCAGGTGGGGCGTCTTCTCAAGACAGGCGGTTATTTTGTGTCTAGCACCACATGTCTTGGCGATGAGATGCCGCTATTTCGCGTGATCATTCCCATCATGCAGCTTATCGGCAAGGCGCCGACCGTCCGTTACCTGAAGAAAGATGACCTGATCCAAAGTCTGAAACGCGCGGGCTTTGACATCGTGGATGCGTGGCTGCCCAAGAAAGGCGCCGCCCTCTTCGTAATCGCGAAGAAGCGCTAGGCCGCGTCTTCGCCGATCAGGATATCACGCTTGCCGGCGTGGTTGGCGGGCGAGATGACCCCGTCCTCTTCCAGACGCTCGATGATTGTAGCCGCGCGGTTATAGCCAATTTGCAGCCGCCGCTGGATATAGCTGGTCGATGCCTTCCGGTCCCGTGCCACGATCGCCACCGCCTGATCATACAGCGCATCCCCCGATGAGGTATTGCCGCCGACATCAAGGCCCAGCATCGCCGCTGCGCCGCCGTCTTCGTCATCACCGCCTTCAGTGACTTCCTGAATATAGTCCGGCTTGCCCTGCTTCTTGAGGTGGGCGACGATCTTTTCGACTTCATCATCAGACACAAACGCGCCGTGTACGCGGGTAATCCGTCCGCCCCCGGCCATATAGAGCATGTCGCCCATGCCCAAGAGCTGTTCGGCCCCCTGCTCACCCAGAATAGTGCGAGAGTCGATTTTCGATGTGACCTGGAATGAAATCCGTGTGGGGAAGTTTGCCTTGATCGTCCCGGTAATCACATCCACCGATGGCCGCTGGGTTGCCATGATAAGGTGGATGCCGGCGGCCCGCGCCATTTGCGCCAGGCGCTGGACCATCGCTTCGATGTCCTTGCCTGCCACCATCATGAGGTCCGCGACCTCGTCGATCACGACGACGATGTACGGCATGGCCTCGTAGTCCAGCACCTCTTCCTCGTAGATCGGATCGCCGGTCTCGGAATCGTAGCCTGAGTGGACCTTGCGGGTCAGTTCTTCGCCGCGCTCATTGGCGTCCTCGACCCGCTCATTGAAGCCGTGGATATTGCGCACGCCGATTTTCGACATCATGCGGTAGCGCTCTTCCATCTCCCGCACCGTCCATTTGAGGGCCACGACGGCCTTGCGCGGATCGGTCACGACGGGAGAGAGAAGATGCGGGATGCCTTCGTAGACTGACAGCTCCAGCATTTTGGGGTCGACCATGATCAGCTTGCACTTGTCAGGCGGCAGGCGGAACAGAAGGCTGAGGATCATGGTGTTGATCCCCACGGATTTACCCGAACCGGTGGTCCCCGCGATCAGGAGGTGAGGCATCTTCGCAAGGTCGGCAAATTGTGGCTCCCCGCCGATATCTTTACCCAGCGCAAGGGTCAGACCCTTGGCCCCGGCAAAATCTTCCGTGGCCAGCATCTCCTGGAACAGCACGAATTCGCGATTGTCATTGGGCAGTTCGATCCCGATGGCATTCCGCCCGGGAACGACCGCAACGCGGCAGGCAATGGCGGACATGGACCGGGCAATGTCGTCAGCAAGACCAATGACGCGGGATGATTTCACCCCGGCGGCAGGCTCAAGTTCATAGAGCGTGACGACAGGGCCGGGGCGCACATTGATGATCTCGCCATTGACCTTGAAGTCCGCGAGCACGGTTTCGAGCATGCGCGCACGCTCTTCCAGCTCTTCATCGGAGATGTCCTGGGTGTCGTTGACTTTGGGCGCTTTGAGCAGGCTGAGCGGCGGGAAGACATAATTCTCGCTGTCGAACATGGGCTGATCATCACTGATCGGACGACGCATCTGGACCTTGCGCACCTCGCGGATAATCTTGCGGGGGGCGGTCGCTTCTTCGTCCTCATCCAGATCATGGATGACGCCGTCGTCATCGACGTATTCAGATGTGTCCCAGTCGTCCTCAGCCGCGGCGGGCGCAAACGCATCGGCCGTCGCATCCTCTTCAGGCTGCGCTTTTGGTGGCGCCAGTTTTGGTGTCGTCAGCTTCGGCTCGACGCGGGCGGGCTTGGCCTTCCGCGACTTGGTCAGGGCGCGATATTTCTCGGTCACGACATCAGCCGCCCAATCATAGCACCAGAAGAAGGCATCAAGCCCGGCTTCCACATGATCACGGCTGATCCCCGCGGCGCGGCCCGTCAGGACAAAGGCCAGCGGCAACAGAACGACGGCAGCAAAGACGTTGGGAAACGGAAGGCCCAGCAGCCGGAACGGGGTCTCGACGAGCCCGGCGACAGCGCCGCCGAGAAGGCCGCCCATATCCACCACGAAAGGCCAGGCGGCCGCGCGGGGCAACTCAGCGGCAAAGCCGGCCATCGCCAAGACACCGCCCAGCCAGGCCGCGCCTTTCAGCCATGCGGTCAGGCTCGTCTCATCAGGCGGGCCCCATCGGAAGTTCGACCATCCCCACATCATCGGGACGATGGGGAGGAGAAGGCTTGCGCCGCCAAGCGACTGTAACAGGAGATCAGACAGCACTGCCCCGGCACCACCGCCCCAGTTGGAAATGGCCGTCCGGCCCGTCGCCGTGGAGAGGCTGGGGTCTGAGACCGAATGGGTGGCGATGCTCAACAGCAGGAACAGGCCCAACAGGACCAGTGACGCGGCACCGGCTCGAACCAGCACAAAGCGGACACCGGCGGCGGCGCGCTCGATCGGAGAGATGTCGGGCTCGGTACGGGTTCTGCTCATACGCTTT